>JAESRW010000073.1 GCA_016764395.1 Flavobacteriales bacterium
ACTGATTTCTGTACTCCCCAATGTCCCCGGCCTGAACAGCAACCTGAAAGCTGATCAACCCGAGAATGAAGAGTGATGTAAGGTAATTTTTCTTGAGCATATGAATATTAATAACATTCAAAGCTATGCAAATCAAGAATTGAGTTCAGCGCCATCAAAAGGACTTATTAACAACCATTTGTCAACGAATTGCGAGTTTTAAGACCTTACCTTGGACAAAACTGGATGCACTACACTGGACTTCAAACAAATTGAAGCTTGTGTATTATCAGATAATAGAACGTGGTTATAAACCCACCTCATTTCACTTATTGAAAGCGCTCAGGCTCCATGTAGCGCAAGTCTCATCATCCCTATATCCATAGAGAACGACAACCAACAACATTTCCCAAATAGGTATAAAAATTCAATCTGAATTCCAATTCGAGTTCCCCCCATCACCCCCAATCAATCGGCATTACAATTCGTACATTCGTACCAATTCGTAATTCGTAACGTATGGAGGTAACAAAAAAGGGCCGCTCATTTATGAAAATGGCCACCGGGTTTAAGTTCAGATTGTTCTTGCTTAGAGATCTGCCTATGGGCTTTTTGTCGGGTATGAAGATAAAGGATATCACCCCGGATAAATGCCAGGTAACTATTCCTTATAAATATCTTACCAAGAACCCCTTTAAGTCCATGTACTTTGCTTGCCTGACCATGGCGGCTGAAATGAGCACGGGTGCTTTGGGAGTAGCAGCTACTTTCGGTCAAAAGCCTTCTGTTGCGATGTTGGTTCAGGGAGTTGAAGGGGAATTCTCTAAAAAAGCGGTGGGGCTGATTACTTTTACTTGTGAGGAGGGTTCCCATGTTTTCCAAGCTGTTGAGCGCACCTTGGAATCTGGAGAAGGCGAGAAAGCCACCTGTTTGACCATAGGTACTGATGAAGCTGGCGACGAAGTGGCCAGGTTCAAGTTTACATGGTCGTTTAAGGCAAGGAAGAAGAGTGGATGAGGTACCCTTTTGGTCTAATTTATTGGAGTATACAGCATCTAAAATCATGGCAATAGATTAACCACGGAGGGCGCTAAGAATGCACAGAGGTTTGAAAAATTGAATCACTCTTGGTGAACTCTGTGCAACCTCTGTGTGCTCTGTGGTTATTGGCTAAGCTATCCTTTTGAAACTCAACTCAACGATCCAGTATTCCATTTTGAAGAGGGTCGCCCCCTAAGGCATCTCCTACGAACACAACTAGCTGTATAACAACAATCTAAAAAGCAAGGCCTGTATATCAGGTAATTCGTAATTTTTTCTTGTTATTCTACACTATATTGCCTATATTTCGAGGCAATCTGACCAAAATTTAGCGTTTTTCATAACTTATATTGGCAATCCACGTATTATAAATTTATATTTCTCAAATCAATTTAGCTTAATATATCACCCTATTATTAAGGTCATTTTGACGTGATAAAAAAAATACCGCCCTCACACCTTAATCTCCTAAGTGGAGCTGTTTTCGCTATCCTTAGCGTATTCTTTGCTTCCAATACATTAGCCCAAACTACTTTATACTCCGAAGACTTTGAAAGCGCTACCCAGGGAGAACTTTCCACAACAGCTTTTAATGGATGGAAGCAATACACCATCACCCCCACTGTAGGAGACTGGAGCATTACCAATACCTGCGTCATCACGGGCAGCTATTGCTTAACGCTGCATGCTTATGGTGTCTACTGTGAATACGCGTGGGACGATGCCGGGGAAGAAGTGGCCTATTATGGAACTTTAATCGACGCTACCAATTACACCGGGGTTAAACTCTCCTTCAAATGGCAAAGCAGAGGTGAGGTGAGTTGGGACTATGGAAAGATCTGCTACTCCACCAACGGTACCACGTGGACCAACTTTACCAATACTGGCACCTATGTAAATCAAGCAACGACACAAACGGTGACGAATCTGGATATTTCAGAGGTGGACGCGACGCAATTTTATTTAGGATTCAGATGGAAAAATGATGGCAGCGTAGGTACCGACCCTGGATTCAAAGTGGATGATATCTCAGTTACAGCGACTGCGAACAACGCTTCACCAGCAGCTCCTACCTTCTACGAAATTGGTGGTGCTTCACAGCTCTGCTTCAACAATTCACACATTTTTGACGACACCCCAATGTTTAGAGCCTCCACCACGGATGCGGATGCCAACCCTGTAGATTACCGGATAGAAATAGACAATAACGCCGATTTTCTTTCCATTACATGGACCAGAGACTTCACCAATGGAGGAGCACACTATGCATCCGGTTCTACTTTCGACCTAACATGTGCGACGCTCACAGGAATAACCAATGCTACCACCTACTATTACCGCATCAAAGCAATTGATCCAACAGGGTCCAACACGTACGGAAGTTATAACTCCGGAACCTATAGCTTCACCTATAAATCATCTGGAGAAATCTCCTGGCTTCAGACTGCTGAAGGACAATTTGACGGGATCACTTTAGCAAATTGCAACACCCCTGGTGATAATATTGGCGGAATTACTCCAACTGCGATTGCTCAGGAACAAATAGGTGCTGGCAATGACGATGCATTTGACTACTCTGACGGTTCGAACTTTCCCACGGCTATCAATTCCAGAATGGGGTTTAGATCTGGTGCTGGATTTCTGGATTGCACCACCGGATTGCGGTTTCAAACAGTGCCGCTCCCACAGGGCGCAACCATAACCACAGCCACACTATCTGTTCGTGCTTTCGATGCTACGTCGCCGACTATCAACACAAAAATAAGCGCTGATGATGTAGATAACTCCGCTGATTTTTCAGCGACAAAACCAAGTGGTAGAACAAAGACAACAAGCCAAGTAGACTGGGATGTAAGTACGGCATGGTCAACAGGAACATATTACAACAGTCCTGAGATTAAAACAGTGCTTCAGGAAATTGTGAACCGGACGAGCTGGGCATCCAATAACAACCTATCCATCATAGTAGCAAATGATGGTGGAACGGATAACAGGAACATTAGCACCTATGACGAAAATACCGGATATGGAGCCAGGCTAAATGCCAGTTATGTTGTGCAGGGCACTGCAACTTCGTCAATAGTAGATTACGCTTCATTTGATGGTGCAACGGCCTGGAATCAGATTGTGTGGAATGATGGCGAAACAGGCAGTGATATAAAATATAAAGTGTTTTATGGCACTACGCCTACCATTGTTCCAGATGGTGCCTTAGCTGGAAATTCCGCTGGTTTTGATACCAGCCCGATCGATATCTCAGGATTGAATACGGGGACCTATGCCAAACTCACCATCGTCGCGTATCTTAATTATACWACTGCCTCACCATCTWTRAATGATTGGGAAATTACCGTTTCGTTAGGTGATCAGGAYTCTGATGCTGAYGCGCCTACSACACARGTKGTTGGAGGTASTATMCCCTCTACCGCYACAGCWGCGGGATYAGCCGTTGATGTGTTCAAATTCAAGATCAAAGATTTAGCCACTGCGGATASKAAAGTGACCAAAGTGACCAATATCCGSATCCAGCCAGGARCWRRMAATACSGCWGAYTGGACCGATCAYATTCAGGGKGTKACRYTGGAYTATAATGGRGTTCCWGTAACRATYGGKGCKCCAACCATCACTGATACTTATGTTGATATACCTATCACTTCTCCCAACCTKGATRTSGCMAATGGKGARATYACMAARGARGCAACMMTSGCTGTCTATCTRAACACCAGCAATATTATTGACAATTTGGTTTTTGAATGCAAGATAACCGCCGCCAGCCACGGTTGGACCAATGGCAGCAATAGCTCTGCCTTCGCTTCGAGTTTTGGGACGGATATCACTTCCAACCAATTTACAATTACGGTGGCAGCTACTAAACTGGTGTATGCAACAAGCAAACCCCCTACCCTTGTACCTTTAAATCAAACGTTCGCTGTGACGGTTAACGCCACAGATGCCAATGGAAATGCAGATGCCGACGAGGCCAGCTCCGTTACTTTGGTGCTTAACACAGGAACAGGCGTTTTAACTTCCACGTCCAATTTAACTCAAACGATGGCCGGTGGTACTTACGCCTGGACAGATGTTTATTATAATACGGTAGAGGCTTGTTTTCAAATTGAAGCGCAATCCGGAACGTTGACAAATGTTACGTCTGCTTGCATACAATGTGTTGATAAGCCTGGGGCGTTTAGCTTGAGCGCTCCCCTATTGACAGCCTCATGTCCAGGTAACGTGGCGGTGACCTGGGGTGCCTCATCCGGGTCAACCTCTTTCGACTTGTATTATTGTACGGGTACTAACTGCGATCCAACGCTCAGTTCAACGTTGTTTACAGGTGTAACAAGTTCCTACACTTTTAATGCATCAACGTATAATAATGACACCCTACGATTCCAGGTAAAGGCGATCAATTCAGCGGGCGAGACATGGTCCACGAATGTTGGGGAACACTATGTCTGGTTAAGCAATGGAGGCTGGGGAGGTGGAACCAGCACAGATTGGAACAACGCAGCCAACTGGTGTGGCGGCGTGCCTACGTGCTCGGATAGTGTAGTGATTCAAAGCAATGCGCCCAATCAACCTGTTTTAACCGCCACTGGTAACGTGGGTGATATAACGATTGCGGCAGGTGCATCTCTCGGCCTGGGTACTTTCACCATGAACGTTTATGGGGATTTTACCAATGCGGGTACGGYCAATAGTGGCACTGGCACTGTGAAGTTTACCTCCACAGGTTGCGGAGGTGGRTCRARCTACAATATGTCGAAYACCACCCAGTCSGTTAGYACCGGAGATTCWTATCATGAYGATAACGGRAGCGCCAGCAATTAYAGTTCAGCTGATTATACACAGACTTTGACTCCCGCAACAGCTGGAAAGAAAGTGAGTATCACCTTTTCATCATTTGATGTTGAATTCCATGCGACCTGCGGTTATGATTATCTAAAAATATACGATGGACCGAATGTGTCATCCCCATTATTAGGCACTTTTTGCGGCACTACCAATCCCGGCACATTTACTTCCACCGATGCAGGCGGAGCGTTGACTTTTAAATTCTTCGCGGATGCATCCACTGTAAGGCCAGGTTGGGTAGGTGCTATTACGCTATTGCCAGCTGCTGCACAGACTATAGATCTTGGTACTTCATCCTTAAATAATTTTACCGTTGAAGCTGCCACGGTCACCGTGATCAACAACACGTTAGATGTGAACGGCAATCTTGCCATAACCAATGGAGGAACACTAAATGGAGGCACTCAAACCATTGAAGTTGCTGGCACATGGAACAATACCGGAACTTTTAGTGCGGGCACGAGCACGGTTATTTTTGACGGAACTGGCACTTCTACGATTACCAGATTATCCTCTGCGGCCACAACAGTGTTGTCAGAAGGTTTTGAGACAGGCACTTCCGGATGGACCTTGGGAACGCTCACAGGAAGTACGGATTGGAGAAGGCAAACTGGGGGAAACACAGGATCTTACGACTGTGGTACTTATGATCTAGTTGGGGCTRCTGCACATGGATACTATAAGCCCRGAAACACCTCCAAGAACGGCTATATTGATATGTCGAGAAGTATAGACCTACGGGATTATTCCTCGGCTACGCTTGATTTTTATTGGAAATGTAGCGGATCAGGTGCCTTTGGATATTCCGGTATGGTAAAAATGAATGGTGTAGATATTATCACCTCCAACGCAGATGCACAGCTGTTTAGCCAGTCCACCTTTACTGCTGAACCCCAGATAAGTCTTAATAGTTACGCGGGTGCTATCAATACCTTATCGTTCCGGTATAACCTGGTATATCAAAGCAGCTCAGGCAGCAATCCAGGTTTTACCATTGATGATATATTAATAAAAGGAGTCACCGATAAGGAAACATTTTACAATGTTCAATTCAATAAAACCGGCGGTGGCAGAGTCGATTTAGCTGCTAAAATTGATGCCACCAATGATTTAACAATAGCCACTGGAAGTACGTTTGATACGAAGGGGTTTCGAATAAGGAGTAAAGGCAATTTCACCAATAATGGAACCTTCACGCATGGCAATGGCGAGGTGATCTTCAGTGGAACGACGGTGCAAACGATAAACGGTTCGTCAAATACTACTTTCTATGMCTTCAGTAAAACTACAGCTGCTGATCTRATCATCGGTGATGCAACKACTGCTACAACYATAGAAGTAAGYAATAAGTTCTCCTGGACGGATAACGACGATAAGATCATTATAGGCAACGGRCAATCCAGYAYCTTTAAAATCAATACCGATRTCTACATAAGAGGTGGTTGTACCCTYGARACKAARAACAATTGTACMGCTCTAATAAGTGGGAATTACACCAACTTCGGCACGTATGTCTACAACCAGGGTAARATTGAGTTTTACGGGGCTACACCCAGTAATGTATTAAGAGAACCGGCCCTTTCAATTTTCTCAGAAGATTTTGAAAGTGGCACAACTGGGTGGACTTTAGGTTCAAGTGCCGGCGAATCTGCCTGGGTAAGATCAGAGGGATTGGCTCATGCCAGTCAATATGATTGTGCTGTAAAAGACATTAATGTCGTTGTTCCCTATGACTATTATTGGGTSGGGGCTGTCGATATAACCCTTACTTCTCCTCCTATTGACCTCACCGGTTATACCAGTGCAGAGCTTAGCTTCTGGTGGAAGTGTGGAGGTGGTGATGCAGGACAGGAYAAAGGCCGYTTYTATATYAATGRTGGTACGGACAACCTGATTYTGGATAACATGTATGGCCAACCGGATTACATTGAAAGTGCCAGATAYGATATYTCWGCMTATCTGGGYAAAACGATYWMTCTCAAATAYAGRTTTACRGAYGAYGGAGTGAGCGGMAATTCSAATGCWCCYGGRTTGTGTRTYGATGACATTTTAATAACSACCAACTCGGTASARACSGAGACYTTCTACGATCTWACTACCAATAAAACCACCATAAACGACAGTGTGTTTCTGAGGTGTCTCATAGATGTGAATAATGATATGAACATCACGGCAGGTACCTTCAATACGGGCGGTAACAATACTATACCAGTAGGTGGTAATTGGGAGAGCAATACTGCTTCAGGATTTACACACAATAACAATACAATCAAGTTTGATGGGAATGGAACCGGTAAAGCTCAATTGGTTGACATTGGTAACTCGGCATTTTATAATGTGGAAGTTGATAATACAGGTGGGACAGTTACCCTCGGGGACAATACATTGGATGTGGATAACCATCTTACACTTACCAGTGGAACACTTGACGCTGGAGTCGCTACTCCCCAGGATATTGAAATTGACGGAAATTGGCTCAACAACGGTGGCACTTTTACACCGCGGTTAATGAAAGTCAGTTTCATAGGCCTTGCGGACCAGCAAATAAAATCCAACAGCAACGCCTTTTATAATGCCGTAGTCAACAAAGGTGGCGTATTGACGCTAACGGATAGCATGATACTGACCAACGACCTTACGTTAACTGCTGGCAACCTGGATGTAACAGCAAGCAACCGAAGCATTACTTTAGCAGGGGACTGGATTAACAACGGCGGAACATTCACCTTCAGAACCGGTATTGTTAGATTTAACGGTACCGTTGCACAGGCGGCAAATAAAGATGCTGCTGGCATTGTAAACTTGGCTGATTTCAAATTTTACGATATCGTTATCGACGGGAATGATGTGATCTTCTATTACGATTCACACACCTATAAACTGATTACACATGACATTCTCATCAAAGCTGGAAAATCATTAAAGGCAGATGATGAATGATCCGATAAATAATAATTGCATCGCTAAAAGCAAGCAGTGAAATTGATTGTAGAAATAAGATCGAGTTTTAAGCAACCGTTTAAATACGGCCTACTGCTAATAAGTGTTCTCATGCTCTCAACTTCTCTTGTAGCACAGAGAAGTAAGGTGAAACCGTTGACCAGTAAGAGCGAACGGGCACCCAAGAATGTCTATGAGCTCTTTGATCCTAAAGACGAGCTTGTTCATAAGCGAGACCGAACATCAGTTCACTACAGAAATAAGAAGGGAACTCTTACGGCAATAGTGACCTCCGGATCTTCAATCAACTACCGGGAGGATAATCAATGGAAACCCGTTAAAAATGAAATCCATGCCAATAATACCTCAGAGAACAAGGATTATAGCTTAGCCAACACGGCCAACAGGTTCAAATCCTATTATGCAGCTAAAAGTGATAAAGGAGTAAAGGTAGAATTTGAAGAAGGAACAGTGGTAGAATGGAAGAATCCTCAAATGGCCTGGTTGGATATTAATGGGACTGTTATTGGTAAGGTAGTTAAAGGAGCCACCGTACCCGGAATTGTGGACAAAAATACGATCACCTACCATGCTGTCTTTAACGGGATCGATGTAAAGCTGACACAAGAAAATGACGGTCGGAAGCTTGACATAATTATCAACAGTAAGTCTGCACTATCCGGCAGGCCAGTCAATGCAAAATCATTGGTGTTCTATGAGAATATAGCCATTCCTTCTGATTGGCAAGTGGAGCTAAAAGAAAGTAAAGGTAGAATTACTGGAAGTACAGCCTTGAAGAGCATTCTGCTGCTGGATGCTAATAGCACAGAAATTGTTCGATACACTGAACCCATTTACTATGAGCTGAATCCAAACTCCAGCTCGAATTCAAATACCGATCTCAGCAGCCGGGGAACGATAGACGGAAGTTATATTGCCGAAATAAAGAACCAATCTCTTTTGCTGGGCTTGGATGTTCCACTACGGTGGCTTCTTGATACCAGTAGGGCTTTCCCTGTGATTATCGACCCATCCGGTATTTACTACCCGACCAACACCGCCTGGTGGACCGGTTCAGTTTATCGCGATGATGACTCTCCCAATTCCAAAACGAGCTACAGCGACTGGGTGGATATTGGTTGGTATGATAGAAGCTGGCCTTCTTCAAACGATAGATCCCATGCGTGGAGCAAGTTTGATATTACGTCAATTCCGGATGCCGCAGAGATAACCAAGGTGAAGGTCAGGCTATATGCCTATCAGTATGGATCAGGCGGTGGTAACACAACTTCTTATTTTGCGCACTATGCAGATGGAGCCCAGGATCCAGTCACCAGAACAACTTCTCAGCGATATACAGACATCATAAACGCCACTTCTGTTTACGGGACTTTCACCTTTAGCACTGGTAGTTCAACCTACTATACGATTGACATGCTAACCACTCCATTAGCCGATGTTAAGAGCCGCCTCGTTGCGAATTGGTACACCTTGGCCTTTGAGTGTAAGAATACTGGAACCGGTGGAGGATTTGGAGATGATAGCTACTATTACTATTTCAGGGGCCATAGTTCAGCTGATAAACCACGTTTGGAAATCGATTATTGCGATTACAGTCCTACGGCTGCCGCCGGTACAGATCAAGAAGTTTGTGCCACAACCGCAACAATGGCTGCCACAGCTCCTGCTGCCGGTGAAACTGGCGCCTGGACGCTAGTAAGTGGCGCAGGTACCATCACTACCGCATCGAGTAATGTTTCAGGCCTTACAGCTTTAGGAGCAGGTGCCAATACTTTTAGGTGGACGATTACCATAACCGACGGGGGATGTACATCATCTGATGATGTGATCATAACCAATAGCAGCGCCTCAACCTCCGCCGCAGGAACTGACCAAACCGTTTGTACCAGTACCACATCACTGGGTGGGAATAATCCCACGAACGGCACTGGAGTTTGGACAGTTATAAGCGGAACAGGAACATTTACCGACAATACGCTTTACAACACAGTAGTTTCTAACTTGACAGGGAGTGCGGCGGGAACTACTAATGATTTCCAATGGACCATCTCTAACGGCACCGGGGATATGTGTACCTCGTCTGATAATGTAATTATTACCTATGCCTTCCCTCCCACCGCTGATGCTGGTGTGGACCAGACAGGATGCTTTGGAGGCACTACAGCAACTATGGCAGCTAACAATCCCACCCCGGGAACAGGTGCCTGGACCGTGGTAAGTGGAGCTGGAACTTTCACCACCTCTACCCTCTTCAACACGACGGTTTCCAATATAGGCACAGGAGCGAATACGTACAGATGGACAGTAACCCATGGAAATGGTGTGTGTACCAGTGTGGACAATGTAGTGATTACTAATAATTCGGGAACTACCGCCAACGCTGGACCTGATCAGAGTATAAGTGCAAATAACACTACTCTGGCGGGAAACAATCCTACAGTTGGAGTTGGCACCTGGACATTCATAACTACAGATGGGGCAGCCACTATAACAACACCTGGAAATTACAATACCACAGTCACAGGCATCACATCAGACTTCTTATATACGCTGCGCTGGACCATCTCAAGCGGTGCCTGCACGTCTACCTTCGACGAAATGAACATCTACTGGGATCCAGGGCTGTTAGGATTGATCATTGAAGGTGACTTAACAAATGAAGGCACCTTCATTCAGACAAACGATCCGAATTACTTCTTTATGACC
>JAESRW010000246.1 GCA_016764395.1 Flavobacteriales bacterium
TATGCTTCCGAAGGTTCGTTCAACCACCCATCGGCTTTTACTGATTAGGCTATTGAACCGTTTCTGAGCCTGGGTCAGTGGCCGGTTCCTATAAGCTTTATGCTGTATTCGGTTTTTGATGCCTTGTTCAGATAATAAGTCATCGTTATCAGGYACTTTGTAGCCTTTATCRGTGAATACTCCTCGTTTCTTTTGACTCTTCTTTACTTTCTTTAGGAGTGGTTTCAACCCCTTACTGTCATGCTCATTGGCMGTRGTAGTATGGGTGCCAAGTATCAGCCCATTMAYRTCAACCGCATCGTGSCGCTTATAKCCATARCGGAGTTTTCCRGCTTTTTTYACCCATCTGGCYTGATCATCTGTTCCTGGRTTAYTGTGCTTTTGAATCTKATGAAAGCKATTCTCTTGATCTTTGTCTTGATCYCCGCGTTCGTCCTCTTTACGATCAGTAGATACCTCCCARGTCGTTTTACCTTTTGGTGCATATGGACTATCAGTAATGCTGGCATCTACCGCAATACCKGACTTGATAATAACATTACGTTTTTCCAACTGGGCGTTGATTTTATTTAGCAATCTGTCCATCGCATTCTTTGTAGTTAGATCTTTTCTGAAGCGACTTATGGTGCTATGGTCGGGCACATCATCTTCCAACATTAGTCCACAAAAACCCATAGCTGAGAGGTTTTCATTTACCATGTCTTCAACGCCCGGATCACTCAAACCATACCAGGTCTGTAGCAACATCATTTTGAAGATAATCAGCGGGTTGTAAGAGGGATTGCCTGCTGCATCAGTTGTCTGAATACCTCTGATCTTCAGAAGCTCCTTCTCGATAGGAGCCCAGTCTATAATTGTATTAATTTGGGTGAAAAACTTATTTCTACGTGTACGCTTCTCAACGTATAGTCCTGAAAAACTCATCGGCTTTGGTTTTTTGATATTCATACCATAAAGATAAAATCAAAACACCTCAATCAGATGGATAAACAATCAACAATCAGGAGATTATATTAACACTTACCGTGCAAAGGTCTCAAAGCGTTGATTTTTTTGAGACTCCTCCCAGATATTAAGCTACTCAATTACACCCACATAATGACCTTCAAGTGCGGTACACGCCTTACCCAATAATTTGCTTTCGTATTAAATGATTGGTAATTTTGTGTGTCTAAACACGGCGTGAAAAGAAGATTTAACATATCAAAAAACTGGTTCGGGGTCATTTTACTGGCTGCATATTCAAGTGTGTTCTTGGTTAATGTAGCTTGTAATATAGAGCGGGAAGTTGAGCTGTATGCATCGGAGGAGGCCAGTAAGACAGCTCATCACCATCCCGATCTTTCCGCTATTGGCCATGTTCATCATTCTCATGGTGAAAACCATTCTCATGATCATGATACGAGTACTGACAATTCAGATGATGACGATTGTTGCGATGACGATGCTGCCATAGGATATGTAAGCATATCGAATACAACTCCTCCAAGTTTCAATGTACTGAAGATTGATCTTCCTTCTCTTCAAATGATTGCTTCTCCGTCAAAATTACTGGGAGTCAACAGTCCATATTCATTTACCACGGCCTATTTAAATAAGGCTCCCCCACTTAAGATACCTGATATAAGAGTCCTTATACAGTCCTTCCTAATTTAATTTCCCTTTCTTACTTGCCAAAGTCAATTGGTGAGTGATTGGGAAAAGATGTATTATTTCACCTCTTGCTTCTTTTCTTGTTAAGCCCAGTAAAGGGACTTAATCCTTGTTTTCAACTCAAAACAACAATCGATAAAGAAGCACCTCCCAGCTCATTCCAACATTCAGGGAGAAAGAGGTTGACAGTATTATACATTACTCAAAAACAAGTACCATGAAGAAGTCAATTTTAATTTCGGTGATAGCATCGCTATTCACCATTGGGTCCATTGCCATAAGTGGTTGTGGAGGCTCAGAACAATCTCATAAGGATGAAACCCATGATCACGATGGAGCGCATGAGCACGGCGAAGAAACCCATGATCACGCTAAAGAGGAACACGAACACGGAACGGGTGATGAGCATGCACACGAGCATGGTAGTCATGCGGGCAGCGGCCATATGCAACATATGAATGAGGTGCTGAAAAAACTAAAATCAGAATTGGGTGATCAATACGATCAGCCTGCACCACCTGCTACAGATGAACAATTGGCACTGGGAAAGGAAACCTTCATACAATTCTGTGCCACCTGCCATGGAGAAGGTGGAAAAGGCGACGGGCCAATAGTTAAAAGTTTGGATTCTAAACCAGCAGACTTTACCGATAATGCACACTCCAAATTTTATTCTGACCAGGGCCGCATTCAGATCATTAAAAAAGGTATTGAAGGAACCCCCATGGCAGGTTGGGAAAGCGTTTTAAACGAAGAAAAAATCGCAGCCGTTTATGCCTATATCCGCTCCTTGAGAAGCACCAAAAAACCAGGTGGACATGGCCACAGTCATAAAGGGGAGGATCATTCTCACGRTTCGCCTCATGGAGGTGTSRTRAAATCAGCAGGCAATTATCATATTGAAATGGTCAAAGGAGAAGGMAGCGTTAGTTTCTATCTCTTGGATGAGGAMGAGMAYACCATTCCTAACAAGGATATYAAGGGAACTGCCATCTTCCAGTTTGATAACCAAACCACAGCSACCGARAAGCTCGTTWCAGAAGGAGATGACCATTTTGTGGTACAATTGAAAGTCGCTGGCTTATCGTTCACCTGTATCGTGAATTTTAAAGTGAAAGGTGAGAGCATCAATGCTAAGTTTCAAAAAGAAAACCACGGTGATCACGGACATGAGCATTGACCTTAACACTATTTTCGATTCTTTGTTTTCGAGAAACGCGTAACTATTTGAAGAATATTAAATGAAGCGAACATCTCTAACGGTTTTAATACTGATCAGCTGGATTGGGCTATTTGCACAGACTCCAATTGGTTTAGATAGCGCAATTGCAGCAGCATTGAGTAAGCATCCTCAACTGCTGGCAGCACAAAAGGAACTGGAGGAGCAAGCAGCATTAAAAAAGGGAAGCTTCAGCCTTTCCGACCCTCAAGTATTGCTGGAGGCTCCTTCGGGCGAATTCTTCACAGTTGGTGTTCAGCAAAGCGTTGACAATCCATTGGTTTACATGCAACAATCCAAAGTTGGAAAACAGCAAATAAAGCTGGCTGAGACGAATATCGTCATCACCAGATCGGTGGTTATCAGGCAGGTAAGCGAGGCTTATAACCAGCTTCAATATGCCGAAGCAAGAATCCACCAGGCATTTATTCAGGATAGTGTTTTCAACGCGATGCATCTAGCAACTGAAAAACGGCATCAAGCAGGTGATGCAGGACTTCTTGCAAAAACAAGCGCATCAGCACGGGCAAGAGAAGCGGAAGTAACTCTTGTACAGGCTAAGGAGGAATTGAAAAATGCTCGCTTGGGTTTACAGCTGCTCACCGGTTTAGATGCTTCAGGTGCACAATCGGATACCACCTTTGAAAAAATGGAGCTCAGCGGAGATCTCGGTGATGCACCATCCTCGGTCCCTTTCATTGATTACGCCAACCAAAATACGGTCTTGGCTAAGCAGCAGTTAAAACTGGCAAAATCTGGATTGGCGCCAGGCTTTTCATTGGGATACTTGAATCAGGCCGAACGGTCATCTTCTATACCTCAACGTTTTCAGTTCGGCATAACAGTACCCGTGTGGTATTGGACCCACAAGTCCCGAATCAAGGCAGCAAAAGCCAATGCTGAGAAAACAACTTATAATAGCGCATTGGCGGTGCAGAATTTTAATGTTGCGTGGTTAGATGCGATAAAAGTGTATCAGATCAACCTGGTTTCCTTGCAATACTATGAAACCAGCGGACTGGAACAGGCAGACATCATTTTGGATGCAGCGTTGCGCTCCTATACAGCCGGCGAAGTAAGTTTTTTAGAATATATGTTTACAATCAGCCAGGCATTCGACATAAAAACCAACTATTACACAGCGTTGAAAAAGTACAATACGTCGGTTATTGAACTGAACTTTTTACAAGGAAAATAACATGCAATACATCGGATATAAATCAAGATACACGAACTTAGAGAGGCGTGCAAGAAAGACTGCCGGCTTAACTAATTTTCTTACCATGAGGAAAACGTTACGAACAATTCTCACCATCGCACTATTTTCCTTGCAAGGATTAGCGGTTATGGCTCACGAAGGAGTTGACCATGGAGAAAAAAAGGAAGAAACCAAACAGACCGGTAAATCATGGTTTACGGTAAATAGCGTTTCTGACAACTTTGAAGTGGTGCTACGCTACGAACCCATCGAAGCGGGTCATCACACAGAGATGAAACTGTTCATTTCCGATTATGAAACCAACATTCCGATTGACAGCGCTCATATTGAGATCACCTGTATGGAAGATGATCAATTGAAATTTGATGTCAGGCGAAAGGAACCGGGGATTTACCTTATCGGAGGCACATTCCCAGAGAACAACAGCTACAGCCTTGTGGCAAATATTTCAGGCTTCGGTAAGTCAGATTTGATGATATTGGAAGGCGTTGAAGTTGGGAAAAAATTAGTCTCGGATGAAGAACACGAACACCATGAGCGTACTTTCTTTACCTGGGAGTCATTGATCGTATTGATCATCGGGCTTTTTATAGGAATTCTCGTTACCTGGTTAATAGGAAGAAACAGATCATTGCCCCAAAAAACCTTGGGCATTTTTATGATTGTATTCACCATTTCCCTGCCACTTAATCGCCAACAGGCGGTCTTCGCTCATGGAGACGAGGGCCACGGTGAAAAAAAGGAGCGCGTCCGGGGAAATGTAGCCATAGATGAAGTGGAGATTTTGAAAGAAACACAATTCCTTTTTGACATCCATACGGCCTTTTCGGGCTACAGCGATTTCCAAAATGCACTCAAGTTGTATGGTAAAATAATGCCGGTTACCAACGGTGAAGCAAAAATAATGGCGCCTCAAAATGCGTCCATTGTATCTATCAACATAACCATTGGAGAAAGGGTACGTAAGGGGCAAATATTGGCAGTCATCGCCCAAAACTTTGACCCGGTTGAACAAATTCAGGTTGCTACTGAAAACAGTAAGGCTGTTGCTGAGTATGAAGCTGCCCAAAAAGAATTGCAGCGACTGAATTCGATCGAAGATATTATTGCTAAAAAAGATCTAATTCAAGCGGAAATACGATACAAAACAGCCCTAAAAAACAAGCAGGTCTACGATCATCTTTCTGGAAATTATGTACGTGGCAAAATGCTGAGCGTGAAGTCACCTATCGATGGGGTGATCGATAATTTCAATTTAGCTATCGGACAACAGGTAAGTCAAGGTGAAATACTTTTAAGCGTTTTTGATACGAAGCGATTAAAAGTTGTAGCWCARATTTTTGATAAGGACCTGCATAYGTTAGATCATCCGGATTTGGCGGGAATGCCCATGGACGTGAAGTTTTTTGTGGAATGCATCCAGGAGGAAAAGCACTATTCAGAGAGCGCACAATTGATTGCTTTTGGAAATGTGGTGAATCCGGTTAATCAGTCGTCTGAGGTTATATTGGAACTTGATAATGCACAGGGACTGTTTAAGCCAGGGCAATTCGCCAACGTATATGTAACCGAGAAATCAGATAAAAATCAGCTCGTGTTACCCACGTCTGCAATCATTGACATCAATGGAAAGCCGGTTGTATTTGTTCATTCAGCTCCTGAAACGTTCAAGGTGAAATTTGTCCAGTTAGGACAAAGCAGTACCAATCAAACCATTGTGTTAAAGGGCCTTGATGAAAAAGAACGGATCGTGGTCAATGGTACGTACCAGGTGAAATCTATTTATTTGAATCAATAGGCAATGGGCAATTTGCAATGGGCAATCGGCAATGGGCAATGTGTAATGGGCAGTGGGCAATGGGCAATGGGCAATGGGCAATGAGCAATGTGTTACGGGCAATAGGCAATAGGCAATGTGTTACGGGCAATAGGCAATAGGCAATGTGTTACGGGCAATGGGCGATTTGCAATAGGCAATTTGCAAATCTCAATTGAAAATGGGCAATGAGCAATGGGCAATGGGCAATGGGCAATGGGCAATGGGCAATGAGCAATTTGCAATTTGCAATAGGCAATGTGTAAGGGGCAATGTGTAAGGGGCAATTTGCCATAGGAAACGGGAAACGGGAAATGGGAAATGGGAAATGGGAAATGGAAAATTTACTGTTGGCAATTTGCAATTTACAAAGGGTGAAGGGTAAAGGGTAAAGGGCAATAGTTGCTCGGCATTCGATTATGGACAAAATGAAATAAATAGCTAATAATAATTCAAACTATGGCAGCAAAGCGAGTTCAGGATACCAAGGTGTATCAGTTAGCATTCAAGTTGGCGATGGAGGTGTTTGAGGTAAGTAAAAAGTTTCCTGGAGAAGAAAAATATTCCCTAACAGACCAAATCAGAAGATGCACCAGAAGTGTTTGTGCGAATCTTTCAGAGAGCTATCGCAAGAAACAATATACGGCCCACTTTGTTTCGAAAGTAAGTGATGCAGATATGGAAAATGCAGAAACCCAAACCTGGCTTGAATTTGCCCTGGCCTGTCAATATATGAACAAAAACGCCTACCAGGATTTAACCGAAAAGTCAGAAGAAATCGGAAAACTCCTTAACCATATGATTCATCATCCCGAAAAGTATTAAGCAACAGACAATAAAAAACTGGCAATATTTCAAGTAATGACCGCAAAAAGAGTTCTCAAAAACGCACTATCTCAGTCAGCCTACAAGTTGACGATGGAAGTATTTGAGCCGTATAAAAAGTTTTCACAGAAAAGTACCAATCATGAGACAAAACTACCCCAATCCCTGTCTACCCATTGCAAATTGCTCATTACCCATTGCAATTTGCCTATTGCCTATTGCCTATTTGCCTATTTGCCTATTGAAAATTGCCCATTGCAAATTGCCTATTGAATTTTGCCAATTGAACCAACATGCTCAATAATATAATAAAATTCTCTCTCAGCAATCGCTTAATTGTGATCGCCTTTGCCATCATTTTGATGATCGGGGGAACGTATACCGCATTGGATTTACCGGTCGATGTGCTGCCAGATTTAAACCGGCCCCGAGTGACGATTTTTTTGGAGGCAGAGGGCATGTCTCCTGAGGAGGTTGAGGTGCTGGTTGCATTGCCAGTTGAAACAGCCCTCAACGGTGCAGCCGCTGTACAACAAGTGCGCTCGAGTTCTTCCATCGGTTTAGGGCTCGTATTCGTTGAATTTGATTACGGAACTGATATCTATAGAGCACGCCAGATCGTCAATGAAAAGYTRCAGACTATTMAGGACCAACTACCAGACGGCGTTATTCCTGTCCTKGGCCCTATTACATCRGTTATGGGGCAGATCATGTTAATTGGGCTCTCTGCTGATTCTACCTCCATGTCAGATTTGAGAAGCATCGCTGATTATAAYATTCGKAGAAGGYTACTCTCCATTCCAGGGATATCTCAAGTCATTCCTACAGGTGGGGATGTATTGCAGTACCAAGTATTGGTCTCCATGCCCAAACTCAATGCCGCGGGATCATCTATCACCCTGATGATGAAGGCTCTGGAAAACGCTAATATGAATACGACCGGAAACTTCTTCACAAAAAGTGGTTCAGAAGTACTGATCCGCAATATCGGCAGGATACGATCATTGAAAGAAATCGAAGATATTGTAATTGGCTATAAAGACAATATCCCCATCCTAATTTCACAGGTAGCCGAGGTGAAATTTGGCGCGAAATTCAAGCGCGGTGATGGTAGCTTGAATGGCGTTCCAGCGGTCATATTAACAGTGGAGAAACAACCCAATGCCAATACGCTTGATCTAACAGAAGAGGTTATTAACGCACTGAATGAATTACAGCCTTCCCTGCCTCCGGATGTTGATATCAATACGGATGTATTCCGGCAGGCCGATTTCATTGAGGCTGCATTGTCCAATGTGGTTGAAGCCCTGAGAGATGGAGCGATCCTGGTCATCATCGTGCTGTTTTTGTTTCTATTAAATTTCAGAACGACTTTAATCACACTCACTGCCATTCCAATGTCGCTAATCATTACCGCATTGGTATTTAAAGGATTCGACATCAGTATTAACACCATGACCCTTGGTGGAATAGCGATAGCTATCGGGGAACTGGTAGATGACGCCATTGTAGATGTGGAGAATGTGTTTAGACGCCTGCGGGAAAACCGCCATGCTAAAAATCCCAAACCAGTCATCAAAGTCATATACAATGCCTCAACAGAGGTTCGTAACTCGATCGTCTATGCCACCATTATTGTGGTATTGGTATTCATTCCCCTCTTCGCTTTGAGCGGAATGGAAGGAAGAATCTTTGCGCCTCTCGGCGTTGCCTATATTACATCTATCATTGCCTCGTTGGTGGTTGCCCTCACCATTACACCAGCCATGTGTTACTACCTGCTTCCTAATATTAAACAGATGAAAACGGAAGAGGATGGCTTCCTGGTCAGATGGATCAAAAAGCAGGACACCAAACTGTTGCACTTTGGTTTGAGCAATCCAAAAACCGTATTAATTGGTGCAGCAACTTTATTTCTTTTTTCGGCATCCATTGTCCCCTTTTTCGGAACTGAATTTCTACCCCCTTTTAATGAGGGCTCTCTAACCATTAACTCCGTTGCTCCTGCAGGTACCTCTCTGGAAGAAAGCAATAAACTTGGCAGCATTGCAGAACGACAAATATTAAAGGTCCCAGAAGTCGCTTTTACTGCTCGCAGAACAGGCAGGGCAGAATTGGATGAACACGTAGAACCCGTCGCCAATTCGGAGATCGAGGTCACCTTTAAAAGGGAGATGCAAGAGCGAAGCAGGACTGAAATCACAGATGATATTAGAGATAAACTATCCATTATTAAAGGGCTGAATTTTAATATTGGCCAACCCATCTCACATCGGCTCGACCACCTGTTATCTGGGGTAAGGGCACAAGTGGCGATAAAAATATTCGGTAATGATTTAATGGAGCTGAGAAAATACGCGCGTGATATTAAAAACACAATTTCAGCAATTGAAGGTGTGGTAGATGTACAAATTGAGAAGCAAGTGCAAATTCCTCAGCTCATTATACGCCCCAAAGAGGATGCGCTCAAATATTATGGGTTAGAGCGAGGCGAAGTAGTCCAGAATCTGGAATTTTTATACCAGGGGAAAGTAGTGTCTCAAATTTTGGATCAGGAAAGAAGATTTGAGCTGATACTCAGATTACCTGAGAGCGAAAGGAACAGTGTGGAAGCGATCAAAAGGGCATTGATGGAAACGCCTACAGGAGCGTTAATTCCCATTACAGAAATTGCCGATATCTATTTCGAGAATGGCCCGAATACGGTCAACCATGAAAACACCCAACGAAGGCTGGTTGTTTCGTGCAATGTGTCGGAGCGGGATTTGGGTGGCACCGTTTCAGAGATAGAGAATAGAATCCAGCAGGACATCATCTTGCCGCAAGGCTACTATATTACCTATGGCGGGCAATTTGAGAGTCAAAAATCAGCTTCGCGGCTCATTATGATATTGAGCCTATTCTCCCTGGCGGGAATTTTTCTGGCCCTTTACTCCTATTTCCAGTCACCCCGAATTGTGTTGCAGGTAATGCTGAATATTCCACTGGCACTGATCGGAAGTGTGGTCGCTGTTTGGCTTACCGGCGGCGTTTTCTCTGTTGCTTCATTGGTTGGCTTCATCACGCTAACCGGAATTGCCTCCAGAAATGGCATTATGATGATTTCACACTATTTGCATTTGGTTGAAAAGGAGGGGGAAGAGTTTGGTAAGAAAATGATTATCCGGGGCTCTTTGGAGCGGTTGGTTCCTGTGTTGATGACTGCCCTTACGGCGGCTTTGGCTCTTATTCCACTTACATGGGCTAAAGATGCACCGGGAAAGGAGATCCTCTATCCGGTAGCCACCGTTATCATTGGAGGTTTGGTTAGTTCTACGTTACTGGATATGGTTGTTACACCGGTTGTTTTTCATCTCTTTGGAGAGAAAGCTTTGAAGAAGTACCTGGCAAAGAAGCAGCAGGATCTTATTTAAATCCGAGACTAGATAATTAATGCTTTTCCTTATCCGCGTTGTGTCAACATTTACGGTTTGGTTCTGAACGAAGTAGGCACGCTATCTCAAATCAATTTATCTTACTCAGGAGTGCGTTTGAGTCTGATAATCCTGTGTCCTGCATTATTAATTTTCACCCTCTGCGTTGCATAGCCTTCTTTACTGACAACCACAGACATGGCCGGACATCCAAATAGTCCTCCGGAAATACTCTTAAGGCTGAACTCGCCCTTTTCATCTGTGGCAGCTTGGTCTGGATCCATGTTTTCTTTGTGAACACGGATTTCGCTGATCGGTTC
>JAESRW010000310.1 GCA_016764395.1 Flavobacteriales bacterium
AGGTTGTGAAATCCCTCAAATTGGTAATCATTAAATGACCGGATAGTTATTGTGCTCTGGAGCTGTGGGGTGCATAACATATTCCGCAATCTCTTCAGTCAGCGAGGGCTTAGAATGAATGCTTTATGAGAACACTGGGCTATAGTTTAAGATGGCGTTGCAAATTGTAGCTTTTTAAATTTAATGTCAAATCCCGCCTGTTCATCGGAATTCTACAGCATCTGAATTTCGTTGTTGAATAAAGCGGCTTAGACGGGATGTAATTTGTGGGAGTTAGATTAAACTGTTGAATTTCTATTTTCAAGCATTACCTTATCAAGGTAAGATCCCCTATTTGTTCTATCACGTGCCCATCGACGTATTTTATTTTTATTTTCCAAGTGTAGACATCTTGCTGGCTCAGGTTGCCCCGGTAGTATCCATCCCATCCTATTTTAATATCTGTTGATTCAAACACCATTTCACCCCAGCGATTGAAGATCATCATGTGGAACTGCTCCACGTAATCCGTGAAAGGGTAAAAGATATCATTGTTCAAAGCAGTTGGGTCGTATTGCCCCCCGCTCGGGCCATTGGGTTGGGGTGTAAAACCATTGGGAATTTCGAGTTCGTAATAGGGAGTGATAAGAATGGTGAACGCACAAGTATTTTCACAGCTATTGGTATCCGTTACCGTTAATATAACGTTATAAGTACCCGTATCGGGGTAATAATGTACGGTATCCTCGGCCTGGGAAGCGTCATTGTCACCAAAGTCCCATGAGTAGGATGAGGCACTGCTATTGGAATTGAAGGAGATATCTGGGTCCCGTATATCTGTTATCATAGGGTCGGCACTGCAAGTTACCGCGGGTAAAGGATACACGGTTATATAATTGCCTCCAGAAGATGATAAGGTACAACCACTCTGAAAAGTAACCGTCAGCACAACATTGTAGGTACCGGCATTCGCGAAGGTATGGTTCGGAGCAGCAGCATTAGAAGTATTTCCATCCCCAAAATCCCAAAAGTAGAAGGAGCCCGGCGGCTTTGAGACAGTATCTGATAACAAGACGGTCACTTCTCCGCAGCCACTATCAAATAGCGGACTGATGCCAATCGGAGCATAGGGATAAACTGCTACAGTCACAGAATCTTTTTCCTGCTGCGCACAGCTGTCGCTTACTGTTAGTACATAGGTGGTTGTCGTATCGATATTAATAGTAACCGTATCTGAGGTTGAACCTTCCGACCATAAATAGGCATAATTGCCATCACCACCGGTTACTGTTACACTGATCATACTATTGGCTCCAGCACATACCGTATCAGGAGCAGAAAAGACCAATGTAAGGATAGAATCCAAAGCAATGGTAACGCTAATGCTCGTATCACAACCTATTGTATCGGTAACCATTACATTATACGTACCCCCAGCAAGGTTCACGGCGGAAGCGTCAGTTTGTGCGGAATCATCGTCCCACAGATAGGTATAGGGTGGCATGCCACCTGTAACAGAGACTGTTGCTTCTCCATTATTGTCGCTTTTACATGTTGAATTGACTGTATTTGAAATGCTAATGATCATCAAGGGTACTTCCTCAATCGTTGTGGAATCAGTGATTTTACACCCATTTAAATCTGTAACATTCACGGTATATGTTCCAGGAAGAAGACCTGATGCTGTATCKGTTGTTTGATTTAGGCTATCATTCCACTGGTAAGTGTACGATTGGGAGCCACCCGTTACAGAAATCATGGCGGTTCCATCATTTGCACCAAAACAAATTACATTGAATGTATCGATAAAAAGCCCTATCAGGATATCCGATGAATCATTGACCGTTACATGTATAGTATCAGATGTTGATATGGTACAACCAATTGAGGTACCTATCGTTAACGTAACTACGTAAATTCCACTATCCGCGTAAAAATGTGTCGGGTTAACTAAAATACTGGTGTCACCATCACCAAAGTCCCATAACCTGCTGATTACAGCTGTATTTGGATTTAGCGTATATGAATAATCAAGGAAAACAACGGTATCAAATCCACATACGACCGAGTAATTAGGAAGCATAGACGCTACAGGCTGATCAATAATGATTGATCCGGGTGATGGCGCAGTTGCCAGCTGTACGCACCCCGCGGAATCTATGAGTAATAAAGATGGAGTTGGATTTGCGGGCTGCGAATATTGATGCACTGTGGAATCGGTGATTAATGTGTCAATGATGCCATCGCCATAATCCCACTGATAGTTCACAGTGTTGGCTGCAGATGCGTTAAAAGTTACGGCTAACGGCGCACATCCGGAATCAGGTGAATAAGCAAATGTTCCTGAGGGGCCTCCAACGAAAATCAAACTTGAATATACAATTGTATCAGAGCATCCTGTTGAATTTGTAATAACCAAAGTAACATCGAAGGTATCCGGATAGGAGAAAGTGTGAACTGGATTTTGAGCCGTGGCGGTACCGCTGTCTCCAAAATCCCAAAACCAACCTATAATACTATCCCCAATCGCAGTTGACAGATCACTAAAAGTCACCACGAGGGGCGGACAATTGGTAATGAATGCATCCACAGAAAAATCTGCAACCGGAAAGGGTCTTACGGAGATAACCTGTGATACTGTACTATCGCACCCATTGGTATCCGTAGCAATAAGCATAATCGTAAAGTTGCCAGTATCTAAATATGAATGTGCAGGATTCAGAACGCTGTCGGTAGACCCATCACCAAAATCCCAGAAATAGTTGAGACCAATGCCAACAGCCGTATTTGTAATATTGATGTTTTCACCGATGCATGTGTTCACGCTAAAGTTGAACTCAGGATACGGGAACGTGGGCCTTATATAGTTGTCTTTCATTATCGTATCCGTGCAACCATTGGAATCGACCACAATTAATTTGACATCATAAAATCCTGTATCGTTGTATGTGTGTGTTGGGTTTTGTACGGTATCAAGAGCAGAGCCATCGCCAAAATCCCATGACCAGGAAAGTACCGGGGAAGTGCCTGTAGATGAATCAGTTAAATTTACCATTAACGGCAGGCAGCCTGTCAGCGTATCTGACACCAACTCGGGAAAAACACCATTTACAGTGATGAATGCCTTTTTGGTTAGGGTGTCCGTGCATTGAAAACTTGTAGTTACCAGGGTAATGTCATATTGACCGGTATCAGAATAAGTATGCGGAGAAGGGATGGCAGATCCGGAGGTATCTCCATCTCCAAAAGTCCAATACCAGTTAACAATCGTCATATTTGCGGTGGAAGTATCAGTAAAAGAAACATCCATTGTAAAACAGCCTGTTGTATCATCAGCGGAAAAACCTGTTTTTATATTGGGATTAGCCATGTCGGTTGTAACAGTATCAATACAACCATTTGAATGATAGGCAACCAGTGTTACCGGGAAAAATGCCGTGTTGGGATCTGAATATATGTGCGTAGGGTTTTTCGTGGTATCCTGGGGGCTCCCATCACCAAAATCCCAAAGCCATGATTCCGCTTCCCACGAGTAATCCCAAAAGGAAATGGTATCCGGAACGGAGCACATAATAAAGTGATCTGTGCCGAATGATGCTTTTGGAGGTAATATATATATTGAGTCCGCAAGAGATGTATCCTTACAACCATTAAAATCAGCTACTAAAGTGATCATTAGCCAGCCGGTATCCTGAAATGCATGATTTGGGTTTTGCAAAGTTGTTCCCTGCCCATCATCAAAACTCCACCACCAGTTATTAACGGTATCCACAGACAGATCTGTGAACTGTACCGGAGCGCCATGACACGCAGTATCCTGGGCTTTTGCGAAATATACGGTATCCGGCAGCTCTCCGGATTTTATAAAATTAACCGCTGTTGTTGTATCCTTACATCCCCGATCCGTGGTTACAATTAAAGTAATTGTATAATCCCCCACAGAGTCATAGGTATGAGTTGGTGTCGTTAGGGTTGATGTATTATTGACACCGGAAAGAGAGTCGCCGAAATTCCAATCATAATTGGTAATTGCCCCTACCCATGACCCACTGAAATTTAAAAAATTAACCGGCAAGGGAATGCAACCTGAAAGCGGACTTGAAAAATAATTGGCATTTGGCCTCCAAATTACAATGGAATCAGTTAATTCAGCCATGCTTAAAGTATCGGTACAACCGAAAGCATCTTTAACAATCAAACTCACCTTAAAAATACCGGTATCATTATACGTATGGGAAGGATTTGCATTGGTATCAACCGGGCCTCCATCATCAAAATCCCAATCATAACTCAATGGCCCAATACCGGTTGAGTTATTGGTAAAATTAACCGGAAACGGCAACTCACAATTATCCATTGAATCAGCTATAAAACTTGCAACAGGCTGTTCAAAATCTATGTAATTGGACTTTACTATAGTGTCAGTACAGCCAAGAGCATTAATTGTGATTAACGAAACGGTATACACCCCGGTGGTATCATAAACGTATACCGGATTTTGAACGGTATCGCTTGCTCCATTGCCAAAATCCCAAAGCCATGAAGCGGGATTGGGAGAAGATGAATCTGCAAAATTTACCTGCAGGTCTGGGCAAATGACAATTGTATCAGATGAGAAATCAGCTTGAAAATCGTCAATTATGATATAATCGATAAGGATTAAGCTATCCGAACAGTTATCTAAATCAGTTACCGTAAGGGTAATATCCAAACTTCCAAATGATGTAAAAGTGTGCGTTGGATTTTGTACACTACCCAGTGTGCTGTCACCGAAGTCCCAGGCCCATTCAGTGATGGTGGAAGATCCCTGGACCGATGAGTCGCTGAAATTTACCGTCAACGGAATGGAGCATCCAGTTTGAGTTATGCTTGTGAATCCTACCTGTGGACCTTCACTTACAGCGGCGTAACCGTTTATTAACAGCGTATTGCTGCAACCTTCTGAATTATTAACGGTTAAGCCAACATAATAAGACCCTGCAGTACTGTACGTGTGAGCAGGATTTTGGGTGGTTGAACTACTCCCATCACCGAAATCCCAAAACCACGATGTTATGAGAGAGGAGCCCGGAGACGATGAATCCGCAAATTGAACCGTTAAGGAACACCCGTTAGTAATGTTCGAGGTGAAATTGGGAACCGGGCTCTCAAGGACTGTGATATAATTCACTTTGGCCACCGAATCGCTTCCATTGGCATTGGTAACAACCAAGGTCACGGTATATGTTCCGGTATCAGTATAAACCGCACTTGGATTTTGAGAAGTAGCCGAATTGCCATTTCCAAAGTCCCATGACCAGGCAGTGGGGCTGTTAGTGGAAAGATCTATAAAGTTTACGGTGATCGGGCTACAACCCGAAGTTAGATTAGAAGTAAATGCTCCAATCGGTTGTTGGGCAAAAAGGCCATTTGCGTAAATACAGATTGATAAGCCTGTATACATTATCCGCATAACGATCTGGGATAGTGCTTGGTTCATAAACCTTTGTTGCATTACCAAATTGTATATCCGGCTCGGCTTACCGTTTGCGGGAGCCTGTTCAGTAATACCCACCATACTTGTGTGCCTCTGGCATACGAACATAAGCTGCCAAACGTTGTAAACTGAGGTTGCCCGCATTACGCGTAAGGCATTGTGTGTGCCTTGAATATAAAGATAGTTCTTTGAAATAGATTGAAGGGTGTCTTGAATAACGAAAGATTCTTATTCTAATGCTCGCTAACAAACACCTAACTGTAGAACTCCAAGGTTATTTTTGTCTTATAATGGATTACGTTATGTTAACCTTCTGCTTTAGAAGTAGCGAGTGGAAACATCCTGACTTTAGTTGAGAACAGAAAAAGAAATAATACATTTTTTAAAGGGGGGCTTTTTCTTTTTTTTATCCGCGCAGATAACTGTTTCCATAAACCCGAATCTCTCTTTGGGTGGCGATAGCTTTTTGGCGAGTTTTTTAGCCCCCGCCAGAGGCGGATAAAAGAGCGATATCAATGATTTGCTCCGAGTTTACGAGGACAATTGATTGAATAGCGCGAACCTGCCTGCCAGGCAGGCGCAAAAAACGTGACATAAAAGCTATGGGGTAGTGGCCTTTCTCGATGCCACTCAAAGATGAATGCCCGGAAAATGGGACATCCCCAAAGACCTGAGGTTAAAAAAGGCGCAAAAGAAGCTCGAGGCAGGTTTCAAAAATCAGGGTATTTTCACTCTAGTTTCATCCGAAATTTTGCTATTTATTTGTAACGTAGTTCAATACAGTTGAATTTATATCTTTAAAGCGAATAAATTACTATTCAAGATAATGGCGATAAGTTGGAATGAAATAAAGGCTAGGGCATTAGAATTCTCAAAGGAGTGGGAGGGTGAGAGCCGGGAACATGCGGAAGCTAAAAGTTTCTGGGATGGTTTCTTTCATGTGTTTGGCATATCTAGAAGACGGGTTGCCACGTATGAGGAACCTGTTAAGAAACTCAATGAACAATACGGATTCATAGACCTTTTCTGGAAGGGAACGCTTCTGGTGGAGCATAAAAGCAAAGGGAAAGACCTTGACAAAGCATACACACAGGCTCTTGACTATTTTGATGGTTTGAAGGAGCACGAACTACCAAAGTATGTGTTGGTGAGTGACTTTAACCGATTCCGTCTATTTGATCTTGACGAAAACGAAGAACACGAATTCTATTTAAAAGATTTCCATAAGGATGTAAGACTGTTTGGGTTCATTGCCGGATATCAAAAGAAGACTTATAAAGCAGAAGACCCCGTAAATATCAAGGCAGCCTACCTGATGGGTACCTTGCATGATCAACTTAACGATGTAGGGTATGACGGACACAATCTTGAGGTCTATTTGGTGCGATTGCTTTTCTGTCTATTTGCGGATGATACGGGCATTTTTGAAAAGGATCACTTTCTGGAATATCTTGATAAACGCACCAATGAAGATGGCAGCGACCTTGCCATGCACTTGGCAAAGATATTTGAGGTACTTAACAAACCTATGGGTAAAAGGCTGACAAATCTTGATGAGGATTTGCTGATCTTACCTTATGTGAACGGTAAACTGTTTGAGGAGCAATTGCCGTTGGCGGGCTTTGACAGCAAGATGCGCGCTACTATTTTAGAGTGTTGTTACCTGGATTGGGGGAAAATTTCTCCTGCGATATTTGGAGCCATGTTCCAAAGCATTATGGATAAGGATGAGCGTAGGGAGCTCGGTGCTCATTACACTAGCGAAAAGAATATCCTAAAGTTGATAAAGCCGCTGTTTCTGGATGAGCTCTGGTCTGAGTTTGAGAAAGTGAAGGCAACTAAGAAGAAGCTTCAGGAATTTCATCATAAGCTCAGTACGCTGCGATTCTTCGACCCGGCATGTGGGTGTGGTAACTTCTTGGTTATCACCTATCGTGAGTTGAGGCTGTTGGAGTTAGAGATATTGCGTGTGTTGTACAAGAACCAATTGGCAACAAGCATCGAGGATATCATTTGGATTGATGTTGATCAGTTCTACGGAATAGAAATTGACGAATGGCCTGCTCGGATTGCACAAGTAGCGTTGTGGCTGATGGATCACCAGATGAACATGCAGATCAGTGAGGAATTTGGGCAGTATTTTGCGCGATTGCCGCTGGAGAAAAGTCCAACAATTGTTCAAGGCAACGCGCTTCAGATGAACTGGGGGGAGATTGTTGAAAAGGGTGAGTTGAGCTATATTCTGGGTAATCCGCCTTTTGTTGGGGCGAAATATCAAAGCGACGAGCAGAGAAAAGACATGGGAGTTGCATTTGATGGCGTACAAAGTGCGGGATTACTTGACTATGTATGTAGTTGGTATATCAAAGCGGCAAGACTCATTCGGGGCACAAACATTAAAGTAGCCTTTGTTTCCACCAACTCAATTTCACAAGGAGAACAGGTAAGCGTGTTGTGGAACGAACTGACGAGGAACTACTGTATGAGGATTCACTTTGCTCACCGGACTTTCCAATGGAATAGTGAGGCAAGAGGTAAGGCAGCAGTGTATTGCGTGATTATCGGCTTTGCAGCTTTCGATACCAAGAACAAACTGTTGTATGAATATGCAGACATTAAAGGTGATGCTCATGAACTTCGGGTTGGTAACATCAACGCCTATTTAGTAGACGGGCCGGATATATTATTAGCAAACCGCACCAAGCCGCTCTGTGATGTGCCCGAAATTGGAATTGGGAATAAACCCGTGGATGGCGGAAATTATCTTTTTGAGGAAGATGAAATGAAGGAGTTTTTAAAAGTGGAGCCAACATCAAAGAAATATTTCAGACCGTGGATGGGAGCTACGGAGTTCTTGTATAATAAGAAGCGGTGGGTGTTATGGGTTGGTTATGTGGAACCTATGGAATTAAGAAAGATGCCTAAAGTTCTTGAGCGAATTGAAGCAGTAAAGCAATTCAGAATGGATAGTATCAGTAAGCCAACGCAGAAAATTGCTGCGACCCCAACTCGTTTTCATGTAGAAAATATGCCATCAGGGGAGTTTCTGCTGATACCAAAAGTCACATCTGAGCGAAGAGTTTATAGCCCTATTGGATTCATGACACCAGATACCATTTGCAGTGATTTGGTGTTCATATCAGCTGGTGCCAGTATGTATCATTTTGGGTTATTATCTTCAATTATGCACTTGAAGTGGTTTGCTTATACGTGTGGGCGGCTTGAAGGCAGGAATAGATATTCTTCTAAGGTGGTCTATAATAATTACCCCTGGCCAAAGGAGCCAAGCACGAAGAATAAGAAAAAGGTGAAGGATTGCGCACAAAAGGTGCTGGATGTAAGGAAAGAATTTTCCGATAGTAGTTTAGCCGATTTGTATGATCCACTAACAATGCCACCTAAATTGGTAAAAGCTCATCAGGCACTTGATAAGGCGGTCGATCTGTGTTACCGTGCCCAACCGTTTGTCAATGAAATGGCACGGATTGAGTTTCTGTTTGGATTGTATAAGGAGTATACGGAGCCGTTATTAGTTGTGGAGAATAATAAAGGAAGGTAGATATAGATTTTGAAGGTGGTTCCAATGATTGAAACAGCTTTAGAGAGTGCAAACAATAGCCAACGGATCAAGCTATTTGAAGCAATAAGTAGTTCCGCAGATAGTGAAGGAGCCGCCCAGTACAGGGAACTGTTAAATCTAAGAGTGGCCTTTTTTGTTTTCAAGGATAACGGGAGAAGTTTGAATAAAACTTTGATAAAATACTATTCAGACACTAGAAATCAGAGAGTGAATTCAGTTCGAAGATGGCGCCACCAACGAATTTTAGTGAAGGATTTTTATAATGTTTTGTTGAGCGCGCGGACGTACGTGGAGCAAAATGATCAAAATCATCTCAATGATCCTTTTCATTGTTTCATGAAGGAGTTGAGAAATTTCATTGTTCACAGGCAAGTTTTGCCACTGGTTTCAAAAGCAAAAGCGGAAAACGGGCAATGGAACCTTTATGAATCGATTAAGGAACAAGTATTTCAAGAATATCTCTCAAAGCAAATTCAGAAAGATCCAAACCGGAAAGGAATTCAGAATGCCCAGAAGTTCCTGCAAAAACTGGAAGGTAATATCCGCCTCAAGGAACTATTTGTCGAGTATAACAAAAAGATAACCTCTTTACATGCCAGGTGTATTTTCGATAAGGTAAAAGTAAATATGAAATTGCTGAAAAATTTTGCAGAAGAGGTAACTGTAGTCCACAATAGGGCTAGGGAATTAGGAATGACAACAGATCATCCGATTACGGAGTCGCAGCTAAGACACTTAAATTATTTAATGTGCAAAAGCGCGGGATTGTCAAAGAAAAAATAGAGATTACTGAGCAGGAAGGTTAATTATGCTTGACCAACTAAACAAATACGAAGAGAACGATCACTTCTTTTTCCAGCCAACGGATAATTTGGCTGAGGTGTGTAATGCGCCCACTGATAAAGCAGGTGTTTATGTAATACATGAATTGGCAAGGGGAAAGGTCAGATTAATTTACATTGGGATGTCCGGCCAAAAAAACAAGGACGGTTCCATTAAGATCAGGAAGGCTGGATATGGCGGCATGAAAGATAGGATCGTGAATGGGCATCAATTTGGAAAAATCCTGAGAAAGAAGTCATGGCCTATTCAGATGTTAAAAGAGGATATTGAAGCATTGGATGTTTATTGGTACGTTACCTTTTCAGAAGAGCATCATGACTTTCCAAGAGATGTTGAACGAGAATTATTGGAGTTGCACATGGATATTTATGGACAATTGCCTAAGTGGAATAAGGAGGTGTGAATTGGGCGTGATCGCGTCAGACATGCAAGCTTAAAGTACGTACACTTTCGATAGATTCCGTGAAATCTGGCTATTTCGGTTCTAACAGTGCCACCCATTTCGGTTTATCAGTGCCAGTGATTTCGGTTCAAACAGTGCCACTATTTCGGTTCTAACAGTGCCAGT
>JAESRW010000074.1 GCA_016764395.1 Flavobacteriales bacterium
ACGGTGAACGACCCTGGTACGCTTATCGCTTTTGTGAGCGCCTTTAACAACGCATCATGTTCAGCATGTGATGGAGATGCATCTGTAACTGCTATATTGGGAACGCCACCTTATACCTATCTCTGGGATGATCCTGCTGCGCAGACCAACTCCACCGCTACAGGCTTATGTGCAGGGACCTATACTTTCGTAGTAACCGATGGGGCTGCTTGCTCAGCAAGCGACATTGTTACAATCTTGCAGGGAGCAGGACCAACCGCATTAATTACCTCGGTAAATAACGCTACGTGTGGAAATTGTGACGGAAGCGCAAGTGCAAATGTATTTGGAGGAACACCACCCTATACCTACCTATGGGATGATCCTTCAGCACAGACCACCTCTATTGCCGACAGCTTATGTCCAGGGGTCTACACTATACTCATAGCTGATGCTGATGGATGTTCTGATACGGCCGTGGCAACTGTTGGCAACATCGGAGGCCCCGCTGCTATTGTATCTTCAACCACTAATGTAAGTTGTAACGGCGGAACGGATGGGAGTGCAACCGTAACTGCCGGAGGCGGCGCACCACCTTACATCTATCTGTGGGATGACCCTGCAACCCAATCCACAGCGACGGCTACGGGTTTGGGAGCGGGAACATTCAATGTTACCGTAACCGACACCAATAATTGTGTGGCCATCGCTACAGCCTTAATCCTGGAACCTGCTGCTATCAGTATATCCTTCGGTAGTCTGGACCCTTCGTGTCCCGGAGGTTGTGACGGCTCAGCAACGGCCATTGTTGCAGGTGGAATTTCACCGTATGCCTATCTGTGGAACGATCCACTGGCCCAGACGACCCAAACTGCTATATCTCTGTGCGCGGGGACCTACACGGTCAGCGTAACCGATTCTAATGGATGTACATCTTCAGCAACTGTTGTCTTGACAAATCCACCTGGTATGACACTGACCACATCCAGTCTCAACGCTACCTGCGGAAATGGGGATGGCACCGCTTCTGTTTCGGTAACAGGAGGAACATTTCCCTATACGTATCTTTGGAATGATCCGGCAACCCAAACAACGTCCATTGCAACCGGCTTGTTTGCTGGAACCTATTCTATATTGGTAACTGATGCCAATGGATGTACAGACTCGACCAATGTTAATGTCAATAATATAGGAGGACCATCGGTAGCCGTTACATCCAGCACGGATGTAAGTTGCAATGGAGGGAATGACGGTTCTGCGACTGCTTCTGTAGCAGGCGGCACACCTCCATACATCTATTTATGGGACGATCCGTTGGCACAAACAAATGCCAATGCAACTGGGCTGGCCGCAGGCACCTACAACATCCTGGTCACCGATGCCAATTCTTGTGCTGCCTCTGCAAGTGTAATTATCAATGAACCCGCCTTGCTGTTTGCATCAATTGTCTCAACAACGAATGCGAGTTGCAATGGTACTTGTGACGGATCGGCAACAGCAAGTATATCAGGGGGTGTAGGCCCCTATCTATTGCAATGGTCGGACGGACAAAATGGTGCAACAGCAACGGGTCTTTGCGCAGAGACCGATACGATTACTGTTACGGATGCCAACGGCTGTACAGCCACAGCCATTGCCACCATTACTGAACCAGTCGTATTGGCGGTTACTACTTCAGTATCCGACCCTATCTGTAATGGAGGTTGTGACGGCTCTGCTTCGGCAACCGTATCAGGAGGTACACCTCCTTATCTCTATTTATGGGATGACCTTTTGCTGCAAACCTCTTCAAATGCTACTGGCTTATGTGCGGGAACATACACGGTTAATATTACAGATGCCAATAGTTGCACCACAAGCGCAAGTGTAACACTCAGTGATCCTGCAGGCATGACGCTTTCTACCTCAGCTATTGATGCCACCTGTGGTAACCCGGATGGTTCTGCAACGGTTACTGTCGCAGGAGGCACTGCACCATACGCCTATTTGTGGGATGATCCCGGTGCTCAAACAACGTTCACTGCCAACGGTTTGTTTGCGAGTGCGTATACGGTTATCGTTACCGATGCCAACGGATGCATGTCAACAGCCACCGTTAATGTCAATAATATGGGTGGCCCCTCAGCTACGATCTCCGGCAGTTCTGATGTAAGTTGTAACGGAGGCAGTGATGGTTCTGCAACTGTAACCGCTACCGGGGGAACACCACCTTATACTTATCTCTGGGATGATCCCGGATTACAAATGACCGCCACGGCAACGGGCCTAAGCGCTGGCACCTATAATGCCAATGTAGCGGATGCAAATGGTTGCATTGCCACCGCATCTGTAGTGATCAATGAACCCACCGTATTAAACGCTGTGATCACGGGCAGCAACAATATAAGTTGTAATGGTGGGAACGATGGCTCTGCAACGGTTGCAGCATCAGGAGGTGTAACACCTTATTCCTATCAGTGGAATGATCCGGGATTACAAGTCTCATCAACAGCTACTGGCCTTGCGGCTGGAACCTATACGATTGTCGTTACAGATGCAAATGGATGTACGGCACCCACGAGCGTTATCTTGACTGAACCGGTGGCATTAGGTATAACCTTGACAAGTACAGATCCTTTATGTAGTGGCAGTTGTGATGGTTCAGCAATGGCGAACGTGACAGGAGGTACCCTTCTATATACTTATCAATGGGATGATCCTTTGTTACAGATCACGCAAACAGTTGTGGGGTTATGTGCAGGCACCTATAATGTCGTAGTTACTGATGGCAATGGTTGTACCAACAGTGCCAGTATCATCATCAATGATCCTCCAGGATTGATCTTATCATCCTCTACGGTTGATGCAACCTGCGGCAACAGTGATGGATCGGCAACGGTCAACATTTCTGGAGGTACAGCACCTTACGCATACCAGTGGGACGATCCAGGGTTACAAACTACGGCAACTGCTACAGGTCTTTCTGCCGGTGGATATGCCGTCACGGTAACAGACGCAAACGGTTGCACGGGAACCGACAATGTAAACATTAACAATATCGGAGGGCCACTGGCCACCATCTCAAGCAGTGTAGATGTGAGTTGCAATGGAGGAAGCGATGGTTCGGCTACGGCTACCACCAGTGCAGGGACGCCCCCTTATTCTTATTTGTGGGATGATCCTTTGAGCCAAACAAACGCCAACGCAACCGGATTGGCCGCAGGTATTTACAATGTGATTGTAGTTGATTCAAATAATTGTTCAGCCTCAGCAAGCGTGACCGTTGGAGAACCGACTCTGCTAACGTCTTCCATATCAGCATTCAATAACGTAACCTGCAATGGTGCATGCGACGGTTCTGCAACTGCCGCAGCATCTGGAGGTATCGGTCCTTACGGCTTCCTGTGGTCTGACGGACAAAACGGAGCAACAGCCGTAGGTTTATGTGCCGGTAGTTACACGGTTACCGTTACCGATGCCAACGGATGTACGAGCACGGCTATAGTGGGCATCAATGAACCAACAGCCTTAACCCTCACTACTTCTGCAACCGACCCATTGTGCAACGGCGGCTGTGATGGAACAGCATCTGCAACAACATCAGGGGGAACACCTCCTTACAACTACCAATGGAATGATCCGTTACTGCAAACCACAGCAAGTGCAACAGGTCTGTGCGCTGGCACCTATACCATAGTGATTACTGATGGAAATGGTTGCAATACTTCATCATTGGCTACGATCAATGATCCGGCAGGTATGAGTTTAATCGCGTCTGTTACAGATGCCACCTGCGGACAAGCAGATGGCTCATCGTCGGTTTCTGCAACTGGCGGTACGGCTCCTTACGCATATAGTTGGTCCAGTGGAGGGGCCTCGTCCACGGAAAGCGGTTTGGTAGCAGGCGGTTACTCGGTTACGGTAACCGATGCCAATGGCTGCTCAACTTCAATAAACGTTAACGTCAACAACGTAGGTGGCCCCGTAGCATCAATTTCTACAAGCAGTGATGTTCTTTGTAACAGTGGAAGTGATGGTGATGCCGCAGTTTCTGTAACTGGAGGCACAACGCCGTATACCTATTTATGGGACGATCCCTCAGCACAGAGTACCGCTGCGGCTACTGGACTGGCGGCTGGTGTTTACAATGTCATGGTTACCGATTCAAACGGCTGTATTGCGTCTGCCAGTGTAACCATCAATGAACCTGTCGACATTTTATTGTCAGTCTCGTCAACAAACAACGTAAATTGTAATGGGGGTAGTAATGGAAGTGCTGTTGTTTCCGTATCAGGAGGCACCGCACCCTATGCCTATCTTTGGGACGACCCTTTGAGCCAAACAACGTCTTCCGCCAATGGCCTGGCAGCTGGAACCTACTCCGTTACGGTTATCGATGCGAATGGCTGCGCTGCATCCAATTCAGTAACCATCACAGAGCCAACGGCATTATCGTCAACAACCGCAGGAACCGATCCGCTGTGTAACGGCAATTGCGACGGAACAGCTACGGTTATGGCAACAGGAGGTACTGTTCCATATGCCTACCAATGGAATGATCCGGGATTTCAGGTGACTGCAACTGCCATCGGATTGTGTGCAGGAACGTACGATGTAACCATAACGGATGGCAACGGCTGTATTGCTACATCCAGCACAGTGCTAACTGATCCGGCGGGCATGACCTTAACTGCGTCTACCACCGATGCTACCTGCGGAAATTCGGATGGGTCAGCATCCGTTTCAGCAACGGGTGGTACGTCTCCTTTCAGCTATCAATGGGATGATCCAAGCCTTCAAACCAATGCAACAGTAGTGGGATTGGCTGCAGGCGGATACTCCGTTACGGTTACCGATGCAAACGGATGTGCTTCGATTTCCAGTGCATCCGTTAATGATGTGGGAGGCCCGACGGTAAGTATTTCGGCCAGTACTGATGCTACCTGCGGGGGATGTAGTGACGGAAGTGCCAGTGCATCTGCAACAGGGGGTTCCGCACCATACGTTTATTCCTGGAATGACCCAGGTCTACAAACTTCTGCGACAGCAATCGGCCTTGCGGCAGGAACCTATACGGTACTCGTAACAGACACCAATGGTTGCTCAGGTGTAGCGAATGTTACGATCAATGAACCCAGTAACCTGAATACTGCCATAACTTCCAGTACCGATGCAACCTGTGTTGGTTCATGCGATGGTAAGGCAACGGTGAATGTAAATGGAGGCACCGCGCCTTACATTTATCAATGGGATGATCCAGCTAATCAAACAACTGCTACTGCGGCTGGACTTTGCGCAGGATCGTACAATGTAACGGTAACAGATGCAGACGGTACTTCGGCTGTTGAATCCGTGGCTATATTCCAGCCATCAGCTATCCTCATCACGTCGAGTTCAACTGATGCTACCTGTGGTAGTGCTGACGGTTCTGCGACAGTTACCGTTACGGGAGGTGTGCCGCCATATGCTTATTTATGGTCGAGTGGCGGAACGGTTGCTTCAGAAAGCGGGTTGATCGCAGGGAACTATACCGTTACTGTAACAGATGACAATGGATGCTCAACAGTAGATAATGCAGTTGTTAACGCAGACAATTCCGGTGCTCCGGCCATTACAATCACCTCCACAAATATTACCTGTAACGGTGTATGTGATGGGACTGCTACAGCCTCTCTTTCAGGCGGCACTATACCGTTCAGCTTCCTATGGGATGACCCTGGAACCTCCACTAACGGAAATGCTTTGGGACTGTGTGTTGGAACGGTTACCCTTATCGTAACCGACGGAAACGGATGCATTGCAACTGACTCTATAACCATTTCAGAACCAAACGATTTATCGGCTGGTATAGCCACTAGTGATGCCACTGGAGGACAATGTAATGGTGATATGACCGCTACACCTTCTGGAGGAACGACACCTTATACTTATTTATGGAGTGATTTGACCAATCAAACCTCTCAAACAGCCACAGGATTGTGTTCCGGGATTTATACGGTTACGGTTACGGATGCTAATGGGTGTACTGCTGTAGTGGGAGATASTGTAGGTACAATWTTGAGCATYGMGCTCWTTACGRATAAGATTGACTGGAATATTTATCCAAATCCTGCACATGACTTCATTACGGTYCAGGTAGATTTGGCGGAGTCCAATGAGATAGAAATAAAGATGTATAGTGTGCTGGGTAAACTAGTGCACTACTCAGCTATGGAAAATCTCCAAAGTGTAAATCATAAAATCAACTTGACAGAAATTCCCAACGGGATATATTTTATCAATTTGGCAACAGACGCTGGTTCGATTACTGAAAAAATTGTCATCAACAAATAATGCTGTTCCTCACCAGCAGTGTATCTCATCTTGCGCGAGTCTCCTAAGGGAACAGCCCCTGATTTTGATCTATCTTTTTATATTTACGGTGGTGGAGCCGTTGCGCTGCTATAAGTGACCGAAGTGCGAAGAAGATCATTGGTAGGTTTTACATGTTTGCTTTTACTGTTTGGATGCAAACCTCCACAAAGTGAAAGCTTTCAAGTATGGTTTCAGAACCAAGACTTTACATATCTCCCAAAGAGTGAGGGGAAAACGAATTCTCAATTCGTAAATTTTGTATCAGTCCCTCTAAAGCTGGATACCATTTACCGGTCGATGCAAGGTCCCATGTCCGCTAAGGAAGTTGCCTTGGATGTAAATGATGATGACTTTGTTTGGATGCGGGGATATTCAGTAAGGATACGCGAGAGTAAAACAGGAGCCACCCTTTCAGACGGTTTTATGTGTCACAATAATCTCAATATCGACCAGAAAGCCCTATCCCCCTGGAAAATAAGAACAAGAGGTACAGCCACGAGATTAGTTACCATCACAGAAGGACAAACAAGCATCAAATTCCCCGATGGGTTTGGTATTCCCATACCTTCAGGCCAATCACTCAATATAATTTCACAAGTTCTCAACCACAACGATACAGCCATCAACCTAGACGTGGTACATGATGTACAGATAGAATACGTTAAGCAGTCTGGGTTACATGCCCCTCTGACTCCCTTGTTTCAACAGGCCGTATTCATTCTTAAACACGAATCAGGTCCAATCGGTGAGTACGGAATGGCTCCTCTTTGCGCAAAACACCTCTCAAATGCCAGTGGAACATTAAACGAAGACCCCGGTCATAAATGCGAAATCACTTATGATCAAGATAACTACAACCCCTATTCGGATCAATACGGAAGGACTTTTACCAGCCATTGGGCAATCCCGATAGGCAAGCAAGTGCTTACTACCAATGTAACACACATTATGAACTTAGCGTTTGATACCAAGATTCACTATATCGGAGTACATGTGCATCCGTTCGCCAAAACACTAGAGCTTAGGGATGCCACGTTGGATACCTCACTGTTCACGGCAAATGTAAGAGCTGCAAGTGGTAGAATTGGAATTGAGCATATTGACCATTATTCAGATGCAGAAGGCATCGCTGTTTATAAAGACCATACCTATGAGCTTATCAGCACATACGAATGTACTGACTCTATTAATGCGCATACAGCAATGGCTACGATGTTCTTATACATGCATGATAAAAAATAAAACCCATGTCTTTTGACTCCATTTTTTTCCCGCTGTCCATAGTGTTCGCTATGGACAACACTTTGGATAAGCTATGGAAAGCGGAGCTGTGTGTATAAAGTCCTTTTCTTCTAAATGTGCAACAGGGTGTTAGCAGTAGCTACTACTTCCTATCGAACCATTCCTTACTTATTACTTTCCCCATATCGCTGTTGATAATTCTGGCTAATTCACCAGATGTCCAGTAGCCCCTCGACGCTCCATGATCAAGGCCATTTACGTAATGCGTAACTGACTTGTAAATTGTATTATAGTTATCTCCAAACTCCTCCTTATTGAACCAATATGTAGTTGACTCTCCATGCTTTACTCCTAATTTGAAATTGACATTTGATTTTAAAGTGCCATCTTCGAAATATTCCATTTGAGTACCATGCCAAACCCAATTGTCAAAATGCCAGAACCCATACAAGTCCGACGATAAGATTTTGACAGAGTCCACATTCTCGACATATATACATTCACCCAGTCGCTTCACTTCTCCAGTCTCGTAAAACATTGTGTCAATTCTGAAAAACCCTGAATCAGTTCTATAAGAATATGCGCGTTCCTGTATCCTTCCTTCAGAAGAATATATTACAAAGGACAATTTTAGTCCCATTTGATAGGTCACTCTATATCGTAAGGTAGAGTCGGAATTATACCATTCCCATAGACCGTGTTGATATCCGTCTACGTAGCATCCAGAGCTATGCAAATATTCTTCTGTAGGCCCAGACCAAAATCCTTGACGTAAACCTGCGCTGTCTCTATACAAACTCGTATCACATTGGGAATAAGTACTGTTTATTGCTAGAAGAATAGCAGCGGAGATGAATAAAGTTGTTTTCAGTTTCATTTATCTCCGCTTAAAGGACTTGACAGAATGATAGGTCTTAAAATCGCCAGACTTTACGCGCAATCCACCCAGGGACTTTTTTAACACATTTAAGTCTTCAGAATGATCATAACAGTCACACTTTAGATAAAACTGTATGCCCCGATAAATATTTTCGTAATCCCCAATACACACATTAGCGATACTCTCAGACGTTTTTAAGTATTGGTAGTCAATAGAATAAATTCCATCTGAATAAAGCTTTAAAACATAAAGGGTGGTAGGCTCACTATCATATCCAATATATGTTTCAATTGGAATTCCGAGTGTATCAGGCGTGCAGTGTATAATGCTGTCATCAAGGGCATATGATTTCACAACTACAAGTAACATGATGAATATCAAAAACAACCTCATAATATTTGCTTTTCCATTTTGCGTACTGACGTGGTGCCAACTGACCGGTTGGTAATGAGGACTAACTTTCTTCAACTGACCGGGTATCAACCAAGTGATCAAATTCCTTAATGTCCAGTTCTATGCCAGTCATGCCAATTTCCCTCCGCTTAGATAATGCCTCTTGGGTTTACGTTCTCAATGTACCCGTCTAATCAAAAGTATGAATTCCAGAAGATTAACACTGTCCGCATACCAGATTTAGCAAAATTGGTTTAGATTTCTGTTGTTTGAATGCTGCGTCCCTGTAATGTTAGACTATATCTGAAATCACTTCCACTTTCCAACTAATCGAGACAATTTACTCCCCGGAACCATTCCCCGGACAAAAAGTCCAACTCGTTCCATTCTACGCCAAAACTTTCCATGCCTGCTCTTTCGATGCACTTCCATATACCCTTGATGAGCAATCATGATGTTTCTATATTCAGCTAGTGGGAATTCAGCAATCACCGGTAACGGCAGTTATGTGAGCATAAGAGCATGTAAAGAACAGTAAATGTGGGCAAAGGAATGAAACAGCGCGCTTGGTTTATTCTCCATGTTGCGTAGATTAGCAGGTAGGCGCAAAAGCAAGATTAGCGTACCGTGGTAACTAAACTGATCCGTTGGCGGTAATTGTGAGAAGAACTTTAACATATTACTTGACGCTGGGACTATTGCTCGTCAATGTATGTACCTCTCACGCTCAAAAACCATATAAAAAGGTAAATCTCCTCGTATGTATTGATGGAGAGAGCAAACTTCATATTCAATCAGGTAAAATGTTCTGGGAGCATTTGGGAGATGTGCCTCCTTCACTGCACAAACAATGCAAAACAAAAACTAAAGTAAACGGCAAGACCTGGAAAGAGTGGAAATCACCGTTCGACTTGGACTTCAATACCGATTCATTTTCGCTAAAGTTTACGATCTTGCAGAAGCATGAAGTGTCCATGCCTTACGAGATTCCATCGGAAGACAATCAATGGAAAACAACTTGGTATTTTAGCGATCCTTCTGCAAAGCCCCACACCTATGAGGTTTCATTTATTTTTTGGCCACCTTCCAAAGCTTCGAAAACTAAAAGCACTAAGACTCATGTGAAAGAGATTATTGAACCTGACACGTTAGCAGACTCATTTGTCCCTAACAATATCACGTTTGACACGGATAGTGTCAATTTGACTCAACAAGCAAAAATTGAACTAGACAGAATTCATAGCCTGCTCATAAAATCCAATCCAATAATTGAAATTTCAGGACACACAGATAACTCTGGTGATAAGAACAAGAATTTACTCTTAAGTCAGCAAAGGGCTAAGGCCATCTACAACTATCTTCTCAGTAAAGGTTATGATTCATCCCGCATGACCTATCAAGGTTTTGGTGACACAAAGCCTCTTACGTCTAATAATACTAGGCTGGGCCAAGCAAAAAACAGAAGAGTTGAGATCAAAATAATCAACTAAGGTTATGAAGACAAAGCAGAGCGTGACTACTGCCAATATTGGCTTTAGCGCCATGCCGGGAAGCTCGCCGTGCAACGGTAGGTGCGTTTAGTGCGTATATTAGCTCGCAGCC
>JAESRW010000075.1 GCA_016764395.1 Flavobacteriales bacterium
TCCGGCGTGGATAGCGACGATGACGATACGTTGTTAGAAGAACACTTCTTAGCAGGGTTCGGAGAAGTAGCAACCCGAGGAGATGCAGACATCATACTCTCCGGCTCAGATGTAAACAACTTCCTTTTAGGGGGATTTCTAGCAGAAATCAACAAAGCCAAGCTGACACTGATTAACGAGCAGAAAAACCCGACGGTACTCAGTGAGGTGGTCAGTGTATCCCATGAGTTGGAGATCATCCAAGATGTCATGAGCGTCTGGGAAGATGAGCTTGAAAGAAGTGAAGGGTTGCAAGATGCCATAGGCGCAAGCAAAGCCTACTCCAATTTCTACCAGGCCATTCTGCTTGCCATTGACAAGATGGAAGAGGACGAACAAGCCGTCAGCGGGTTTCACGATGACGATGAGATTTTCTTGGCTCGAATGAACATGAGCGAGTTCTTAGCAGATGATGAGGACGATTTGGAAACATCTGACTTGGGAAGAAGCCGAAGAAAGAAAAGACGACTCCGCAATTTCTTCAAAAAGGTAGGCAAGGGATTAAAGAAGGCTGCAAAAGCGGTTGTCCGTTTTAACCCTGCTACGCTCGCTCTGCGTGGAGCAACCCTTGTGGTACTGAAGACCAATATGTTTGAGATTGCCTCCAAGCTGATCTTTGGATACCTGAGTGAAGAACAAGCAAGAGCCCAGGGCCTGGACATTGGAGAATGGCGCAAACTGGTTATAGCCAAGAACAAGGCTGAGAAATTCTATACCAACGTTGGTGGGAAAGCCGACAAGTTCCGAAAGGCAATTCTCACGGGTAGAGCGCGCAAGAAAACAGGATTAAATCTCAGTGGATTGGGCGTTGTAACTGCCGGAGCAGCTGCGGCAGGAAGCGGCTTTATTGTCTTTGTCAAAAAGCTTCTCTCCAAGGTCAACCCTGCTCGACTGTTCAAGAACTTCAAAGCCAAGCGAGCCGCTAAGAAATCAGCTCGAATAGGTCAAGATGAAGCAAGTGATATAGGCGCGGATATAGGTGAAGAAGCCTTTTCCACTGCAAGAAGGTTAACAACGGGTACTGAGGATTTTGAAACAGTAGACGACACCCCGACTGGCGGTGATGGCGCTGCACCCACAATGTTTTCTAAAGCGAAAGTATGGGCCATGAATATTTGGACAAAGCACAAGAAGAAAATCATGATTGGCGGTGTATTCGGAGTCTTTGCCCTGATTGGCTTGATGGTGTTCAATAAGATGAAGAAGAAAAGGGCTAGGTCTTTAGCAGGGATAAAAGGTGCAGAAACCAGAGCCAGGAACCGCAAGAAGTTGGAATGCAAACCCGCCAAATGCCTGGGCAAGGGCAGCACCACCATTTTGAAGCTGCCTACTTCCTCCATCAAAAAAGCACGGGTCAGGACAAGAAGCAACTCAGCCCGGTTAAAGAAGATGCATGCCATTGCTAAGACCTTGCAAAAGAAGCATCCCAAAACCAAGTATTCAAACCTGCTCAGCAAAGCAGCCAAGCAAATGAAGTAATCTCAAATTCAATTATTAAACCTAAAACTTAGAACCCATGGAAGAACTTACAAACGAAGAAATAATCCTGGCCGGACTTCATGATGACGGGCTAGATGGCAAACGTGGACGCTTATCATCCCGAGGAAAAGGAATCAGGCTGGACATTGGTGCCTCTAATTTCAGAAAGCACTTTTTGGAAAGGGTACACCAACTCCCAAAGCCCGTTCAAAAGGCATTGATTCAGCACAGAGCGCAAATTTCTGATGCCCCTTTCTACTCCACAGCCGACATCAAAGGTTCCAGGGCAGAGTTGGTGAAGACTTCAGTATCGGAGAAAATCGGCATCACCAATATTGACAATGGCAAGATGGGCAAAGACCGACACCTGACCCTTTCAGCCATACGACTGATCTATGATGCCACTGCCATCAACGGAAAGTTCATTGACGTTTTCCCGGCAGACCTGCTCAATGCAGAGTGGGAACTGGAGCTGAACGGCAAGAAGGTCTTTGAGAAAATGCCGATCCGCAAGTTCTTTGATGGGTTCTTTGGGTATAACACCAACAAACCTTTCGGGCTGTATCTGTTGAACAATCCAAAGAATGTGGAACCTCAGACTCCCATTGAGTTCAATGTGGACCTGCCGGATGCTGTACCTGGTTTTCTAAAGGTATTCTTTGAGGGAACTACCGTTTACGGCAATTAAAAAACAGAAGCGTGAAGGGCTGAATAGGCAGTCCTTCGCTTTTCCAATCTTAACCGTGCCCCACATTATCGGGACGATAAAATTTCAAGAAAATGCCAGTATTTCAAACATTACTAGAAGCCCAAACCGCTTTTGACAATCTGGAAGTCCAGTACACCGCGGAAGTCGCTGCTAAAGTACAAGTGGAAACCCAGCTCGTTGCAGAACAGCAGGCTGTCCTGGGAGTTGAAACCCAGATTGCCCAGGCTAAGCAAGAAAAAGTTGATACCGATACCTTGCTCGCTGAAGAACGCCAAAAGAGAATTGATGCCGAAACGGGACTTGCTAACGCACTTGCACAGATAACCCATTTAAAAAGTGTGAACGGCATCATTGAGGCGATCAACGCACTTAGCAAAATCAAAAAGCGTGAATTGCCATCTAGGGTAAGAACTACCAAAGAGGGTATCAAAGCATACGTTGCACTCCTTTACGGAAATAACGGTGATGAGCAGGCCACCAATGAAGCATCGCCAGCGACCGGTAACACGGCAACAAAGCCCGGTGAGGTGACCGGTACGATTCAATAAAGTAAATGACTTAAAACACCATCTATGAATCAGAAGATACAGTTGATCGAAAAGGAAATTGAACAGAAAGGGCAGGCCGTTCGAATCATCGAAGACCTGGACAAGGACTACGAAAAGTTAACGGGCATAGCTATGTTGGACAACTTCGGGCTGAACAGTGAGTTGCTTTCAAGTTCTTTGGGTGGTTCTGAACTGTTCCCAAAAAACTTCGAAGCCCTGTTTTTGCAATCCAATGTGTTCGTACCGCCTGACATGCGCTTTTTCTCCATTGAGGACAGGGAGGCCAAAGGCAACAAACTAGAAATTGATTTTAAAGACGGAGGAACTGCCGGAGCTTACCCATATACACTAAGGATCTATTTGCGATTGGAAACCGAAGGTTCGTGAACACCCCTAAAATCAATAATGAACAGTGAACACAATGAGCAGCGTTAGGATTGAACGGATATTTGGAGCGAGCCTGGAGGCAGGTCAGTCAATGGAATTGCAATACGTTCCAAATGGGAACCAGGCAAGGGCCGTAGGACTGTTGTTTACTTCCAATATGGACCTGTCCATCTCTTTTGACAACAGTACCGACTTGAAGTTTCACCAGAATGTTTCGGGCAATGCTCCCCACTTCTCACCTGACAGCCGGATTGTTAAGACATCAGTGGATCTGAATAGACAAGTGATTAGAGGCATGGTAGTAAGCCGTACCAAACAGAGAGCCAATGTGTATCTGATAATTGAAAGCCGATGAACACCAACGATACGGTACTGACCCAAATGATCAAACAGGATATGCATACAAAGGGCATTACCTGTTTCTATATGACTGATGAGTTAGCCGAAAACCCAAAACGGATCAAGGTAGGCGCAAACGAAGCTGTTTATGTCTGCTACTTCTCCACCAAGCAGCGAGATCCCTTTACCGTTGATTTGGTTTCAGGCACTACTAAAGTCAGCTATAACAAAGAGAACACAAGGGTCTATTACCGGGCTAAAATCCAAAGCTCGATTAACTATTACGATTACATAGAAAGCCCACTTATCAGCCGTCATTGGAGCAATGTAAAGATCAGTTTCACTGGGGAGAAAACGGGTTTTTTCATTCGGTATGTAAGAGTAAAATTYACWGATARCMATGCAGAAAGTTAAGAACTATATCAACGCTGAGCTGGCCAAAAAGAAGGTCACCCGCTACAAGTACTGGTCGGTRAARGATGATAATGGCGTCACYATAAACGCGGTAGATGAAAATAATCCRGATGGCAARTCATTCTCTGAAGTGCTTGATAAGATTATCAGTGACGGTGTAGATGCAGARGTGCAGATCAAATACGGTACAAACGAGCARTCTGCAAGACAGAACCCGCCCTTTTTTATCAAGATCAATGAAGAAATTGACTGGKTAGAWCCKGAATCTGAWGAWACGGTCAAGATAAACGGAGTGCCTCACAAATTGGACAAACACGGCAATGTCAATATCAACCTCACCACACCCGCTCCAGAGCCGATACCTGAACCAAGAGTCATTCAGGCGGAACCCTTTGCCTTCAAGGATGAACTGGATATGCAGTTGACCGGCTTGCGGAATGAATACGAACTGAAGAATGAGGGGATGAAGCAGGATATGCACAACAAGCTGATCGAACAAAACATCAAGTTCAAGGAGATGTTATTGTCAGAGCGTGAAAACCGCCTCAACGAAAGGGAGCATACGTTGGTACTGGCTGAGCAGTCATTGGATGAAAAGCAGCGGGAGATCCAGGACGATGTAAAGGGATATTTGAAAGTAATACCCAGTGCTTTGGGTGGAATGGTAAAGGACTGGATCAAAGACAGTGCAAAGAGCCCAGGGAGTGGATTGGGTAGTACAGATAAAGAACAGGAAAAGCCCAGAAAACGAAGCAAAGTTAAGTTCTCCATTGAGCCCGAACCTAATCACAACACGGACAACTTGGATCAGGAGATTGAAGAAGAGATCGCCAAGTATGAGATGCAGGAGCATGTTCCTAATGTGATCGACGAGGTATTACCTGACATGTCCTCTGTGGATTTATCGGAGGAGGAAGACTTATCGGAACAGGAACCTCCAGCTGAGTTCGAACCAGAGCCAAATGCAGAGGAACCGGACGACAACTTTCAATATGAAGAACCAAACATTAATGAAGAGTGAAATACCGAGTATTCACGAATACCTTAAAAAATCAATAAAGCCATGAGTAAAACTTACACAGTTAACCTAAGTATCGAAGCTGAGAGCCCGGAGGCTTTAGAAGAAAAGCTCCAGGCATTCCAGGACTTAATGGACAACATGCAGCATGACGATTTGGTGCAAGCCGTAGATGTCATTGTTGAGAACCCCGAGATCATTGAATTTATCAAGGAAGTCGCCCCGGAAGATGGCCAGGAACTTACCATGGGGGACTACCTGAATATCGCAAGAAAGGCATTCACCAGATTCTCTTAAAAACAAAAGGTATGGCATTGGGAAATCCAGCAATAGCATTGGCWGCAAATGGRGCTTTGAARGCYACCAAGGCRGTATTGAGYAACAAGTTCGTKCAGCTCGGAATTGTRGTCTTTRCCCTGATTGTAATAATWAAGGGTGGGGTMAAGAARTGGCAAGCCAACAGACGTGAAAAGAGRTTCAATAGAAACGAGGGCAAGGATGTCAAYCAATTGGCWCAACGKTACAGGGCAGCTTCCAATCCTTCRGGTTTTGAAGCRATGATAGATTTTGACGGCACRGATGAAGAAGCMCTCAARCTACTWGCAAGAGATACCAARGGCAGGCTTCCGGACGTGGCWGCWGCWTACCGMCTGAAATTTAACGARGCMCTMACSGACAGATTRCGAAAGGAACTKGAYGCTGACGACTTTCAGAACTGGCATGACATCGCCACCTAAATGTAWGCAAGRATTGAAGYATGACAMCAAAAATAAWRTTCAAGCCCAACGCAATGGGWTATGCTGTCATMACTCTGGTACTGGCGATCATTACAGTCATTGCATATAGAAAACGAAAACAATTAAAACGCTTAGCTATGGATACCATCAACTTCATCCTGGAACAGACCTGGGACATCGTCTCAGACAGGCGCATCGGTACACTCCACCCACTTATCCAGGCGAAAGCCAAAGAGTTTATTATCCGCGCTGAAAAGGAACTGAGCATTAAGCTACGAGTCACCTCAGCCCTAAGAACCTGGAGTGAGCAGGATGGGCTGTATGCCCAGGGCAGAACCAAAACGGGAAAGATCGTCACCAATGCTAAAGGTGGTCAGAGCTTGCACAACTTCGGGCTGGCCATAGACGTGGTGGAGATCAAGGACGGCAAAGCCCTTTGGCGAAACCCGAACTGGAATAAGATCGCAGCGTTAGGCAAAAGCATTGGCTTTGCCTGGGGCGGAGATTTCAAGAGCATTAAGGATAAGCCCCATTTTGAAATGCGTTTCGGTCGCTCATTGGCGCAATTACAAAACCTGTATGTAAGCGGTGACCGTCAAGGGGAATATGTCAATCTTGCCTAAGGCCATGCGATTGACTAAAACCAAAAGAAAGCAGCTTGGCAACTTTGCCTTTTATACCGTTGTGGGCGTACTCATTGTCACTTGGTTTTTTACCCGTAATGTAAAACAGGCAGGTTTAGGAAGTGCAGCCAAAAAATTACGCCCCCCGAAAATCCGTATTGTATACAGCAAGAAACTCAAGACATCCGAACGCCCAAAGATCACAAGATCAGCCGAAGCCGTTGAGGTATTGCGATCAGTTTGGAGTTCTCAGATTGAAGCCAGGGAAGAGTTTGTCGTGCTGATGCTCGATCGTTCCAACCGTGTGTTGGGTTACCAACTGTTGAGCAAAGGCGGTATCAGTGGAACGGTAGCTGATATCCGATTGATCTTTTCTGTGGCATTGGAGGCGTTGGCTTCAAGTATTATTCTGGCTCACAATCACCCATCTGGGAATCTAAAACCCAGTGAGGCGGATCTTACACTGACGCGTAAAGTAAAAGAGGCAAGTAAAGTGATTGACATTGCTTTGTTGGATCATTTTATTCTCACCAAAGAGGGTCATTATTCATTTGCAGATGAAGGAGATTTATGACTAAGGGATTGACATATTTCATGATGGGAGTGTTAGCAAGTGGCATCCTTCTGTACCTATTTTGGGCAGAAGGTTGCTTGCACTCCACTGGTCCATCCATCATCCAAACGGATACTATCTATGTTGACAAGCCATACAAGGAAATCATTATTAAAGAAGTTGAAGTTGAGAAACCGGTTAAGGTTTACATTTATAAGACCGATACCGTTTATCGTGAGCGTATTGAGAGGGATACATTGATAACTTCAGTAGAACTCACGCCTAGGTTGGCGAAGATTCATACCATTACGCCAGAAGGATTGCCCTTGATTACTGAATACCCTCTACCTGAACATAGGGACATCAAGATTGACCATAAAGGGAATATGGAAGTCAAACGAAAGAGAAGGCGTAGGAAGTTTTGGCGGAGAATGGAGCGGGTTGGGATTTTGGTTGGGGGAACTTTGATCGGCAGCCGGTTAGCCAAACGCTAAACAAGGTCAAAAAAACAGCTAAGATTTTTTGGGTAGGGTCATTTACCACTTTTGATATTTCCTTCTCAACCTCTTTTCAGATGGTGTTGGTGCAAAGGCGTATAAACATCCCTTTTTTAATAGAGTATTTCTACTCTTGCTTAAATATCAGATAATCAATTACTTTGCAATCTTTTTGTGCTAACCTTCAGCAATCTAAAATTATGAAGCCTTCTTTATCTCTTACAATTTTAAAAGTAGTAGTATTCAGCGTACTGATTATATGCTCTGCCAATATTGGTTCTTTTGCGCAAACTGGAGCAACCTGTAACGATGCGATTCCAAAAACAGCGAACAGTGCGTGCGTATTTACCAACCACACAATGAACACACCGGAAATGTGGTTTGCATTTACAGCTTCAAGTACGGATGTGCAAATTAGAGTTGTGAGTGAAGCATTTGGAACCAATACCCCTCATGTTCACAATATTTCACTTTTTAAGGGAACCTGCGCAAGTCCAAACCTTATTGCCCAAGACGAACTGCCTTTTATTGCTATTGCCAATGACCTGAACATAGATGCATCAGGGTTAGTTCCGGGGAACACTTATTATATAAGAGCCAAAGTACCTGCTTCAGCAACATCGTGTACGGCTGCCGCTTGTCCAGGTACTTCTACCGTTTCATTTGTGATCTGTATCCAGAATATTGATGTTTTTCAGCCGTTGGACTTTGCATTGGTTAACTTTGGCGTACTTGAGACACCCACTTCAAGTCATACCTTTTACGGTAACAAGGGTCAATTGTTGGACTCTGATGGAAATCTCAGACCTGATATAAAAGTGTATTCGACAAATTCAAATCCCGCCTATTTTATAACAGACAACTCTATTAACTATGTTTTGGGAAAAGTTGATGATGATACTTTAACCTTAGACACAATGGTAAGGGTTGAAATGTCATTGCTTGGAGCTAATCCATCTACTCGATTATTTAAGACGGAATTAGCACCAGGGTATCTAAACTTCTATTTAGCTCATATACCTGAGGGTATAACTAATATAGGGGGATATAGTCGGATCGTATGTCCTAATGTGTATCCGAACATTGATATGCAGTATTACAGTAACTCAGAAGGATTGAAAATATACTTCATTGTTCATCCTGGAGGCGACGCAGATGATATAGTCATGAATTTTAACGGTGGAACTTCAGTAGATATAACAGGCAGTGGGGGGTTGCGAGTTCCGACACAGCTTGGTGATATAGGGTTTGAAGCTGGACATGCGTATCAGATTAATCCTGCTGGTAATGTTGTTCCTATGCCCTGGCAAGCGAAATTTGAAAAGAGTCAATTACTCTATCCAAATCAAGTGAAACTAGATATTCGACAGTATTCTAAGAAAATGCCGTTGATAATTCAGATTGATAAAGGTCATAAACTTCAGGTGCAGGCTCAGCCAGGAAATCTAGCGTGGTCAACTCTAGTAGGAGGATGGGATAATGATGAATCCACAGGGGTTTCAATAGATAATACCCTTGTGAATGAACCTGTCATGAGTGGAAATACCAATTCAAGCGATTTTCCAGTTCCTATTGGTCAGTTTCTCGATCAATACACAAATGGATACGATGGTTTCATTTCAAAATTTGATGATCAGGGCTTTCGGGTATGGACAACATTCATAGGTGGAGATGGAGATGACAAAATTACAGACTATGTATCTGGAGTACTTTGTGGCATAACAAACAGCACAAACTTTCCCACCAATAACCCCGGAGGCGGAGGAAGATACTTCCAATCTAATTTTGGTGGAGGTAACACAGATGCATTCATCGCTCAATTAGATGCGGGTGGTGTGAGAGTTGCATCCACATATTTTGGAGGTGATGGTGATGATGAAGCATTGAACTTAGAATCAACTCCTGATGGTCTCTATATGGTGGGGCGAACATCTACAATAACTGCGGGCGACAACTTTAATTCCCCATGTAATGCACCCTCAAACAATGGTTTCCCAACGTGTAATGAGCAAGCGGGCTACTTTCAAGATGTTCATGGCGGTGGCACTTTTGACGGATTTATCGCTAAGTTCAATGCTTCAAAGGCATTAGTATGGTCTACCTATTTCGGTGGATCAGGAGAGGATGAAATATTGAGCGCCACAAGTACCTGTGGGGAGAATAAGGATGTTGTTTTTACAGGGAGTACCACAAGTTCAATAGCCTCAACATTAGGAGCATGCCTAGTTCCTCCTACGGGAGAGTTTCCAATCTGTGAAAATGTATTCTCTAGCTCAGAGTATTTTCAAGATACATATGGCGGTGGTGGTAGTGATGCATTTTTAGCTCAGTTCACTAAAAAGGTTGGACTGATGGATTTGCAATGGTCTACATATTTTGGAGGAGATGGGGATGATGTTGGATACGGACTAAGGGATGATGGTATTTTAGTATTAACTGGCTACACAACGAGTTCAACTTCGGCAACCGTATTCTGTGATGTTCCTTTAAATGGAGAATTTCCGCTTTGTGATCCTTTTCAGTCAGTTCACGGTGGTGGAAGCGATGCCTTCGTTTCAATATTTTCAAGCTGTGGAGGAGCAAATGAAGGAAAGCTCATTCATAGCACATATTTCGGAGGTAGTGACAATGATTATGCATATGCCTCGACATCCAATACCTTTTTAGCCCAAGACTTCTTTGTGGTCGGACAGACTTTTTCAGAAGACTTGCAAACATTTGGTCAACCAGGCACCTACTTTCAACCTTCTAAGGGCAATTCTGGTACTGTAACATCAGATGCGATTGTACTAGGATATAAAGCGAGTTCTTTCTTTCCTTCTCCAGGATTTGATTTCGATCTGGTTTGGGCGACATATTTTGGAGGAAGAGGTATAGATGTAAGCAATAATCGAGAAGAGCGAGGACTGGGTATCACCTCTTTCAGAGATGAGTATGTGTACATAAGTGGAACATCAACATCTT
>JAESRW010000076.1 GCA_016764395.1 Flavobacteriales bacterium
ATTGAAGCTGGCCAATCCATAGGAGAAGTCTCCCTGCTTTTTGAGAAACTGGAAGACGAAGTTATTGATGTGCAAATTGAAAAACTCCAAAAAAAGGCAAACAACTTGACTGTTTAATTTGGCAAATTGGAAAGTGTTGCACCATTGCTTTCAAATTAGATCAAGAGCACTGGCCACGTGCACCAATTCTCTCAAAATCACTTTATTTACAGCGTGAAAGCCATCTCCATTAGATATCTCGGGTACTTCTTGCTATGTGCTGGCCTTCCTTCTTATGGGTATTCCCAAGACCAAGGCATCATTGACTCACTTGAAAACCGCCTCAGTCTTACGCAATCAGACACCACTAGAGTCAACTTGCTCAACGACCTTTCCGAAGAGCTGAGAAAGAATGATTACGACAACGCACTGAGTTATGGAAATGAAGCACGGAAATTAGCAGCAGCCAGCAATTTTAAAGAGGGCTTAGCGGATGCCATTAATAACCTGGGTATAATATATTACCTCCGGGGTTACTATACCGAAGCTTTGGCACATTATGAGCAGGCACTAAAAATCAGACAGCAAATTAGGGACAAAGAAGGAATAGGAGAATCCTTTCACAATATGGCCATTTTATCCAGTTTTAAAGACGATCATTTAAAAGCTTTGGCTTACCTCGAAAAATCACTTGTTATCTGGAGGCAATTAGAGAATAAGGAAGGGGAGGCCAAATGCTACAATTTAATGGGCTCAATCAACACTGCTCAGAACGACTATGCCAATGCACTCCTAAATACACAAAAAGCATTGGGGGTTCTTGAACAGCTTGGCAATCAAGAACAAATTGCAATGGCCTACTTCAATATTGGAAATATTCATGTTTATAAGGGTGCGTACAAAGAGGCAGCTATTCTTTTTTATAAAGTGTTGAAGTTCGGTGAACGCACCGATGCAAAAGCATATACCAGCAAGGCTCAATATAATCTTGGCAATATATTTTATTACCAGAAAAATTATTCACACGCTTTGGATTATTACTTGCAAGCCCTTAATACCAGTATAGCGCTTGGCGATAGAGAACTCATAGGTCTCTCTTATGAGGCAATAGGCATTGTACATGTTGAGCAGGAAGACTTGGAAGAAGCTATGTCATATTACAAAAAGGCATTGACAATTAGAGAAGCCCAAGGTCGGAAAGCTAGCTTAGCCAATATCTACAACAATATGGGTGACCTGTACAATCTTCAAGAAAACAACATAGAGGCATCGAAATACTTTTTAAAATCCCTGGAAATCTACCAAGAGTTGAATGATAAAGATGGCACTGCGCAAGCAATTAACAATATCTCTATCATCTTAGTGAAGCAAAAAGACTATCAACAAGCCATTGAATACCAAAACAAAGGCCTTGCTATTACCAAGGAGTTAGGTGCTAAACGATCGATGAGTATGGCTTACCGCACCTTGGCAGAGGCTCATTCAAAATCCAGCAATTATAAAGAAGCAGCCAGGTACCTGAATCTTTATGCTTCCTTGAAAGACACCCTATTCAATGAACAAAACAGCAAACAGATTGCGGAGATGCAAACCAATTATGAAATAGAAAGACGAGAACAAAAATTAAAAATTTCGTATCAGGAAAAGCAGTTGCTGGAGCAACAGGTCCAAGTCAAAGAGTTCAGACTCTATCTACTAATAACCGGCATATCATTGGTATTACTTATCAGTGCACTCATCGTTAGAAAATTGATTAAAACGCTGGGTGTTACCCGCACCGAAAAAAGACAAACTGAAACAGCCCTCTCCTTCAAAAACAAAGAACTTGAAACTTTTGCGTTACATATTGCCGAAAAAAACGAGTTTCTCCAACAATTAAAGGATAAAGTAGAAGACTTAACAGGGCTACCAGAGAACAGGACTGAAATCCGCAATATTTCCAGTGAGATCAACCAAAATCTTCATCTTGACAACGACCGTGTGGAGTTGGAAATGCGGATTAACGAAGTGAGCCAATCTTTTCTGGAAAAGCTCAAAAATAAATTTCCACAACTTACAAAATCGGAGAAGAGGCTTTGTTCGTTATTGATTCTTGACCTCTCATCCAAAAACATAGCAACCATCCTCAATATTACCCCCAAAAGTGTAAAAAAGAATCGAAATCGACTCCGAAAAAAGTTCAACCTCCAAGCGCATGCCGATATTGCACATTTCCTGAAAGAACTTTAATCATCCACTGAAAAACAGCGGAATTCCAGGGCCTGCCTCATCTCCAAAAGATAAGCTCAGATAACAAAACACGCTATATGATTGTTTTGCCAACCTTTTGCCAACCCCAATTTATTGGATGTATTTTGATCTATCCCTTATCTTGCAGCCATGTTGATTCACTCACATCTTCTATTGTGGCCGCGCTGGTACAAAAGCCAGCATAAGCGATACGAAGCTTATTATGTCAAATGCGCAAGGCTTTTCGAAGTGGAGCATACCTACATCGCCTACCGCAAAGCCAGCCTAACCTCAGTCGGCCAAAACAGCAAAACGCGATAAGTAATAATGCTCAACCAATTGCGCAATATCAACCATCTGTTAAGTGCATTTTCCGGCGAGAAGTTCGGCGATATAAGCGACATAACAGCCTACCTAAACTGTTTAATCAACAGGGGTATTACAGGTCAGAAATCCCTCGATAGATACCCCGTAACTCCCAAATACCAAATGCTTACGCTTAAAAAAAGACGTTTAGAACAATATTAATCAGGTATATTTAACGAATCAAACATTGGCCTGGCAAGGGCAAATAATCTTATGTACTGACACTTACGTATCAAACCCGATCAATCATTTTCAATACTTACACAATCCGGATAAATCTCATTCACGAAATCCCACATCTGAACGAATTTTTATTTCAAACCTTAAAGAATGACTAGCATAACAATAGGAAAAGTACATTCAACCGAAATGAAGAATAATGAAGCTAGTATATCCAAAGCTAGTATTAGCCAAACCGAGGAACCATCAAACACGCCCTCGGAACGATGTCAAAATAGTCAAAGGTTAGCGGTGGAACCGATCGAGGACAAGATGTTGCAAAAAAACAGTCTCTCTTCCATTTGCATAGGAATTAGACCGGAGAGAACACAGGCCCCTTCCCCGCATCCAATCCGTATATTGGAAAGAAGTTCGTGGAGCATGATAGCGGCAACTTGCTTTTTTGCCATTGTATTGCAGCTGATCTCTCCGAGCATCTCCAAGGCTCAAGTCGGTATTGGTACCACCACACCGGACCCTTCCTCCCTTCTCGACCTTGTAAGTACTTCAAAAGGGGTGCTTATTTCAAAGATGACAACCGCCCAGCGAAATGCCATCGCAAGCCCTGCACGTGGGCTGCTGGTGTTCGTAACCAGTGACAGCACCTTTTATTACAACCAGGGTCTACCGGCAACGCCCAACTGGGTAAAGCTGTTGAGCGCCTCATCAGGAACGGGAGGCTGGACGGTAGCCGGCAATGCAGGCACTAACTGGACCACCAATTTCCTAGGAACCACCGATAACATTTCCCTGAGAATCAGAACCAATAATACCGAAAAGATGATCGTTGACTCTGTGGGCAACGTCGGCATCGGAACGCCGAGTCCAACGGTAAAATTACATGTCCAAGATGCGGCTTTCACAAATATGAGTATTGAGTCAACTGGTGCAGGTTCTCAAATTACTGTAGCTTCTCCATCTTCAAATGGTAGTAATATTACATTTCTTTCTAATAATCAATTAAGGTGGCAAATAATGAAACAACCAGATGCAAGCCATTCCTTGCAATTCAATAGGTATAATACATCAGGAGTAAGTCAAGGTACAGCTATGGTTATTGATGGAACAAACGGCAACGTCGGCATTGGTACTACAAGCCCATCTGGTATTTTTCATGTTTCCAGCAACACAGCAACGGATATGTACTTCAGTCGACATACCACCGATAATGCAGGGACTGCTACGGTCTTCCGAAAATCACGTGGTACGGCAGCCATTCCAACCATTGTGGCTGCGGATGACGATGCAGGCCTTGTCGTGTTTGACGCGTATGACGGTACTGCTTATCGTGAGGTCGCCGGTATATTAGCCGAGGTTGACGCTACCCCCGGGGTAAGTGATATGCCCGGGAGATTGGTTTTTTATACCACGCCTGATGGGAGTATCACAAGAACTGAGCGCATGCGTATTATCAATAATGGCAACGTTGGCATTGGTACCACTGCCCCAGGAAGCAAACTGCATGTTTCTGGAAATATGAGACTTTCATCTGTTCCAGCGACAAACCGTTTTATTTTACTTGGGGATGATGGTGAAACCAATACAGGAACGGGAGGCCTGGTGGTTCAGGCAGGTGCTGGTTCGTCTGGATACGGTGGAGCGCTAAATCTTTTTGCTCATTCACATGCTACGAAACCAGGGTGGGTAACAGCAGGATTATCTGTGAGTGCTGGTACTGGTGCTACAGAAGCAAGGTTCACAGTAAACAACCAAGGTCTTGCCGGGGGAACCGATGTGTTTACCGTATTGCGATCAGGCAACGTGGGCATCGGAACCACGAGCCCCGCTGAGAAACTTCATTTGTTTGATGGTGGAACAGGGATAGTTGAAATAGAGGGTGGAACTGTTGGCTCCCCAGCCCGGCGGGCGATTGTGAAGTTGACCTCCGACATCGATTTTCGCGCCCGTGGCCTCCTGTTGTCCGCCGGTAATGCTCCTAAAGATTGGTTCGCGGGTATCAGCTATAGTGGTGGATTGACAGGTGCAAACTTTTTTACTATTGGCCGCCACGCAACGCAGGCAGAGTATCCAGCAAATTCTTTCGTAGCGGTCGATACAAGCGGCAACGTCGGCATCGGCACGACTGCACCTGATGCCGATGCACTGTTGGAAATGAGTAGCACGACTAAAGGAATCCTAATTCCCCGGATGACAACTGCTGAGCGCAACGCCATCACCACTCCTCCAACAGGATTGTTGGTGTTTGGCACTACAGACAGCTCTTTTTACTATTACGATGGATCCAGTTGGGTGCCGTTCCTGGCTAACTCCAGTGGCGCCTCCGGGGGTTGGTCATTGACGGGCAATGCAGGCACTACAGTGGGTACCAACTTCTTGGGAACTACCGACGCAAAGGATTTTGCCATTTATACCAACAATACAGAAAAAGTTCGGGTTACTTCAGCCGGCAACGTCGGAATCGGCACGGCGAGCCCTACGAATAGCCTGGAAATCGGAAATTCAGGCCACACTGGTTACTCAATTTCAACAAGGTCAGCTACCTTTGGAGCCGTTATTCAAACAGAGGCTGCAGGTAATAATGCCGCTTTTTGGGTTCGAAGCGATGTCGATGCTACGCCTATAGAAATTCTATATGCTAGAAATAATGGCAACGTCGGAATCGGCACGACGAGCCCCTATGGAAAGCTTGATGTCAATGGAGGAACGCCTGCAGCTCCTGTTTCAGGAAACAATGGTGGCGCCAAATTGTCTTTTAATGCGACAGCCAATACAATAGGCTCTGGTCCACGTATCCTTAATATATATCCTACTGATATAGTGGATGGCCATGGTTTGGGAGTCTCGAATGGAATGACCGAGCTCTATACAAATGGCAACTTCGGATTCTTTATTCGACCGAATCGAGGGACTATCGCAGGTACCTACACCAGCACCGAAGTCATGAGAATAACGAGTGCAGGCAACGTCGGCATTGGGACAGCATCACCATCGGTAAAGCTCCATATTGAAGGAGCAACTCGCGTGGACGTGAGAATGCAGGATGCGGATGAGCTTTTGGATGAAAAAATATGGGACTTTTCTACCGGAGTAATAGGCAACAAGATTTTCGCCTTAGTGACTCGCACTGATGCGGGTGTCTTTGGGCAAACAGTTTGGCGGGCTGTACGGTCAGGAACAAATGTTTCATCGGTTTCCTTCCCTAACGGCAACGTCGGCATCGGAACAACGGGCCCAAGTGATAAATTACATGTTTCGGCAATAAATGGTAGTGGGATTACGATTGATGCGCCAATAACACCCGTTCTTACCATCAAAAGGACTGATAATATAACCGGAACGGGTAATATAAATTGGGTTGGAAGTGATGATGTAGTTGATTGGCAGATTGGGGTGAATGATGTTGTGGTTGGCTCCTTCGATATTCAAGAAGGAACAGCGAGCAGGCTATTTATTGAACCAGGCGGCAACGTCGGCATCGGTACGACAGATCCCGGGGCGAAACTAGAGGTGTCAGGCAACCAGATCTTCGGAGGTTCTGGCATTGCAGGTGCTAATAATGTATTAACCCACCTATCATCTGGGCAGGCAGCTAATGAAACCATTTTAAGACTGGGTTATTGGAATGGAACGATCAACACTGGCATCTGGGATGTTGCGCGTAAAGCAGACAATTCTCTGGCATTCAGAAATATGATTAGCGGGTCTGAGGATGTCGCTAGAAGCATGTATATAACTTCACCTGGCAATGTCGGCATCGGTACGACAAGTCCACTAAAGAAAGTGCATATTAATTCGACTACGGGTGATGCGACTATCCGATTACAAGCTTTCGATGGTATCTCTTTTGCGGATATTCAGTTTTATGATGGAGTGGCCCAGGCTGGATGGCTGGGATGGCATGATGGAGATGCTGCCATGAAATTACTTAGCGGTACGACTTCAAATGGGGCCGAGGGAATCGTTGTGAAATCTGGCAACGTCGGCATCGGGACCACGAGTCCGCTAGATAAGTTTAATGTACATAATGACCAAATGAGTGTGAGCCAAAATATAGTGAGTGACACAGAATATGATTGGTTGGCTTTACGCAGTAATCGAACCATCAACGATTATGGTGGTTTAAATACCGAATATGCAAGGATTTATTATCGGACGCCACTCAGTGAACACAGAAGGGGTGCACTCCGCATAGCAGTGAAACAAAACACTCTTGATGCTGTAATGAGGGATGTAATGACCCTCAATTTTGATGGCAACGTCGGTATCGGCACCACTGCACCAACGGATAACTTGCATATCGCCACGACCGATGCCAATGCCACCATTACGCTGGATGCCACCTCTACAGGGCCCTCTGTGGCTTCTGCCATCCAGCATAAGCGTGCAGGTTCCATAAGATGGTGGGTAGGAGCCTCTGGCAATGGTGGTGTGGATGACTACGAATGGTTTCGCTATGATAACACAGGTGCATTTTTGGGTACTGCGATGACGATTGAACGCGCCACGGGCGATGTGGGCATCGGTATAGCCCCGGCAGGTCAATTTGAACTCTCCCTGGATGAGGGCCGAAAACCGGCCACCGGTACATGGACCATCGTCTCAGATGAGCGCCTCAAAAATATTGAGGGTTCTTATACCAAAGGGTTAAGTGAAATTCTCCAGCTGCAACCCATTACTTACCGCTACAAGAATGTGGGTGAACGAAAATTCCCGGAAGAAGTCTTAATTGCGCAAAATGTAGGTTTCAGCGCACAGGAGATACAAAAAATATTTCCCGAGGCAGTGGGAACAGATGCCGATGGTTATTTAAATTTCAACATGCACGCTATTTTGGTTGCCTATGTAAATGCCATTCAGGAATTGGAGGCACAGCATACTGCGCTGGCTAAAGCAATGGAGTTGAAGGATACGCAATTGGCTGCTGAGATCAGTAAGATGAAAGAGGAACACAACCGAGAAATCGCGGAAATAAAATCGATTCTAGGCATCAGTGCCAAAAAATAATTTAGAGCGTTCAAAAGCTAATTTGCAGGATATGGGCCGGGCTTAATGGGTAAAAGGTAGCCGAACAGAACGGCCAATTACTTATTTAAACCACTATCAATAATCCCAAAGAGAGCTAAAACCATGAAAAACACATTATTAACACTCGTATACCTTCTATTTCTCATTTCCAATTTAACAGCCGACGTAATAAACGCCAATTCTGGCAATTACACTTCGCTACTGAGTACATTATCACCGGGAGACACACTCTTGTTGGCTTCCGGTAATTACACCGATAGACTCAATATTGTAGATCTCGTTGGTACCTCTTCGCAACCGATAGTTATTAAAGGGAGCGGTGATGCCACGGTCTTTTTGGGGAACTCATGTTGTAACACCGTGAGCATAAAGACTTCTGCCTTTGTAACCCTCAGCAACTTTAAGATTGACGGACAAAATATTCAAAACATTGACGGTGTAAAGGCTGAAGGAACAAGCGGGAACTGGGCACATCACATAGTATTGGATAGTTTGTTTATTGTAGGACACGGTGGGAATCAACAAACCGTTGGCATCAGTACTAAATGCCCTACCTGGGATTGGATAATAAGAGATTGTACCATTGACGCTGCGGGCACAGGCATATATCTTGGTAATTCAGATGGAGAAGAGCCATTTGTAAATGGAATTGTTGAGAACAATCTAATTACCAATACCATTGGTTACAATATGCAGATAAAACATCAGAACGTGGGTTCCAGGAATATTCCGGGAATGACGCTGAACGGAAAAACRATCATAAGGCACAATGTATTATCAAAGGAAAACAACGCCAGTTCCGGAGGTAGTGCGCGGCCAAATCTATWGGTCGGCAATTTTCCGGCTACGGGAGATGGGGCCAATGATTACTACGAAATATATGGTAATTTCCTATGGCRAAACCCMTTTGAATCCTTGTTTCAAGGAACTGGTAATGTGATATTCTATGATAATATTGCTGTTAACGACGCCGGGGGTAATGGAATCGCTATTCAGTCCCAAAATGGGTTTGAGCCCAGAGAGATAAAAGTTTTTCATAATACCATTGTTACCGGGTCAAGCTGGGGCGTTAGGCTGATGGATACAGATGTTGCTTTTCAAAAGTATATTTATGGCAATCTAGTTCTGTCTGATCACAGTACACCCATTAGAATTGTAGGAGGAGGCGTTTCCACTGTGAATCAGTTGGATAATGTAGTAGATGTTCCCCTTGCTGCTACCACCTATGTTAACAACTTGGGGACAAGCCTAAATACGACTGATCTATTCCCAAGAGTAGGGAGCCCCTTAAATGATACGGCTATTCCAAATGCATTATTCACTACATACACAGATTATGACCTCGATTTTAATTCAACTCCAAGAAATTGGAATTATAGAGGTGCTTATACCGGGGAAGGAACAAACATTGGGTGGCAATTAGCAATTGAAAAGAAACCAACACCGGATTCTGCAATAACAGGGGTTATTGAGCACAAGTCAATCCTCGGGTTGTACCTTTACCCAAACCCAGGTAATGGAATTGTTTCTTTAGATTTCCCCGCTCAATTTTCAACCATTGACATTACCGTTAGCAACATCAGCGGTATAGTTGTGTCTAGACAAAATTTCAGTAATTCTCAAAAGGTAAAGCTGGATGTATCTGATTGGGTCAAAGGCATTTATTTTATTAATGTAAAGGATAAAGACTATTCTACAACCTTGAAACTGATCAATCAATAACAACCTTGCCTACAAACATCAACGCATTTTCACTCAAATTTATGTACAGAGGGCTCCTATTGGGAGTGGACTTATATAGTTTTGGATTTGGATGTCAGTCTGTTTGGCACAAAACGTTCATTTCTCCCAATTCTCGCAAACTCCATTAATGGTCAACCCCGCTTTAACAGGCTTTTTCAGTGGGGATAGCCACACTCAAGTTGATTACCGGGAGTAGTGGAAGAATGTGGGCACTCCTTTTACAACTTATGGCCTCTCTTATGATGTCAATGTTTCAGGTTAAACGGCAGCGAGTAAAGGACGTGGTGGCATTGAAATCGCGTTGCGGTTTGTGAATCCCAACCCTTTTAAATCATCTCGTTTAGGATCAGGGCCCTCGTTTATGTAAGCGTTATAGCGATATGCCTTAACAACGATGCTATTGGAAGGATTGAAAGGTGTCGAAGACAGGAAAAGACTTCACGCTAGAATATGTTCCTTTCTAGTTTTTAATCAGTAAGCATTCCTTGCTATACCTCGTCTAGAGAAAAAAGCCGTCGTTTTATTTGAAGGTTGTAAAAACCTCATTACATTTGCATTGCAGAATACCTGCACCGTTGAACTAAACGATGGAGGAAATGCTTATGCTAAGTCTAAACAAACATATCGTCAAAGTGATCAGCAAAAGCTAGATTGAATTTCTACGCTTGTTTAATCGCCTGATCCATCGATC
>JAESRW010000247.1 GCA_016764395.1 Flavobacteriales bacterium
GTATTTTTCCGGTAAATTAGAAGAGGCAATAAGAAAAAAACGAAAAAACCTCATCGTCATTCACGGGGTGGGCAAGGGGACGTTGCGGGCAGAGGTTCGGAAATTATTAGATGATTATCCGCAGATCACCTATTGTGATGCCTCTTATGCCACCTATGGCTACGGTGCGACGGAGGTGATCATTGAATAGACCGGAAAACGCTATTTTCTTTGGAGAAGGATGGTGGTCTGCTCCCCTTTTGGCAGATTGGTTACGATAGGTATCAACTGAGTGTCATCCATCAGTAAATGATAATTCCCTAACTTTGTAAAGCAAACCGTTCTATCGCTCTGCATTTATTTGTAGAGAGGAAAGTCCGGGCTCCACAGGGCAATGCAGCGGGTAACGCCCGTCATTCTGATAGCAATATCGGGATAGGACCAGTGCAACAGAAAGGATGTACGTCTTGATAGTTCGCTTGCGAATTTATTAAGAGCTGTAGTGAAATCAGGTAAACTCTGCGTGGAGCAAGACCAAATAAAGGGAGAGAAGTGGCCCGCTTCATTTGATCCCAGGGTAGGTTGTTAGATCTTATCAGCAATGGTAAGACTAGACAAATGATAGAAACCTAAACGTTTTCGTTTGGGTACAGAACCCGGCTTATAGGTTTGCATATTATAAAAAACCCCGCCATGCACTGCACAGCGGGGTTTTTCTTTACCTGTCTTTATTACTTCGTAACCACAATTCGTCTCTTGATGGTTCCTTTCTTCGTACTCAATCGCACAAAGTAGATGCCATCAGAAAGGTTGGATAGGTCCTGCTCCTTCCTGAGTCTTTGTACTGAGGATTGAGAAGTCTCATACACCAGTTCACCAGTCAGCGTCACTATCTGAATGGTGATGGCACCCATTTCCTGCAGCTCAAGGTCAATTATCACCTGCCCTTTGGTAGGGTTGGGATAAACATCAAAACGCAATCCAAGCGCTTGATCCCATATGCCTGTAATTTCTGATACGGTAACCGTTGCCGTAATGCTACATCCAGCTCCATCTAAAATTGTGACCGTATAAGGACCAGCTGCCAGCCCACTTGCAGTGGAACTTGTTTGTGCTGAAGGGTCATTCCATAAATAGGTGATAGGGTTGGTGCCTCCCAATATCGTTACGCTGGCTGATCCATTGCTGCTACCGGCTGTGGCCGGGGTAGATGAGGTGTCTGCGCTAAGCGGGTTAGGCCCTGTAATGGTAACGGTTTCTACTCCGCTACATCCAGCGCTATCGTCTACTGTGACCGTATAGGTGCCGGTACACAATCCGACAGCCGTAGCTGAGGTTTGTGCTGTTGAATCATCCCATAAGTATAGAAATGGTGCAGTACCCCCGGTTACTGATACAGTGGCCTGGCCATCACAAACACCACCGCAAACAAGATCTTGTTGTGTTGATGTTAGTGTGAATGCAGGCGGTGCTGTGATCGTTGCTGAATCGGTCATCGTACACCCATTGGCATCTGTCACGATAACCGTATAAGTACCCTGACAAAGGTTGCCGGCCATTGCGCCCGATTGTGCAGTGGAATCACTCCATAAATAACTATAAGGCGCTGTTCCTCCAGATACGGCGGCAGTGATGCTTCCATTACAAGCACCACAGGCATTCACAGGGCTTAATGCTGTAGTAAGTACAGCCGGTTCAGTAATTACAGCCATCGAGCTGGAAGTACAACCGTTAGCATCCACCACTGTTCCAACATAACTAGCAGCACAAAGTAATGTTGCTGTTCCGTTTGTTTGAGCGGCTGGATCATCCCACAGATATGCGAACGGCGCAACACCTCCTGATCCAATGCTGATTGTTGCCGAACCAACACAATCTCCAAAGCATGCGTTTTGAAGCATTGTTGAAATCGATGTTACGATTTCCATGGGCTCGATGATGCTGACATTGGTAGAATCTGAGCACCCAGCAGCATCGGAGTAAATCACATTGAAAGTACCACTACAAAGACCAGTGGCTGTTGCGTTAGTTTGTGTAGAAGGATCGTCCCACAGATAAATAAATGGAGCTGTTCCACCCGTTACTACCACATCTGCTGTACCGTCACAATCACCAAAGCATGTCAGGCCTGTATTGGTCGTAACCACACCCATTTGTGTCGGTTCGGTTAAAGTTACCGTTATGGATGTTCCGCAACCTCCTCCTGTCACATTCACCACATAGGTTCCTGCAATCAGGCCAACTGCTGTTGCCGTAGTTTGAGCAGCGGGGTCATTCCATAGATAGGTATAAGGTGTAGTTCCTCCTGTTGCTGTCACTGTTGCAGATCCAGTACTGCCACCAAAACAAGTTAAATCCACCTGTGAGGTTAGCAGTGATGGCCCTCCCGGTTCATTGATGGAAATTGCCATGTTTTCTGTACATCCGTTGGCGTCTATAATCTCGAGTGTGTAACTACCAAGAGTCAATCCGGTTGCAGTTCCATTGGTTTGTGCAGCAGGGTCATTCCATAGATAAGTAAATGGGCCGGATCCACCACTAGGCGTGACACTTGCACTTCCATCAGCATTTCCACATGTTGCATCTACGACAGAACTTGTTAAACCAAATGCAGACGAGAAGGCAACGTAAACCGAGTCGGTTACGATACACAATCCATTATCCATTGTGAGGTTGTAGGTGGCACTAGTAGATGGAGCAATACTAGGATTTACAAGGGTATCGAAACTCACCCCTGTTGAAGGTGTCCAAATAAATGTTGGCGCAATGTTTTCCGTACATACCGTAAATGTTGTGTTAGGGCGATCGAAGCTGGTGGTAGGTGTACCTGTAAATGGACATGCAGGAGTCCCATCGCTACGATAGTAGATCACAGAGGTGTAGCCCGTAGTAGTAAATGGGCTCAAACTATTGTTGGTGAAAGGATCTATGAGATTGTCGTAACAAAACTCCATCACCAAATTGCTGGTTCCATCCCAGTCAAATGGACTGGACAATACCAAGGTATTCATCCCCGGAACGATCGTCACATCAGTTGGCGCAAACACCTGAACCAATCCTGTCTCCCAGGTAGTAAGATCGCTGATGGAAGTACAGCCCAGCTTAATCTGATAGGATCTATAGAGACTGGTACCTACAATCGAAGTAACGTTAAATCCGATCTCTGTAATGGTACCAGCAGTGAGTCCGGCCGCTTGTAAATCGGCTGCCGTGTATAATATCTGGTGCTTCGCATTCTTGAACCAGTTGCCAAAAGGTGCTGGATAGCTGGTGCTGGTGTTGGTAGCGGTGCCTGTACCGACAACATAGCTGTTTATGCCCCCAGAACCATTACAACCCGAGGAGATTCCGCACGTGGTGGGTAGAGCGGCCCCAACAGGTCCAAATACCGGATTGGTTTGTAACGTATCCCCGTTGCAAAGTGTTACGGAATCCAGCCCAATATCAAGTACACTCATTAGGACATCAACAGACTTTGAATCAATACAAATGCCATTGGTGATGATGGCTGTGTACGTCATATCTGTTAAGGGAGAAACTGAAATTATTTCTGTTGAACCAACAACAACACTATTCTGATCTTCCCATGTAATGGTGTACGAGGTGTCGGATGCATTAATATTGGCATTCAGTGTTGCGCTTCCACCAGGGCACAGGACCGTTTTCGAAGTTGTTGGAGTTACGTTGAGAATGGTCGAGTCCACCGTCACTGTTACCGATCCCGATCTGGAACACAACCCTGGAGAAGTGATTGTCACCCCATAAGTTGTGGTAACTGATGGTGTTGCTAGAGGGGTTCCTATCTGTGCTGAATCTAACCCAGCTGCCGGTGACCATTGAAAGGTATAGGCATCTGAGGGAGTTCCATCTGCATTTAGCTGTACAGAACCTCCTTGGCAGATCGTTTGATCACCGATTATAGATGCCGTGAAATTCGGTGCTACGAATATGGTCATACTGTCAATGGTATCGCATGAGCCAGAGAAATTGGAGGTTAACATATAGGTGGTGGTCACCGATGGAAATGCCATGGTATTTCCAACGGTATCATTGGCCAATCCTGTCGACGGTGTCCATTGGAAGTTCGCACCTCCTTCCGCCTGCATTTGTACAGTATCACCGAGGCAGAGATTGACATCAGGCCCCGCAAAAGTTCCGGCTAAAACATTTACCTCGAACGCATAGTTCTGGGTTCCCATTATCGGACAGGCACCATCTGAGATGGTGACAATTAAGTTGTTCAGCCCCACGTCATTGGCGGTAGGAGTCCATGAAAATGTACCCGTTGTTGGATTTGCACCAGTTGAAGTGAATGTGGCTGTTGGGAAAGCACTGGTAATGTTGGTTTGTATCGAAATGCTATCAGTGGAATTGGCGTCACTAAATGTAAGATCGAACGACAGCGCATCTCCAATACAAAGTTCCACACGGGAAGTATCGATCAATGTGCCGTTGGTAATATTGATAATACCACCGCTGGTCATCTCTGGTGCAACATTTCCAACGCAGTTAATAATGAGTACTTGAATGTCTCTCATAACCGACCCTATTAAAATGCCTCCGCGATATTCCTGAACCAATACAGTCACCACAGCAACCTGCAATCCAGAAGGGGTGAAGCTCATTTGCCCGTTTGTACTATCAAAATCAACCGTACCGGTGGTAGTGATGAGCGGAGCTGTTACCGTATTGGGAATTTGATAAACAATCGGCACTCCGCCTGCAGCCAACGGATTGGCCAGGGAAAAGACCAAAGAGTCGCCATCAACATCAAATGCGCCAAAATTGAAATTTGTAAAGGTTGTATCGCAGAGGTAGGGAACACCGAGAGAAGAGAAGACCGGTGATGCATTACAAATGCCACCGGTATTGTTCATTTCTGATTGAATATAGAGCTCTTCGCTGCTCGGATTCACCAGGTTATCAATGGAGTTGTTCCTACAGCAATGCGTAAATGAGAATACCCAGTCAGCACAAGGGTCAGCTATGGTAACGGTGTCGATGTAGATATACTCTTCAACTCCCGGTTCACTACCACCTTGACAGGTACTTAATGCAAAGGGACAAGTCGGAGAAATCTCCGAAAAGCTGACCTGAGGTAAATTGTAGTTAAAGTTCAAACCGCAGCTTACGGAGTTCAATACTATTGGAACCGTCAACGGGGCGGAAATGCCCGAGCAATCCCTGTAGAAAGTTAATTTTAACTCATATTGGTCCGCTCCAAGGCATTTATACGTAAAATCTGCCCCCATAGCATGAGATGCCTCTAGTCTGGAATTGAAGGAGAGACAAATTACGACGATGACAATAAGTTTAAAGAGCGTGTTTGCAATGATTAAATTAGACTTCATTTTTGTGAGGGTTATTGAGTAATTTGGTTTCTGTTATTTTGTGATTCAAGGATGCAAAACTAATGAAAATAAGCTGCCTAACATTATGATTATGAGTGTCAAGCATGTGCGATTCGTTTTGTTTGTTATCTCCATTCATTGGATGGCTGTTTCCAGCGCACAAAATCCATTTCAGTCCGATAGCACCACAATTTCGAAAAACCTTTTCATACAACGAGACTGCTGGAATAAAGGGGATATCGATTGTTTTATGGAAACCTATTGGAAATCAGATTCTCTGAAATTTATTGGTAAAGACGGCATCACCTATGGTTGGGATGCAACGAACGAAAGATATAAGAAAAGATATCCGGATAAGTCTCATTTGGGTACGCTCAGCTTTGAGGTATTGGAAATGGAATCTCTAGGGCCCAATATGATGATGTTAGTTGGAAGCTGGGGCCTAAAAAGAGAGATGGGTGACGTTGGCGGCCACTTTACCCTKATTTGGAAACGCATGTYYGGCGCGTGGGTGATCGTGACCGATCATACGAGTTGAAGCCAGTTTAGGTTGCTCAGTATTGCCCAAAGCATAACGAGGAATCTTCATCAACTTGCCCCGCGTGTGGAACAGTGAAATTCCTCGCTATCCTTGGAATGATAAAACTCAAAAGTCATTCAATCCGATGAAAGATGAATGTCGTCTTGATTCAACCTATTTGATGTAATTGAAGTTATGGTTGGGCTTGATGCTCTTCAAGGATTGAAAGATCAACCTAATCACATTCTCTACATCTTTTTTATGCACCATCTCCACAGTGGTATGCATATAACGAAGGGGTAAAGAGATTAAAGCCGAAGCTACGCCACCTGTTGAATAGGCAAAAGCATCAGTATCTGTACCGGTTGATCTGGCAACGGCGCTTCTTTGAAAAGGAATCTTGTTCTTTTCCGCAGTTGTAATAATARGATCCAGCAAATTGTTCTGCACAGCAGGTCCATACGTTACAACCGGTCCATCTCCACAAGCGCAGTCACCCTGGACTTTCTTTTCAATCATGGGGGTGTTCGTATCGTGGGTTACATCAGTAACAATAGCGACATCTGGTCCTATTTGATCCACAATCATTTCTGCTCCCCGTAGCCCGATTTCCTCTTGAACTGAGTTGACAATGTACAATCCAAAAGGAAGCTTGGTCTTTGTTTCTTTAAGCATTCTGGCAACTTCCGCAATCATAAACCCACCAGCACGATTATCCATTGCTCGGCCCATGAAAAAGTTCTTGTTCAGGATGGTAAATTTATCTTCATAAGTGATCACGCACCCAACGTGTATCCCTAGTTTTTCAACTTCCTCCTTTGTTTTACATCCGCAGTCAAGGAAAATATTTTTAATGGTAGGGGCCTGTTCTTTACTGGCAGTCCGGGTGTGAATTGCTGGCCAGCCAAATACTGCTTTTACAATTCCTTTTTTGGTATGAATGTTTACCCGCTTAGAAGGGGCAATCTGGTGATCCGAACCACCATTCCTGATGACATAAATAAATCCATCGCTGGTAATATGATTGACGAACCAGGATATTTCATCAGCATGGGCCTCAATCACCACCTTATATTCAGCCTTGGGATTGATGATGCCTACAGCTGTTCCGTAGGTATCTACAAAGTGATCATCGATATAGGGATTGATATAATCCAGCCATAATTTCTGTCCCTCTGCTTCAAATCCCGTTGGAGAAGCATTGTTGATATATGCTTCAAAAAACGCTATAGACTTTTTATTTAGTACTGCTTTCTTTGCCATGATCTTTCAATGTGTGTTTCGTGCGACCTTCATTTTTTAGACACCTCTTCGTCATATTGCGAATGCCTAAGTATATTTGTGCTAAAGTAGTAAACCTTGGCTGTTATTCCACGTGAAATGCGTGTCGGAAGGAGTCAATGGAGCTGGTTTTTATAAACAGGGATGGCAAAATTTGGGAAGTGGATTGGTGGAGGCTTGGGCTGGGCGTTTGGCGGCCCCATTGGAGCGTTGATTGGCTATGCGGTAGGATCAATGTTGGACAGTGCTGGACGGGTAGAATATGATACCTATACGCAACAAGCGAGGCCACGACAGACCACTGCCGGAGATTTCGGTGTCAGTTTATTGGTATTATCAGCCGCAGTCATGAAGGCGGATGGTAAGGTATTGAAGTCGGAGTTGGCGTATGTGAAACAGTTCTTTGAGCGCCAATTTGGCAAGCGTAGTTCGGCAGAGCACATGCTCTTGTTTAAGGAAATACTCAAACAGGACGTAGATGTTGCAAAGGTTTGTATGCAAATCCGGAATAATATTGATATTAGTTCCCGATTACAGTTGTTGCATTACCTGTTTGGAATTGCCAAAGCGGATGGGCATGTAGACATGGCCGAAGTAGATTTGATCGAGAAAATAGCGGGGTATCTCAACATCGGACGGGGGGAGTTTGTTTCGATTAAGGCCATGTTCTTTAAAAACTCCAACACGGCCTATAAAATATTGGACTTGGATCCAAAAGCCACAGATGCTGAACTTAAAAAAGCCTATAGAAAGATGGCGGTTAAGTATCACCCTGATAAATTGGGGCACTTGGGAGATGATTTTAAGAAGGCTTCTAAAGAGAAGTTCCTTAAAGTGAAGGAGGCGTACGAAACCATTAAAAAGGAAAGAGGAATCAATTAACGTTACATGAGGAATTTGCATTTAAGTGTTTTGTTGATGTTTGGATTGGGACTGACGAGCTTGGACTCAGATGCTGGCGTTGCTAGCTATGATTCCCAGGTAACGGTACAAGCGGGCCTTAAAACAGATGATATTACAGTTGAGGTACCAGAGGTGGTGATCAAAGACATCGGTACAGAAATAAAAATCTCTTTCAAGAATGAGGAGCATGCAATGCTAACTGAAAATAATAATAAGATCACCTTTCTCATCAACGCGCAACCGGTTACTATTAATTTTGAGAAGGGTATAGGTAAGCACAAGCATACATTTACTGATGACAAAACCTTAAAACTGGTGTTAGGTGATTATGTCTTTGAAAAAACGACTTCACCCATTCCACTGTGGCTTTCTGTGCTCCCACCTCTGATAGCCATTTTTATGGCGCTTATTTTTAAAGAGGTCATTTCGTCTCTGTTCCTGGGTATATTTATGGGAGGTGCCATTATTGGTGCCTACACGGAAGGGCTAAAGGGAATCGGGACGGGTCTTTTATCAGTAATTGATAAATATATTATTAATTCTCTCAATGATTGGGGCCACTTGTCGGTAATTATTTTTTCCATGCTCATCGGTGGAATCGTTTCGGTAATTTCAAGAAATGGCGGAATGCAAGGCGTGGTCAATATCATTGCTAAATATGCAAAAGATGCCAGGTCAGGTCAGTTGGCAACCTGGATACTGGGTATCGCGGTTTTCTTCGATGATTACGCGAATACGCTGGTAGTTGGAAATACGATGCGCCCTGTCACAGATCGATTGAAAATATCCAGGGAGAAGCTTAGTTATATTGTTGATTCCACAGCTGCACCCATTGCCGCAATAGCCTTTGTCACAACTTGGATAGGTTTTGAACTGGGCTATATTGAGACAAGCATTAAAGCCATCGGTATTGAAGAGAGTGCCTACTCTGTGTTTGTTAGCTCACTCGCTTACTCCTTTTATCCAGTGTTTACGCTCTTATTCATTCTTATTCTGATCTTTCAAGGTAAGGATTTTGGTCCAATGGCCACAGCAGAGGTGAGAGCAAGAACAACTGGCCAGGTGTACAACAATGTACGAACGGACGACGGCGGCTTTTTGAAGCGCTTGATGGGAAAGAAATCAGATGAGGTACAAGAAGATGATGCAGCGGTAGAGACACATAATGTCAGCGAAGAGTTGAGCGCACTAGAGCCAGCACCTTCGGCGAAGTTCCGATGGTATAATGCCGTTTTGCCAATAGTAATAGTAATTGTAGGCACTTTCATTGGCTTGCTTTACACGGGTTGGAATGCAGTTGAATGGCCCGAGGGGGAGATCGGCCTAGGCAGGCAGCTGTCATTAATTATTGGGGCCTCCGACTCTTATTTTTCACTGTTATGGGCATCACTTTCAGCACTGTTGGTTGCTATCGGACTTACGCTTTCACAAGGAATATTGAGCTTAAGTGCTACCATAGAGTCCGTGTTAAATGGGTTCAAAACCATGTTCGGTGCCATTATGATTTTGGTACTTGCCTGGGCCCTGGCGCTGGTTACCGAAGAAATGCATACGGCTGATTACATCACGAACTCTATGTTGTCTGGAGGCTTGAGTCCTGTGCTTATTCCGGTTCTGACATTTATCATCGCATCCTTAATAGCCTTTTCTACAGGGTCTTCTTGGGGATCAATGGCCATACTTTATCCACTGATGCTGCCGGCGGCCTGGCAAGTATGTAAGGTGAGTGGCTTGGATTTAGAAGCTACCATGTACATTTTTTATAATGTAGTTTCGTGTGTGTTAGCCGGTTCTGTATTGGGTGATCATTGTTCCCCAATTTCAGATACGACAATCTTGAGCTCCATGGCCTCGTCTTGTAATCACATTGATCACGTGAGCACTCAAATGCCTTATGCATTGACAGTAGGTGCCGTAGCGGTAATTTTCGGAACTGTACCTGGAGCCATGGGAGTTAGTTCTTGGATCACTTTCCCAATTGGTATTGTGGTTCTATGGATAATAGTTCATTTGATTGGGGAGAAGATAGAGGATGCGAACCAACCTAACATCATAAAAAGCGTGACATGACTATTGCAGACGCATGGCAAAAAGTTCAGAATGCACTCGAGTTCAAGATAATTGAGCTCGACAGTTTCTCCTTCTCAGTATACCAGATTATTCTTAT
>JAESRW010000077.1 GCA_016764395.1 Flavobacteriales bacterium
AGAATAGATTTCTTCTGCCTCATATCTTCCCATTACCTTTCTTACAGAAGACCGTACCTCTGGAATTACCAATCTTTGTTTATAGGCATCTCCAAACTCTTCGTGCAAAAAACCAATTTTATCATACACCGGGTGAAACCTGACCGTAATATCCAGACTAATGCCAAGACCATTCTTGTCCAGCACATCCATCGATTCCTCTTCCTTTTGTTCCTTTACCTCGTAGAGGAATATTTCATTCCATGGAGCTACGATGGTAAAACCAGGAGGATAGATATTTTCCTTATCCAATCCGGTGGAGAATTTTCTGAATATTACGCCTCTTTCACCGGGTTGTATGGTCACCCAAAACTTACCTACGGACAGTACTAAAAAAAGTCCCAGTACGATAAAGAGGATGGGCCTGAGCTTGCGCAGATCCAATTGTGGTTGTTGATTCATTGTTTTAGAATTTTGTTTACGTGTTAAGCCACGTGTGATTATAGAAAGTTTTGGTTTGCGAAAGTACTAATTATCTCTACCTGTACAACGTATAATTGCTTCAGGTAATTATTATTCATTAATAGTACCAAAGGTCTTAATATGCCACAACGACGCAAAAAATGCAAGCACCCAGATAATCCGGCTAAAATTATTGAAAGTTTATGCCGTGATGGCATACTTTCTTATCCCAACGCCTTGAGCCGTTGCAACAGGGTGGGGTGGGAGTAATTAAAGAAAACATAGAGTGGATGTGGAGTCAAATTGCTGAGATTATCAACAGATAGCTTTTTGAGCGCAGAGCCCAACGCCTCTCCATCATATGTGTTTTTTGCATAGGCGTCAGCTTCATATTCGTTCTTTCTGGAGAGCATATTCATGCCGATACCCATGATCATGGAAAGTGGGCTGTAGACCAGGCTAAAAACCAATAATCCGATGTGAAAACTCGATTCTTCCACGCCCAARGCAGCRGACARAGCCGGATTGCTAATCACCAATGACAGGAKGAACAGCATTAAACCGGTTTGCAGCATGGACAATACCACCGAACCTCGGGTATGCTTTAATTTGTAGTGTCCGGCTTCATGTGCGAGTACTGCTACCAATTCTTCCTCGGTATGGTTTTCAATGAGCGTGTCATATAAAACGATTCTCTTCTTGGCTCCCAACCCACTAAAAAAGGCATTCGCTTTTGCAGAGCGTTTGGAGCCGTCCATCACAAACAGGTTGTCTAACTTGAATGAGACCTTTTTGCAATACGCTTCTATGCGCTGCCTTAAACTTCCGTCTTCCAGGGGTGTTAACTTGTTAAAAAGGGGAATAATTACCGAGGCATAAAACGCTGTCATCAACAACGAAAAACCGCTAAAGGCTATCCACCCATATACCCAAAAGAGCTCTCCTGTACTTTCATAGAACCAAACAAATAAGGCCAAWAAGCCACCTCCAATCAGGCCGCCAATGAAATACCCTTTGAATTTATCGAGGATGAAAGTCTTGATGGTCGTTCTATTAAATCCGAAACGCTCTTCAATGACAAAGGTGCTGTAGAGTGAAAATGGGATTCCGATAAGATCTGAAGCCACCGACAAACCACCAAAAAACAGCAATACCTTGAGAATGGGATCTTCAGTGATGCCTCCCACCAATCCATCAACCCAGGCAAATCCGCCCAGGAATAACATAGCCAGCATCACCGCAAAGGAAAATGTACTCGTGATAGTGGAAAATCTACCCGTTGCCTGATCGTATTCTTGTGACTTTTTATATTTCTCGTCGTCATAAATCCCTTTTAATTCATCTGGTAGTTCACTTTTGAAGCTCTTGTCATTTAAGTAGCTGAGGGTACGGCTGAGGAGGTAGTTGAAAGTGAGGATACCGATGATGATGTAGAAGATTGTTTGTGAATGCATGTTGTGTGTTGTGTGTTGTGTGTTGTGTGTTGTGTGTTGCGGGTTGCGGGTTGTTTGTTTCGGGTTTCGGGTTGCGGGTTGTTTGTTGTTTGTTCCGTGTTGCGGGTTACAGGTTGCAGGTTGTTTGTTCCGTGTTTCGGGTTACAGGTTGCAGGTTGTTTCTTGTTTGTTGCTTGTTGCTTGTTGCTTGTTGTTTGTTCCGTGTTCCGTGTTGCGGGTGGCATGTTGCATGTTGCAGGATGCGGGTTGCGGGTTGGCTATATATTAAAATGTATAATTCCGAATATCGGATGTAAAAGTATAATTGCTTGCGATCATTAGACGTTCTTTTGAGAGACGCTCGCTAGGTCCTATGACACAATATATTTCGGAAATATTATCTTTTTAATCTCTTCCTAACTGTTTTTATGTTCTTATTTTTCCGTCAACATATTCATCTGATCCCAATTCTTCGCCGCTTTCGTTCCAAAATTTGCAGATTCCGTGTAGTTGTCCATTCACGTACACGCAGTCACTTTTGATGTGTCCGTTTTCATAATATTCTTGTTGTCTTCCATGAAGATTATCCTTTTTATGCTCGCCTATCAAGTGAGGCAAGCCACTAGAACGATATGTAGTTGCTAACCCTTCTGTGAGCCCACTTATTATCTTCGTTCGATCCTTTATTAGGCCATTGGGATGAAACTCAATATTAAGGCCATTCATTTCATTGTTCTCCCAGAACGCAACACTTAGAATTGAGCCGTCTTGGCGATATTCAATTTTAGCCCCATCCTGTTTGTCATTCTTCCACTCTTGATCCTCCTCTAGTGACCCGTCCTTGCGGAAGTACTTCCAAAGGCCGTTCTTCTTCCCATCTACAGGCGGCCCGTAACAGTTCAATTCCCCGTCAGGGTAGAAATGCTTTTCCATTATCATGTCTTCTTGTTCTATCTCCATAATTCATGTCAACAGTTGTCTATCATCTAATCGCTAAAATCTAATAGCTGAAAAAATCAATACACGCCCGCCCGCTTTCGAAAAAACCACTCCACCGAAATCAAGGTAAGCAAGAGTGCAAAGATCCATTTTAGATTGATCAACTCCTTCAGCCGCTTTTCAGTATATACAATCGGCTTAATATCTTCCCGGGCAGTCAGCTCTTTTGTTAATTGCTCCAGGGATTCCGGGTCATACATGGTACCCCCGTGCCGGGATGCGAGATTGTATAAGAGTTGGTGATCAGCTTTTGTGATGGCTGACTCAATTTGGATGGGGCTGATGTTGAATTCACCTAATTCCTGATAGAGTTTGTCGCCAACCTTAACTGTCGACACATACGTATAGGTGCCAATTGGCAGCATGCCTGCATCCAATTTATAGGCTGTACTCGTTCGGCTAAAAGTGAATGGATAGCTCTGGCCTTCTTCATCTTCAATGGTCAATTTAATTTCGGGATCGTTGATGAGCTCGTAGCTGTCGTTGTAGACTTCCGCCTCAAATCTGATTACCTCATTCTCCAGGAAATTATTTTTCGAGAGTACTTTGAAGTTCGACTTATCGTCCTTGACAGATAGGTACTGAACAGTTTTTGATAAGAGCAAGTTAAAGGCATCGTGGGTACCCGTAGCTTCAAAACTGCTCATGCGCCACCTCCAGATTCCTTCACCCATCACGATGCCAATTTTTCCACTTCCCTTTTTGGCAAAGAGCAAGAGCGGGTGTTCTGTTTTGACCATGCCCACTTTTTGGGTGAATAATACAGTGGCGGATTTGCTCACMTTATAGGTTCCAAAAGGTACYACMAGTGGAGGAAGCTCCCGATAAACCCGCGGGTCTATATCGTCRGTAGAGAAGAGGGAGAATTCGTCCTTCAATAAGGCCTGGGCCTCATTGACTTTGTTCTGTCCACCGGAAATTTCCACGCCTAGTTTGAGGGTGTTGAATCCACGTATATCGGATTGAGATCCCAGAACAAATAACAACGGTATTTCGGCAGCAAGCATCGCCTGCAATACCTTGTCTACCTGCCTTCTTCGTGTAGGAATCTGATGCAGGATGATAAGATTATAGGCTTTCAACTGCTCTATGGAGGACTGGTGCTCCCTCATGAATGCATCAAGGAGCATCTGTGTTACCTCGTAATTTTCATTGATGGAAATGGCCTGGTTGATCGCACCAACATCAGGGTGCGGAGCATTGGCCAGGAGTAAGATCTTCTGGCGCCCATCCAGGATATCGATGTATACATCTTTCACATTATTGAYCACATTMACYTCANCCWCCMMCGAGGTAACCGAAATTCGATAATGTTGGATACCTGCTTCTTTTGCGGTCAATACAATTGGGATGCGCCTGGAAAAGTTACCGTCAGCTATTTCAAGGCGCTCTTTGAACAATTCCACGCCCTTTCTAGTCACGGTGAGCTCGCTGGTCTCACCTCCGCATTGGCTGGCATGTATCAGGATCTCCATGGGGAATTCATTACCCAAATACGCCAGTCGATTGTGCCCAACCTTTGTCAAGATCAAATCTTTCCTGGAGCTCGTATCGCCCAGAGCAATGGTATAAATAGGGGCATTCAACTCGCCAATTCCTTGCACGTAGAGCGGATTCCTACCTTGATTGTAGTTGCCATCCGAGGATACCACTATCGCTCCCACATTGCGATTGCTGTATACCGTATACAATTCCTCAAACAAAGCCGATAAATCCGTTTGTTTTTGATCAAATCCAAACGACAGCCCCGGTTCCACTGCGTTGCCAAATGAATACGTTTTCACCTCATATTCCTCAGATAGAGAAGCGACCATTTTCTCCACTTCCCCGGCATAGGTGACCGTGTAATAGGAAGAATCCCGATCGTTGAGTATCGACTCCGAATTGTCCTGGGCAAAAATAATGAGCGGCTTCTCCACCTCCCGAAAAAGCGTTTTGATAAAGGGGCCCAATAATAAAAAGGCCAGGAATGAGACCAGCAGAAATCGCAGACCCATCAGAATCCGGGTCAGGCCCTTTTGTTCTTCCTCAAATCGCCTATCGCTCCAATAGAGCACATAGGCAAAGAGGGCTCCCAGGGCCAGGCAAAGTGGAAAGAACCAGATTGGATATTCGGTTATTATCGTCATTAGCGGCTACGAATTACGAATTTGTACGAATTTACGAATGGCCAAATTATTAAGATTCCGAAACCCAAATAATCTTTACCACTACCTTCTTAAATTTTCTCATTTTTTAGTCAATAAGTTGATCAGTTCCAATAGCTATCTGGAACTCCAGAGAGAAAAACTTGCGAGTATAAATGTCCGATGTGATCATTTTATTGAGAAGGTCAATTTAACGTGATAATGTGCCGTGATCTGATTTTCACGCCCGTGCATATAACGTGTAATTCGCTTAAATCTTTTGTCAGGGGGATGTTGACGTAATTGCGATGATTGTATGGATAAAAATCAGGTGACCATCCCACCATCTACATGCATAACCTGTCCGGTGACGTACGTAGACATATCCGATGCAAGGAAGAGCGCAAGATTTGCCACATCCTCAACAGAGCCGCTCCTCTTCAACGGAATTGCCGCTGCCCAGTCCGCTACCATTTTCTCATCCAGTTGAGCAGTCATTTCTGTTTCGATAAATCCCGGAGCAATGGCATTGCAACGGATGCTGCGCGATCCAAGTTCCAACGCGATCGATTTTGTAAAGCCAATAATCCCAGCTTTAGAAGCAGCATAATTGGACTGCCCCGCGTTCCCCTTGACGCCCACCACTGAAGTGAGGTTGATGATGGACCCAGAACGTTGCTTTAGAAACGTTCGCTGGATCGCTTTGGTCGTATTGAACACGGATTTCATATTCGTGTCAATGACCACGTTCCAGTCATCTTCAGACATGCGCATGAGCAAGCCATCCCTGGTAATCCCGGCATTATTGACCAGGATATCGATGGTTCCAAATTCAGCCACTACGGCGTTGATCAGTTCCTCAGCATCTTGATAAACCGCCGCATCCGACTTGTAGCCCTTTACCTTAGCACCCATTTCACCAAGCTCTTTCTCCACTTCCTTAGCCTTCTCGACCGACGACATGTAAGTGAATGCCACTTGGGCACCCTGTTCAGCAAATTTTGCCGCTATCCCTTTGCCAATGCCCCTGGAGGCCCCAGTGATGAGGGCTGTTTTCCCTTTCAATAATTGCATATCCCCAGTGATTAATTTTAATGTTCTATTTTTGTCCGATACTTAAAATCGGGGTCAAAGATATGAGAAAATTACTTACCGTAATGGCGCTGGTTATCACCGCTAATTTGGGCTTTTCGCAAGGGTATTTGGATGTGGGATTGAAGGGTTATTTTGGCACGACCTGGCTGCTTCACGAAACGATATTGAATGATGAGGATTATGTACATGAGATTTCACTTGGAGCGGGTCCTGGCTTTAAATTGGGCGTGAATTTCAACGAACGCGTAGCAGTGGTTGGTGAAGTCTTGTATTTCAATTTCAATCAGAAATATGCGATCAAGGACTTCAATGGTTCTTGGAATAAACACATCAGCATTACCACTGTTGATCTACCGCTGCTTTTGAGAACGAGTAATGGCAGTGGAAGTTATTTTGAGATAGGCGGGCAGTACAGCATGGTTCGTTCCATTGAGGAGAATGTCTTCCTTGGAGAAATCAACGCATCGGATAATTATGATCAGCATTACTGGTCCGCTATTCTCAGCTTTGGTGGGTACATGATAGGCTGGGAAAATTTTGGCATTTCTATGGGATTTCGATTCGCTTACAGCTTTGATGATATTCTCACCAGTCAAGGGGAAGCTGGATCTTACACCAATAAAATAAGTTCGCTTCCTTCACGAAAAGCAACCAACCCCTTAACGGCAGGGCTCGTACTTGAATTCAACTATGATCTCGGTTACATGGTCAAGTCACCCTGTACCGGCCGTAGGTCATTTATGCTATTTAAATAATATTACGCTATGCAAAAGCTCCTCCTTTTATTTCTTGTAGCCATTCTAATCAGCTCCGGTTCCGTGCTAGGACAAGGCATACAGGCCGGTGTCAAGGGATCAATTAATTCAACCTGGCTGTTCAATAATCACGTTTCAGATGCTGCCGGGATTAGCCAGGGTTATGTTCCTTCGTTTGGCCAGAGTTATGGACTCAGTGGGGCCATTTTCTTTAGTAAAAAGCTGGGGGTAGAAATGAACTTCTTCTATGATACGCATCGGCAGAAGTACTCCAATGATGATGAAAGTTTTGAATCTGAAACAACGCTCAACCGGGTGAGTATTCCATTAATGCTTAAATTGAAATCAACTACAGGAGCTTATTTGGAAATCGGAGCCATCTATAATGCGTTGACCAAGGCAGAATTTTCATTCGCCGTCGACTCATTAGCATTGCCTATTCGAGACGTAAAGCCTTCCATGGCCAAGAGTTCTGTTGATGCCATGTTGGGAATTGGGGTGGATATAAATTTATTTGCGGGACTTTCGCTGACTACAGCACTGCGTTTTTGGGGCAGTTTAACGGACCTTAAAGGGATAGATTCCTTTGGTGGAGACCTCTCAGACGAGCTCTATTTAACCGCAGTATATGATGGGGAATATCAAGAAACCAGGGGAGCTTCAGCTGGATTTGTGGTTGGGCTTGTATATTCTATCGGAAAAATAGCAGGGGAGTAGCCTCTAATTCCCATCAGAAGAACGGGATCAGGATCTACATCCTAATCAGAACCGGTAACCTACGTTAAACTCGAAGGTGGCTTTGGTTTGGATAAAGTCTTCATTTTTAGTGTCGTTCATACTGAGTCCCAAGCCAACGACGAAGGAGAGATTAAATTCACGGGATACCTGAATGAGCATTCCATGTTTCACCAAACCTACCCGTTGCTGGCCCAGAAGGCGCTCATCCATGATCATCCATGCTCCGGTTACCGGATCAATGAATTGATCCGTGAACTGATAATAAAAAGAGGTGATCAAAAAAGAGGGTGCTATAAAGTACCTCACGCTTCCCTGCCCGTTGGGATAGAAGTTGAGATCCAAACCATAGGCAAAAACACTTCCCTGATTAACGTTTGAGTTATTGATGAAGTACGACGCCGTGCCACTTCCAAAGCCTATAGCAAGCGGAATTCTCACACCGAGTTTTCCTTTTTTTGATATCCTTTCGTACGAAAAAGAGACATTCGTGCTCACCAGGCCCATCGTGTTAAAAGCAATATAGTTCTTCCCGAAATTTACCGATAAGGAATCAAAAGGTTTGTATTGTGACCTGGTAGCCTGGCCGTGTGGGTAGGTGGGTTCGTATGGAGTAGGAGGGGGTGTTTTGCTGACAAAAGACTCGTGTGTGCCATTCTCATAGGTAATTAACAATACCTCGGACTTCAGCACGATGTAGTCTGGCCCATCAGGGTTCGACTTTTTCTTATACAAAATTTCATTGGGCCTTATTTCAAGCACCTTGACTTCGACTTTCTTGCCATCCTTGGTATAAATAAAATCCTGTGCAAAAGCAGCGAATGAAATGCCGAGCAGCATAAGTGCAGAGAGTATAAGTCTCATAGGGGAGGGTTTTGGGGGTGGTGTTCAAAGAAACAGAAAAGGCTCCAGAAAATTATCACATAAAAAAAGCGCAGGGGTTAACTGCGCTTCATATTACGTATTTAATCTGAATTAGTTCAGTACCTCTGCCATTTTTTTGCCTATAACTGCTGGAGACTCAACTACATGTATTCCGCATTCGGTCATGATCTTCATTTTAGCAGCTGCAGTATCATCAGCACCGCCTACAATGGCTCCTGCATGGCCCATGCGTCTTCCTTTAGGTGCCGTTTGTCCGGCAATAAACCCAACAACCGGCTTGGTACCATGCTCCTTGATCCAATAGGCTGCATCTGCTTCCATGCTGCCACCAATTTCACCAATCATAATGATCCCTTCCGTATCGGGATCTTCCATAAATAATTGTACGGCATCTCGGGTAGTGGTGCCAATAATAGGATCTCCGCCAATTCCTATACAGGAAGACTGGCCCAAGCCCGCTTTGGTTATCTGATCCACTGCTTCGTAGGTCAAGGTACCGGAACGAGAAACGATTCCAATTTTTCCTGGGTTGTGAATAAAACCGGGCATGATACCAATTTTGGCCTCCCCTGGTGTAATGATACCTGGACAATTGGGGCCGATCATCCGGCAATCCTTGTCTTTTAAATATTCCTTAACGGCAATCATGTCTTTGGTAGGAATGCCTTCAGTAATGCACACAATCAGTTTAATACCCGCTTCTGCTGCCTCCATAACAGCGTCTGCTGCAAACGGTGGGGGCACAAAGATGATAGAGACATCTGCGCCAGTCTCTTTAACCGCATCCGTGACCGTGTTGAACACCGGCCGGTCGAGGTGCGTTTGTCCACCTTTATTCGGTGTAACCCCACCAACTACGTTGGTCCCATACTCAATCATCTGACTTGCGTGAAAGGTACCTTCACTACCTGTGAAACCTTGCACAATTACTTTGGAGTTTTTATTTACTAGTACGCTCATGTTGTTAGCTGTAAGATGTGAGATTGTTAGCGGTTAGCCGTTAGAAATGTGCCTTAACCTGGATCTCTTTTTCAAATTCTAATAGGGTACAATTTTAGCGAAAATCTCTCAAATATTTATGGATTATTATTTTTTGAATATCGAATAAGGATTCACGATTTTTGATCCATCTGACCTGCCCAATGGCAGCCGCAGTTTTTCATTTAACTTCTTTTATCCAAGTGATTGATCAACAGGACACCATTTGTGCCTTAGCCACACCACCGGGGGTATCCGCAATAGCGCTGCTCAGGGTTTCTGGCGATGCTGCCATTGCGATTGCTGACAAGATCTTTGTACCCAGTGACAAAGGGCCGGCTCTGGCAGAGCGGGCAGCCAATACGATCCATTACGGAAATATCGTGGAGCATGAAGCCGTGGTGGATGAGGTTATGGTCAGTATTTTCAGAAGTCCGCATTCCTATACCGGGGAAGATTCGATTGAAATATCCTGTCACGGTTCGCCTTATATTCAAGATCAAATTTTGCAGGTGCTGATACGGGCCGGGGCCAGGACGGCCCATCCGGGTGAATACACACAAAGGGCTTTTTTAAACGGTAAAATGGACCTCTCCAGGGCCGAGGCTGTTGCCGATCTGATTGCCTCCCATTCGGCTTCATCCCATCGCCTGGCCATTCAACATATCAAAGGTGGATTTGCGAGGGACATTCAAACACTCAGGGAGCAGTTGGTGAACT
>JAESRW010000248.1 GCA_016764395.1 Flavobacteriales bacterium
TCATCCGGTTCCAATCTGTACAGAAGGTTAAGAGTAGCGGAGCTTGCAGGATCATCTCCTGCCGGTGGTGCAGTTCGTAAAGCTCGGCCCTGTTTTCGGCCTTTTTGGAAATGATGATGCTGTAGGGTTGAATGTTGCCACTTGTTGAGGCTCTTGTCGCCGCCTCTAGGATTTTATTCAACTTGTCATCAGGGATGGGTGTTTCTTTATAACTCCTAATTGACTTGTGGGAACAAATGTGATCGTATACCATCTCGCTTAAATTCTCTCCAAAATATTTCCAATCATAAAAGTACAGAATCTCCCTAGATTAATAATGAGAGTACAGGATATCACGCTGCTATATTTCGTCGTATCCAAATACACCACAATAACAATGGAACACGGATGAAGCTGATATAGCGGATTTGCGCTGATCACCAGGGACAAAATCCGCGGTGATCAGTTCAATCTGCGTCACCCGCGTTCTATTACAAAGCCATTCAGCTGATCATTCATTTCCCTATATCAGATGCATGTGGATACTAATTACTAGATTAGTTCACATGGCAGGATTCCGCTCTGTATAGTTTTCAATGTGCGTCGAAAACCTTCCTTTGGGTGTTTGCTAAAGTTCTATGGTCCACTATTCAGGGCACAAAAAAACCTGCTCAAACAAATGCCTGAGCAGGTTAAATAAAACCAATACCATTTAAATAACAATAATCGTTTTCGTCTCCACTTGATTTCCCATGGCATTGGAAACCCGAACCAGATAGGATCCAGGTTCCAGTGTAGAGATGTCAATTCTGGAACTGGGGCTTTCAAGTTTGGTGATTTTTACCTGTCTTCCCTGGCTGTCGTAGAGCTCCATTAGAAAAGCCGCATCACTTCCCATATCAATATTGAAGTAATCCGTAGTGGGGTTGGGATATACTGAGACGATCATTTTTGGTTCGAGGATGGGTTCAAGGGTTTCTCGGGTTCCTTCACCCTGTTCAATCGCCACTACTTCCGGATCTTCAATTGGCGTTTTCGGTTCCGGTTCCTGTTCTACAGCGATGGGCGTTATTACCTCTTGGTTTGAGATAATCTGAGGATCCAAACTTCTCATTTTTGACAACTTTCTCACCTTCTGGAGCTTATTTATCACCTTAACCTTTTTTTGAATGAACGGATTCTCCCAAAGGGGTAACGGTTTGGAAATAGTCTCCTCAGTCGTGAGCTCTTGCCCATCTTCGTTGTCGATATTCACTTGCTCCGGTGTATCAACAATATTGATGTTCAGCAACGGTAATTCAGGTTCGATATAGACCATATTGCCCAGGGTGAAATGTTCAATCATATTCACATCCAACGCTTTTGGTTCTGCAGCAGCTTGCGGTGACATGGCCAAATCCGAAATTAGCTTGCTATCGGCAATCGGAGGGGTTTCAGTCTCAGTTATGTCAACATTATCTTCTCCCGTAATGTTTTCCGGTTCTTCTTCAATAACAATAAAGTCACCCATCACAATTTCTGAAATTATTTCAATTGTTTTTTCCTTGACTGGCTTTGCCTGGGCCTTCTCCGTTGATTTAGGATCATTTGCGTGCTCTGGCGCAATGGCCACCTGCCCGATATTGATTAAATCCTCCGGGATATATTTCATGTCTCCGAAGAGTGTGTAGTCCTCGTTCATAGAGAAATTGAGGGTGATTTCCTCCTTTAATATTTTGAGTGATTCAATGGTCTTGTGCATATAACCGGATAAGTATGCCGTCAGCGAAATTTCCTGGTTTTGCATGGCCCCTGGAGGAATAACAACTTCATAAGAACCAGCGGAATTGGCTCGGGTTTCCTGAATGACAGTTCCTGCAGATGAAACCCGAATGACAGCCTCCGGTACTGCTTCATTTGAATCAGAAAGCGTCACCGTTCCACGTATGGTAGTTTCTCTGGTATTGGCAGTATTCTGCTCTGGGATCCGATCGAATTTCATCTTYCCCTTMATKKRATKTWYATYTTGRGCARCTGCTTTCTCRCCAAATARCGCYGAMGCACYTATCACYGCGAKMARKGTCGCCAGGTAAGTTTTGGTCCTTTGGAAGAGGTACTTGAACTTGGAGAATTTTACATTGACAATGACCTGGCTGGAGTACAGTCTACCGCATACACTTCCTTCGGCTTGTTTGAGGTGAGCGGCTATTTCAGCATTGGTTTTATCAGTAAAGTCAACGACTTCTTTGGCACACATAGCGCAAAACTTGCCTTTTTCTGTTGTGCTCATATTGGACCATCTCTCGTGACATGGCTCAGCAATTTTAACGATCGGTTTTGAACTTGTTGAGTTGGATGCTTTCATTTTCGTAGATTTTGAAATAGATGAGTATTGATAATTGATCTATATCAGGGATGCAGAAAGCAGGGCATTCCATAATTTAAACAGTAAAAAATGAAACCAGCACACCTGTAGGCAGGGTCCCCTTACCTATGGGATGGCAGGTCTGACCCAATCGAATWAAGTATACATTGAACAGAGGACAGACAGAATGATTGAGAACTTAAAAGCGCTTTGTGACCTCCGTGCAYACCTCTGTGCCCTCTGTGGTTAAATACAATGTTATGATTGCGTTCAGAGGTATTAAACTTAGTTGGTCTGATCTAAACTTTTCAAGATTACCGTACAGGCAAATTTGATCTGTTCCTCAGAAATGATAAGAGGTGGAGCGATTCTGAGGCAATCATCCGCAAACAAGAACCAGTCTGTGATCAATCCCAAGTCACGGCAAAGATCCATTGATTTTTGGGCCTGATCAGCGCTTTTTAGTTGTACCGCTAACATCAGTCCGATTCCTCGAACCTCCAGAATTGCATCGTGGTGTAGCAGTTCTTTAAACAAGGCTCCTTTATCAGTTACCTGCTCCACGAAACCATCGTTCTTTAAAATATCGATATTGGCAATTGCCGCGGCACATGAAACCGGGTGTCCGCCAAAAGTTGTAATATGTCCAAGTGGAGGGTCGGTGGCCAAGGAATTCATGATCTTGTTACTGGAACAAAAAGCACCAATCGGATAACCGCCTCCGAGTGCTTTGGCCAGCAATACAATATCTGGGGTGACGCCATAGTTTTCAAACCCGAACATGCTCCCTGTTCGGCCAAATCCCGTTTGAATTTCATCCAGGATCAGTAAGGCGCCCACTGATTCACAACGCTCCCTGACTTTAGCTAGATAATCACCTTCAGGTTGAATGATACCTGCTTCTCCCTGGATCGTTTCAATAAGTACACAGGCGGTGCGTTCCGTGATCTGGTGTAGCTCATCAAGTGCATTGAATCTCATCTGCCGTACCTCTGGTAGCAGCGGTTTAAAAGGCTGTTGGTACAGCTCATTTCCCATGACACTTAAGGCTCCGAATGTACTTCCGTGATACCCACCAACGCAACTGATAATCTCCTTTCTCGAAGTGTACTTTCTAGCTAACTTAAGGGCTCCTTCAACTGCTTCACTTCCCGAATTAACGAGGTAAGAGCATGACAGTGATTTGGGTAGTATGGTGGCCAGGGCAGCCGCTAATTCCTCCTGAGGCTTTTGAACAAACTCCCCGTAAACCATTACATGTGCGTGCTTAGCGACTTGGTCCATAACAGCCTTCAGCACTTTGGGATGCGCGTGTCCAACGTTATTCACGGCAATACCGGCGATTAGATCCAAATACTGTTTACCTGAATCATCGTATAGGTATAGTCCCTCAGACCGTGAAACGGACAAATTGGGGGAACTCTCTGCAGTTTTAGCTAATGACATGGTTGCGGTAGGGGAAGTAAGTAATTGGTATTCAGTAGGTATTATTGAAGGCTGCTCTATCAGACCGAGCTTCAAATTTATTAATTATTCGTATATTTGATATTGGTTTATCAGGATTAGCATTATTTTTATTTCTTTGTAAAACATCAAGTTTAAGATAGTATTTAAGTCATGACAAAACTGATGGGAGGTGAAGCCCATGGAGGCTTCATAAACTGGTATGAATCACTACAGCAGAACAATATATTGTTCATGTTTAAAGGTGATTTCAATCAGGAACTTGTCAATTCAATCGTACAGGTTATTAACAGCTTATCTGATCTCCTTGAAGAGGATGTTCTTGTTAAAAGTAGAATGACAAGTACAATCATAGAGTGCCTTCAAAACATTTGTCGGCATGGTGAAAGTGCTGAAGATGGTAGTCTCTTGAAGCCTGGTATTATATTATTGAGGAAAAAAGAGGACGAATATATCCTGGATATAGGAAATAGTTTGGTGACTAAAAAGGTAGGGGCCTTGCAGGAGTATATTGATAAAGTAAACAAAATGACTGACGAAGACTTGAAAAGCTTTCATAAGGAAGTGTTGGTTAAGACCGAGTTATTTGGCAAATTTGGAGCAGATCTTGGGTTAATTAATGTTGCAAGAAAAGCGAAGAGAGGTTTTAAGTATGGCTTTAAAGAGATAAATGATTTATACTCTTTCTTTTCTCTTGAAATAGCGATTTCTGGGAATGGTCAATAATCTGAGATTAACTGAGAAGGTTAGATTTAGCAAGGTATTATTATGGAGGCAATTAATTTAAAAGGTACATACGATACTCCTGATGTGGTTTTAAACGCCGAAGAGGGTGTTTTTGAAATATCCGGTCGTTCTTATCCCGAGGATACTGCAGAGTTCTACATTCCTATTTTAGAATGGATCAACAATTATGTTGCCCAACCCAACACGGAAACCAAGTTTACATTTCGGTTAGATTACTTCAATTCTTCTTCCTATAAACCATTTCTTGATATCTTGGTTAAATTGGGAAAATTGAATAGTAACGGCCATGCGGTAACCATTCAATGGTATTATAAAGATGGTGATTGGGATATTAAAGAAGCGGGGGAGGAATTCTCGGAAATTGTGGATGTTCCGTTCACCTATGAAACATTTTAAATTCCCTATCCGTATTCTGTTTATTCTCCGATAGATAATCAGATTTACATTTGTACTTCTTTGCTTAATTTTCAGCTTAACCGCCTATCTCATATATAACAGCGGTTTTGGTTCTGATTTACTTGCTTACTTATGAAAAGTAATGGGGGAATTATTCGACGTTCAGTACTCGCATTGTTGATAGCAGCATGTTGTAATGCCCTATGTCTTTCACAAAGTTTTCATTTTAAAAATTATTCCATAGAAGAAGGGGTGGCACAAGCCCAGGTTTTGGATGTAACACAAGATCATCAAGGGGTTATTTGGATTGCTTCCAATGGAGGTGGTGTAACTCGATTTGATGGGCAAACTTTTACTGTTTACACCACTGAAAATGGACTGGCTGATAATAAGGTCAACAAAATTTTTGAAGACAATGAGCATCAATTGTGGATTTGCACTGCAAAAGGGGTCTCTAAATGGGTTGGCCAGTTCTCAACCCAATCTGGTAAGAACTTTGTCAACTTCACTGAGGCTGACGGTTTAGCGGATGCCATCGTGTGGACCGTCATACAGGACGATAGAGGGCGCTTGATCTTTGGAACCAATGATGGGCTAAGTATCCTCCTCCCACTTGTTGATCAAAAGAAAGGAGCCAGGTTTATGAACTCCAAACTAGGGTTGAGCCACAATATTGTCCGATCCATCCTGCAAGATAGTGAAGGCATATATTGGTATGGAACGGAGAACGGCCTTACCATGCATGATCCATCGGCAGCAGGTGAGTTGTATAGTTATTTCTCTACTAAGGATGGCCTGGCGGATGATTTTATCTGGTCATCAATGGAGGACTCGGATGGAAACCTATGGTTCGGAACCGGCCTGGGTATTTCGAGATTGAAGAAAGGAGATATCAGTTCACTTGAGCAGAAATTTGAGAGTACAATCAATGTTGATGGGGTGCGCTTGAACATTATATATGATATTGAAGAAGATATTAAGGGAAATATTTGGTTTGTCGGTTGGGGAGCGGTTGGAGCCGTTGAATATCTTCCCAAATTTGACGTGTACAGGAGACTGAGTTCCGCAAATGGCCTGGCCGGGAATAACCTCAATGCGGTAGAGGAAGATAACGAAGGTAACTTGTGGTTTGGTACATATGGACAAGGTGTTTCAAAATTTATAGATAGAAGATTTGAAAACTATACCAGGGAAAGTGGCTTGCCAGATAACTTTATATGGGCGATACAAGAGGATCTGAATCAGAATATCTGGGTTGGAGGTAACGTAGGGGGGGTAACCAGAATGGTTCGTGACAAGAACCAATGGAGCATAAGCGACTATAATAATACCATACAGCGATTCACCCCTGAAGATGGATTCCCCAGTAACCAAGTGAACGGAATATCGGTAGATAAAGTCGGAAATGTTTGGTTCTGCACTGAAGATGGAATTGTGAAGCTAGCATCGTCGGCACCGGATTTTGCTCTTGACGGTGATTCAAAACCAAAGCTAGCCTTCAGGCTGTACACCACTAAAGAGGGCCTCATTAAAGAAAGGCCCAGGATCATATTTCAGGACAGCCGTAGAGATTATTGGATTGCGTACCAGGGAGGAGTTGTTCATAAAATGACCATACAAGGAGGGGAAGCTGTTTTTCACAAGAACATATACAAGAGTGAACTGCTGAATAATTATACTACGTATGCCATTCACGAGGATACGAGGGGTGACATGTGGTTTGGCACTGGTGCGGGTGTGGTGAAGTTAATCATAAACGACTCTCTGGGAACTGTAGAGCAGGAGATCAATATAACAACTCATGAGGGTTTGATACACAATGATGTTAGGGCCATAGTAGAAGACAAGGAAGGGAATCTGTGGTTTGGCACTGGCGGGGGATTATCAAAATATAACCACTACCAACCACAGAGAAGATTTGAGAACTACACCATCAAAGATGGGTTAATTTCAGATAGGATTTATCTTCTCCAAATTGATGATAGGAATAATTTATGGATTGGAAATAACCTGGGACTGGATGTATTGAATCTTGCAAAGTACAAGGCTACTACACAGAAGTTTGATACACAGGCGTATAAGTATAAGACATCAGGTGAAATTGAAATTCGACATTTCACCTATGCCAATGGCTTTTTGGGGAATGAAACGAACACCGGTGCATCGTTCAAGGATGCTGATGGGAACTTATGGTTTGGTACCATCGCAGGGGCCATAAAATATAATGCTTTAGATAATGGAATAAACACCATTCCGCCGATTACTCAAATAGTAGAGGTCGATCTCTTTTCTAGCCCGATTGATATGTCTTCTCCAATTAAATTCGAACATGACCAAAGTCATTTGACGTTTAAGTTTCTGGGGATAAGCCATAAATTACAAGAAGGGGTGACTTACAAATATAAACTAGATGGCCATGTGTACAACTGGTCCAATCCTACCACCAGTACTACTAAAACCTATGCCAACCTGCCTGTTGGCTCCTACCAATTTCAAGTATTGGCAGCTAACGCCGATGGTGTATGGAATGAAGAACCGGCAACATACAACTTTTCTATTGTACCTCCATTCTGGCAATCAATCTGGTTTTATGTTCTGGTAATTGCCGGATTTTCTGCCTTGGTATATGCAATTATTAAAATCCGGTTACGAACACTTGAACAAACTGCTAAGTCACTTGCTGATCAGGTTGAAGTCAAAACGGCGAAATTGAAAGCCAGCGAGCAACAATATCGTTCGTTGTTTGAGAGTAGTGCGGACAGTATCTTTATCTATGATAAAGAAACACATCAGTTCTTGGATTGCAACAAAACTGCAGTAGATCTTTATGGTTATTCCAGGGAGGAGATCAAGACCATGAAACCTTACGACTTTCATCCGCATGAAGATCCTGAAGAAATTAGAAAGCTAATTGACAGTAAACAGGTTGCACCCCGCATCTACGAACATCACAAGAAATCTGGCGCTAAGATCTTTGTAGAGGTTCAGTCCAGCTCCATCACATTTGACCAAAAGGCTGCGGTGTTGAGTATTGTGCGTGATGTAACGGCCCGGCAAGAAGATGCCAAGAAAATTGCCAGTATCAACAAACAGCTCACCGGCAGTATCCGCTACTCCAAGCGAATTCTGGACGCCATTTTGCGCTCCAAATCTGAAATTAAGGAGGTGCACCCCGACTCATTCATCCTCTTTAAGCCCAAAGATATTGTGAGTGGAGACTTCTACTGGTTCCACAAAGTGAATGGAAAAGCCATTGTGGCTGCAATTGATTGTACCGGACATGGGGTGGCGGGGGCATTTATGTCTTTGATCGGTAACGAGATTCTTGACGATGTTGTCAAGAAAAAGAAGATTGTAGATCCCAGTGCAATTCTTTCCGCTATGCACAAATCAATTGTATCAACTATGAAAAAAGGGGATAACCTGGGAGATGCGGTGGGAGGCATGGACGTGGCCCTGTGCTGCCTGGATTATACGAATAAAACACTGGAATTTGCCGGTGCGGGACGCCCTTTGGTAATCTGGAGAGATGGGGTAGAGATGGTTTATTCTGGAAATAGATTCCCGGTTGGTTTGGTGGTCAACAAGGACGGTAAGTACTCCAAAACTTACATGAACGATCGAAAAACGGACCATGGTGTGATCAAAAGTGAAAAAATAAAGATTCAAAAAGGGGACGCAATCTACCTGTTTACAGATGGGTATTGTGACCAATTTGGCGGAGAAACCGGAGAGAAGTTTATGCGTGAGCGCTTCAGTAATATGCTCTCAGATATCCATAGCAAGAATATGGATGAACAGGAGCAGCTATTTGAATCTACCATCTCCCAGTGGAGGGGGGAGCATCCTCAAATTGATGATATCCTGGTGATTGGTTTGAAGATCTAATATTTTATTCGGGTAGCCGATTCCATTTTATCATCAACGTGTATCGCCCTGACATGGTGAAATTCATGTCTTCCGAATTCATTGAGCTGCTTCAACGATAGGATTGGCTTTAAATGCTAAACATGTTGATCAATCAAAATGGCATTCCCATCTGGGTCATGTAGAACAATACTGGCAGGCCCTGAAGTATCCTGGTCCGCTTCCTGCTCTAACTTGATATCTTTTGTTTTGAGGTGCTGCTGAATTTCTCTTACATCATCAAATTTCTCTACGGTACTGGCGTTCTCATCCCAACCTGGGTTAAAGGTGATGATGTTATTTTCAAACATTCCCTGAAAAAGCCCGATTAGAGAATTCTCATTTTTCATGATGAGATAATTCATCTTAAGATCTCCTCCAAAGACTTCAAAACCCAGGTTTTCATAAAATGCTTTTGAAATGTTAATGTCCTTGACATTAAGACTTACTGAAAATGCTCCTAATTTCATATCGTTTGATTTTTTGTAAAGTTTCTTAAATCCGAAAGGGGTGAGTTATGATGGTGCGATTATCCGGCCGTTACCCGCACTTGCTAATTTACATAATCCGACGGATTGGTAAGGCTATAAATTAGACTTATCTTTTCCTTGGTGTAGCGCCGTAAATTTTCTTGCACAATTGATGTATCTTCTGATCTGTAATTAGATAGAAAGTTAAAAGTTCTTATGCCTATTCACGCTCACGTGCTGAGTTGTCACCTTTTATTCTTCTGGTTATTTGATGCAAAAGTTCCCAAGCGCCAATGGTGCCTATTGCATAAAATATGATAAGATCCCAATAGCCGTACATATCGAGATGCAACTCGAGCCCGAACACCAAGGGGATGCTGGTTATCCCAGTTGCAAGTATGGTTGCAATGATTCCAAGGACTACCTTTTTTCCTTTATTAAATTCTGAAAGGGTGAGTGCGAACGTCAGGTGAATAATAAGCATGGACGGAATAGCAAAATATTTCATCCCAGCTATTCAATCCCCAGATATCATGATGATCACCACTGTCACGATGAAAGGAAGCACCAGAGCACCACTTAGAAGCAATGTATATTTTCTCAACCTGCTTTTTATCATTATAGATGCATGATTAATCGCACCGTACTTGCTGTATGATCACTCAATGATGGGTGGATCAACCCTTACTTGATTTTTCTCATGGGGAAATCCTGAACCTGTTTCTGGCCCTCT
>JAESRW010000311.1 GCA_016764395.1 Flavobacteriales bacterium
AGATGTAGAGGAGGAACACCTCCCTACAGAATTGAGGGCTATGCCGTCCGCTGAGCGTGAAGAGTATGTGGCAGCCAAAGTGGAGCAGCGCAAAAAGTTAGAGGCTGAAATTGTAACACTTGACAAAAAGAGAGATGAATACCTGGCGAAAGAAATGAAGGGAGACGAAGCAAAGGTGAAAAACTCCTTCAATTCTCAGATTTTCAACACGCTCAAGCGACAAACCCATTCAAAGAAATACCGAATGAGTTCGCCTAAATTCTAAGATCGATTTAATAAATGAACCCTGTAATACGCTATATCATGAAAACTAAAAACTCAATTTCAATAACGACGTTCACGCTGATTTTTGCACTTGCAATGGCCCTGGGTGCCTGCAATCAGGTACACAGCCCCGGGAAGCCCCCTAAGGGAGAAAAAGAGATCAAATTACCTTGTTCCGGGAAGCACTTCGCCGGTGATAAGAAATTCTTTAGGGTGAATTCATCCGGAGAAAGCCTGGATCAGGTAACTTCAAAGAAGAAGGCACTTAGTAATGCCAAAGGTGAAATGGCCGGGGCTATCAACTCGACCATGAAAGTCTTGGGTGACAACTTCGTTGAGTCCACTGAGTTCAATAATACAGAAGAGATCCTGGAAAAGTTTGTCGAGAACAGCCGGACCATTGTATCTCAACAGCTTATTGGCACCAAAACCGTGTGTGAAATGCTTACCAAAACCAAGGCAGGTAAATACAAAACCTATCTTGCAATTGAGCTTCCGGGTGAAGAGATTACTTCGGCTATCTATGACAAGCTCAAAACCAAAGAGTGGCTAAAAGTTGACTATAAATACGAGAAGTTCAAAGATGATTTCGAACGGGAAATGGAGAAGTTCGAAAACAGCAACTAACCATGCAAGCAGCGCCCGCCAATGCGACAAGGGACAGCCACACCGTCATTGCGAGGCGCGATAGCAACGAAGCAATCTCCTGGAAGCTTACCCCGGAGATTGCTTCGTTCACTTTAACCATCCGCATCGCGCCGAACTAAAGACTACGCGCAGGCCATGCCATCGTATGAGCCACCAACACAGCCGTCTGAAGGGATGCTTCAGTTCATACTATGCAAGGCCAACCGATTCCCTTCTGTATCATGAAACAAGGCCATATACCCGTGCTCATCAGAGATCTGTTTCTTGCCCCGAATGACTTTACCACCTGCTGCTTCTATCTTTGCCTCTGCAACAGCTAAATCAGGACTTGCATCCATATAAACGACTACGCCATCTGGAGCTGGCGTATATCCTTCCCCTTTACACAATGCCGCCCCACTGTTGCCATGTGGAAATATACCCATGGTAAATCCGCCCAGGTCCATCACATGGATCTGTGTGTCAAACACCGTTTCGTAAAACTTTTGTGCGCGTTCCATGTCTTCTACTGGTATCTCAAACCAGCTGGACCATAATTTCTTTTGTTCGTCTGTGATATTTTCTTGATTCATTGGATTGTTTTAAAGTTTGATCGAAGATACCAATATACTCTGAAGTGTGAAATCTCCTTACTGGCAAGTTGAAGAAGCTGTTAGCTTATTGCAATGGCGTTTCCAGCGACCGAAAGTTTCGAGGCAACCGAAAGAAAGCCACTGTAAATCGGCCACACAGTGTGGAAATACTGGGCTACGGGATGCTGCTCACTCACGAGAAGGCCATTCTCGAGTATTAATATGTAGTATGTTTAAACATGAGTTTTGGTAAATTTGTGGCGTTTATCGGATTACGAGATGTAATTCATATTATTTCTATGGGATAAACGCTGAATCTTTAAACTTATAATTGTTATGAAACGTGTGCTGGTATTGGGAACTGGGTATGTAGTGAAGCCTCTAGTTGATTATTTTATTGATAAATGTAATTATGAAGTGCTGGTCGCGAGTAGAGATAATAACCACTCAGGGTTAATCATCGCTGGAAGAGCACTGGGTAAAAGAGTATTGTGGAATGCAACACCACCCTATGAGGAACTGGATAAGATGGTGAAAGATGTTGATTTAGTGGTGAGTATGATACCGCCAAATATGCATGTTATAGTCGCAAAAGCATGCTTGAAACACGGAGTAAATATGGTTACTACTTCGTATATCAGCCCTGAAATGAAGGCCTTGGACAAAGAGGTTAAAGAGGCGGGTATCATTATTTTGAACGAAATTGGAGAAGATCCTGGTATTGATCATATGGGAGCCATGCAAATGATAGATCAAGTGAAAAAGGAAGGTGGTAAAATCACCTCCTTCTTATCATATGGTTCGGGGATTCCTTCATTCGAGCACAATAATAATCCCTACGGGTATAAATTCTCCTGGAGCCCCCGCGGATTGTTGAAAGCTGCCCAAACCCCAGCAGTTTACATACAAGATGGACGAAAAATAGAAGTATCTGCCAAGGATTTATTCGAAAGTAGTTGGTTGGTGAAGGTTGATGGATTGGGAACATTTGAAACATACCCAAACAGGGACAGCTCTAATTATATTGAAGATTATGGCATAGAGGGTATTTCTGATTTCTATAGAGGTTTATTGCGGCATCCGGGTTATTGCAACTCCATCCAAAGTATGAAAGACCTCGATTTACTGAGTGACGATGAAAGCCATAATCTGCAAGGTGTATCATTCAAGCAGTTTACGGCTTCACTCGTTGGTGTAGATGAAAACAGCGACATCAGGCAAGCAGTGGCTGACAAACTCAATCTCAAGGTGTCATCCGACATTGTTAAACAATTGCAATGGCTTGGTCTTTTTGATGATGGGCCAATTCCTATCAGTAAAGGAACCAATGCAGACGTGTTATTGGGGCTGATGGAGGAAAAAATGGCTTATGAAGATCATGAGAGGGACATGATTATTGTTCATAACGAAGCTCTTGTAGAATTCGATAACCGTGTGGAAAAAAGAATGGCGACCATGAAAGTAGAGGGAAGGCCATTTGGGCATTCTGCAATGGCAAGAGCAGTAGGCCTTCCGGCAGCCATCGCTTCGAGATTGATACTTGAAGGCACGATTCGATCAAAAGGTGTTTTAAAGCCAATAACAGAAGAGATTTATAAGCCGGTATTGGCTGAGCTAGCCGAAAATGGTTATAAGTTTGAGCATAAAACACAGGTAATTTGATAGCACTTACTTTCAAATGACAGGGTGGCCTGCGGGATACGATGAGGGCGTAAACATATCGGCAGACTGCAGCGACTTACCACTTACGATGGTATATTGGATATTCCGATCAAATTGATTACCAAAATATGCGCTAAATTGACCGATTAAATTGAACTGCCCAAACGCCCGTTTTAAGGTTTGGTTCACTACGAACAGGGGAGCTTGTGACGTAGCACATTTAATTTTTGTCCTGTGGATAGGTCTTATTCAATTGAGCCTCATGCGCTAGTGTCGTGTCAAGCGTGCTGTGGGGGGTAAGTTGAAGAGATTTTTCTTTTTTTCAAGGCAGGGCGAACACCCGGTGGGTGTTTGAGCCAGCTGATGCGTTGGGAGCCTAGCCTTTGCTACGGGAAGTTTTTTTAACGCGGAAAAAATGGAAAAGATCGAAACTTGGTCCCGTTAAAGTATGGTTGACACGACACTAGTATTCGATCTTATATTTTTCATTAAAGATCATTGCTGCCTTCTTCATTTTTTTGGATTGCTTCATAACCGGTAAGCTTTTGCCCTCTAAAATAGCGTAACACCCATCTATTAACTCCTTTAATGCACCGCGCGCGTTTTGCAATAGTATAATCTGATATTTCTTATTAGAGTGCATCATGTTCATGGTCGAGAAGTAGGCAATACCCCCGGTATGGTAAATCTGTCTGTTTTGGCTTTTTGATCCGTTAATCATGAATCCATAACCATAGTGCTCATTGTTTATTTTTCCTGAGTTAAGTTTAACGAGTGTCATCGCCAGGTCTAAGTACTTATTTGAAATGAGTTTCCCATCCAGTAATGCGGTATTGAATTTCTCCATATCCTCAACGGTCGAATAGACATGCTTGTCCCCGTAGATAGCATTGGCATACATTATCTTTCCGTCTTCATCATAATCATAGTATGCATATCTTTTATCGACTTCCTCGCCAAACTTATAAGAAAAAGCTCCTTGAATATTGTCTTTTTGGTTTATCGCTGGGAAAAAGAAGGATGAATGTTCCATGTTAAGTGGATCAAAAATGTTTTGTTTTAGATAGGTTCCATAATCAGTTTGAGAAACTCTTTCAATCAAACTTGCCAAAATCGAATATCCAATATTGCTGTAGAATGACTTTGCTCCTGGCTTTGATCTTGCCTTTGGATGGTACTTGTCAAAGAACATCAATACATGTTTATTTGAGTGGCGGTTTTCTCCTTCTAACTTAGCTATTTCTATAATTCTAGCCAGATGTTTTCTATGACCATTTACATAGACTATTCCGGATGTATGGGACAAGAGGTGATGGATGGTTATCCCCGTTTTTTCAATCTCTGGTAAATACGTATGAATATCTTCATTCAAATCAATTTTACCCTCTTCAATAAGTTTTAGCACACATACGGCCGTTAAGCTTTTGGTTATTGATGCGAGTCGGGTTGGAGTTGATAGCTTTAAGGTGTCTTTAGTTTCAAAATTTGCCCAACCCAGGGCATTCTTATAGATGATTTGATCCCCACTTTTCACCAATATGGAACCATTAAACAATCCCTGATCGTATTTCGCTTTCACCAATGAATCAATTCTTAAACTATCAATTGCATTCTTTTGACTGTATGCTACACTGGCCAATGCTAACGCGATAGACAGGAAAGAGAAATTGAGGAGTTGACTGGTTTTTTTCATCCGGTAAATGTGCTATATCGTTGGGCCAGAGGCATGACCATTATTTCTAATACTTTAACTGATTCAAAGATATAGTTTTTGGAGATGCATCCGTATCTCTGTACCGGTTTACCGCCACTTGTGTATAGATTTTTATCGTTTTGATAAGATATATCCTTTCAAACGCTGGATATACTTGAGATCAACTCGCTTTTCGAACAAAGGGCTGGCAGAAGTAGTGCTCAATATATGAAGTGAAACCACTCTACTGATACTCGATTTGGCCTTAGTATGATAATAAATTATATTCCTGAAGGAAGCCTATACGACAAAGTCCCGATAAGGCTCCGGAAAACATGAATGCGAGGGGCGATAGCCCTACCGTCATTGCGAGGCTCGATAACCAAACCGTCAATGCGAGGTGCGCCAGCCCCACCGTCATTGCGAGGCGCGATAGCAACGAAGCAATCTCCCGGACTATACCTCGGAGATTGCTTCGTTCACTTCAGGCATCCACATCGCTCCAAACTAAAGACCGTGCGCTGGCCATGCCATCCTATGAACTACCAACGCAGCCGTCTGAAGAGCTGCTTCAGTTCATACTATGTAACGCCAACCGATTCCCCTCCGTATCATGAAACAGGGCCATATACCCATGCTCATCAGAGATCTGTTTCTTGCCTCGAATGACTTTGCCTCCTGCTGCTTCTATCTTCGCCTCCGCAAACGCTAAATCAGGACTTGCATCCATATATACGACTACGCCATCTGGAGACGGGGCATATCCTTCCCCTTTACACAAGGCCGCTCCACTGTTTCCGTGTGGAAATATACCCATAGAAAATCCGCCCATGTCCATTACATGAATCTGCGTGTCAAACACCGCTTCGTAAAACTTTTGTGCACGCTCCATGTCTTCTACCGGAATTTCAAACCAGCTTGACCATGATTTCTTTTGTTCGTCTGTAGTATTGTCTTGATTCATAAAATTGTTTTATTGGTTGATTTTTAACGCGGCCTCTTCATAAGTTAAACTGAAAACTCTGAGAATCTTTTAGTTCATTTTTATGATTGCCATCGGTGCAATCAAAAGTACTGATATTATCTGCACGGTAAATATCTCTAACAGCAAGGTGAGAAAGCCCTCCAGCCAACCAACAGGCCGTATTCATCAACGGAATTAAGTTTGACTGATATCGTCTGAACCTATCTGAATTATACATGAGCGCCGTTGCTTCAAAAACTGAAGTTTAGCGCTCTTGTCAATGTTTTTAGATCAGCTCATTTTATCTTGATCACCAAGGGCCGCTTGTCAGATTTGCCCGTCTCCAAATTCAGGTTCATCGCTTGAAAGATGACAAGTGAGTCATTTACCCATGAAACATCCGTTGGCCCCCAATCAGATCTTTCAAAGCTAAAAAGTTGCATAATGCTGTCATTCTTTAGATCATATAGTTGCATCCCATTCGCATAAAAATCTACTTCCAGGTCCCAGGAGTGGCTAATGACGTATTTGCCATTAGGTGAAAGTAAAGGAATATCAAAAGTTTGCACCCGCTGCCCGGACAGTAAATTAGGTTAAGGGCCATCAGCGTACATCCGCCCAATCCGCGTCATCCGCGTTCTATCAAACCATTGGACTTGCAACATAAAAGCAAATCACCACTACGCACCGCAATTGAGCACCGAAACCACAGCCTCAGCAAACAAATCCGCCGCTTCAGGCTTGAACCGAAACCACAATTCTGGCTCAATCAACTCCAGCTCGGTTACAGCAAGCTGCTCATCGTTGTCCCAAATAACATCTACACGCGCATAAGCGGGTAGGGGATCTGTTTTTGCAACCACATCCTCTGCAAACGCGATCTCTTCCTCCGAAGGATGGTACATCTGAACACTGCCTCCAAAGTCATCCTGTACCCGGAATTCTCCCTCTTTCGCGATTTTCAATATCGCGTGGCTGTATTTCCCGCCGAAAACCATCAAAGCCACCTCGCCTTTCTTCAAAATATTTTGCTGAAACGGTTGAATCAGCATGGACTCATTGGCAATAAGATCCTTAAAGATCCCTTCGTGGGCTGTAGCGCTATCACAGCTCAGCCGGTAAGTATGCCTTCCGCCACCAGAAATCGCGGGCTTCAACACAAAATCTTCCAATTTCTCCTGTTCCCTTATTTGTTGAAGCGTACATCGTTCACCTATTTCGATAAATCGTGTGCTGCATACATTCACACCTTGATCCGCCAGATCGCCCAAATAGTGCTTGTCCAGGTTCCAGCGGATCTGAGCCGCCGTGTTGATCATTTGTGTCTTTGCAGCAGTCGCTTCCAGCCAAGGAGAGAATTCTGCAAAACGATGGTGGTAATCCCAGATCTCCCGGAACAAAACAGCTTTTGTAGAGGCCCAGTCAAAGGAGGGATCTGCCCAGTTGGCCCTGGTAACGTTAAGCCCTTTAGCTTCCAGCGCATTTTGTACAAGCTCCTGCTCCCTAAGTACATTCAGAACATATTCATCCCCCTTTGTCGCGTTGATGTAACGTTTCTCGGTAAGCAATACGATGTCCCAGTTCTCCATTTGTATCTGATTAAGATATCTCCTCTACACCATATAGGGATACCTTCTGTTCTTTGCCTTTCAATTTAATATCTCCCAGTTTATCATAATTATAGGCCTCAATTTGATTGATTCGTTTCATTAACTCTTCGGAAACAATCAATGCTTGTTCAAAGTCATTACACTTTCCTTGGATTCGTGCGGTCGTATTCAGTACATCTCCGGAATACGTAATATCTCGTTTGATCACACCAATTTCTCCAGCGATTACCATTCCGTAATGTAGGCCAGCCTTAAACTCCGGGAGCACGTCGTATTTTGAAATGTATTTTGTGCGAAATGAGTCAAGTACCTTCTTTATTCCAAAATAACAGGCGATGCAATGACTGTGTTTAACTCCTTTCTCCATGGTCCAGGAAATGACAACCTCATCACCGATGTATTGATAAATTTCACCACGGGTACTTAAAATTGGATCTGTAATGTCAGAAAATACATCTTTTAACAAACCATGATATTTCTTGTTGCCCAGCCTCTCCGCGATTGAGGTAGAGGACTTTAGATCAAGGAACATGAAAATTCTCTCCTCTGCTTTTGGTAAATGATATTTTCCAGCTATCATACTCCAAAAAAGCCCCTGGCCAAATTTGTCATTTACCTGGAGGGTAATTTGTGTTAGAGCTACCACAGTTGCCCAGAACATAATATGATTTAGATGAATGGGGGTCAAGATTAATTCGAGTATCCGTTGTTTCGTTTTAGGATCATAAAAGTTAAAATCATTTTCAAACAGGGCGTGCATACAGGATGTAATCAAAATGATTACGGAGAAGATTGCTACAAAAACAATACATACGGCAAGGATACTCCTAATATAAGGTTGGGATTTGAACCGCTTATCTATAACAAAGATTAGAAACCAACCACCTAGCATGGCACCCATAAAGCTGGATGCCAAATGAAAGGTCAGAGCGGTTCTGAATGAATAAGATTCATGAATACCACCTTGAGAATAGGTAATTAATACTAAGTGATCATAAACGGAGAGCAGCAAGCCAATGAACATCCATACGATTACAATCGCGGTTAATTTTCGGAGGCGTACGTTCAGTAGTGGGTTCAAGCTAAAATGAAGTTTGTGGGACATCTGACATTCTTTGGAACTTCCTGAGTTTCTTGATCAACTGCTGCCATCGGTCTTCCGATATTTTCTTGTCGCTCCAGGAGACAATGATCGCGTCAAAGCCTTTGCTTCGCTCTTTTTCTTCGGCAGAGAGCATGTACAACTGATTTTCACCAAAGTCCTTTCTTTTTAGATGTTCTCTGGCCCATACATCGAAGTACGCTTTCTTGTTGAGCATTACTTTTCCGTTGTTATCAATAAACAAGGCAACCTTCTTTCCACGAAAATCAAAATCGTCCCGGTAATGTTGCACCTGAATATTGAAATATTGGGCTTCCATGTCATTAACCATGGGATTGTCCTTCAGTCCGAGGCTGTCAGGATTGAGCTGCGCGTTGACCGCAAGTGCGCATAGAATAAAAATGAAACTATAAAATGATGGAAGCAGCATCTTCATTACTCATGTGAAGCACCAGCTGAGATGCATTTCCAGCTGGTAATCTTGTCCCAGGATTTCTTATCCGCTGACTGCTTGTAGATAAAAATACAATACGTAGAGCACTCATACCCACAGTCAAATTCTTGCTGGACAATCGCGTACTGTTTATCAAGAGAGAAAAGCGGAATAGAAAATGTATAGGAGTAGTTCTTTCCCATTTTCTTTGCTGAATAGCTGTGCGACATAATTTTATTGAGGCCAATGGAATCAATTACATCAAATCTTCTGAAGTCTTCTGGGTACCAGCGAACGCCGTCTAAGTTTTGGAACTGCTTCTCCACATACTTTAAATCCTGTTCCGTAAAAAAGGCTCTCACCGTATCGATCTCCATGATGCCCTTGGTGAGCTCTCCTATCTGGTATAATGTGTCCTGCTCTCCATAAATGTCCCGCTCATTCCATTCGAGGATATCCCTATTCAGTTTAATGATTTCGTGGGGGAGATTCTTGGAAAGCGAAATGAAAAAATATTCAATGGTCTCATCGTGAACGAGCAGACTGTACGTTTGGGCATCAGTATTGGTCCACCTCGCAACTGCTAATGCAAGAATTAATATTGGTCTATTTAGCTTCATCCCCTTCTCCTTAATTATTCCTCAAACTTTGGTCCAATCGAAGTTACGGTAAAATATATTGAAATTAAATCGGTTAAATGGCGGAGCCATTATTTATCCAGACCTATATAGGGCATGAGAGGACAAGGGAAATGGAACAAAGCCGGGGAGACAAGCAAAGACGACGAGGGAAAGAGGAAAATGGAAAGGACATAGGGATTATCTACCCAAATTTCGATCCCTGTATCCTATATCGAAAGTTAGTTAGATGGTTTATAAAATGACGTTGTTCAACAATATTCCCTTTAAAGTAAAAGGTTAACTAAGCTATTGTATTTTTGACCTTCGCAAATCAGATAGATAAAGAGATGAGGAGATTACTAGTCCTGTTTTTATTGTGTGTTGGGATTGTTGCTCAAGCCCAGAAAC
>JAESRW010000078.1 GCA_016764395.1 Flavobacteriales bacterium
CTGAATAGTTAAAACTGCTGGCTGGTTTACCGTGCATATCGTTGGAAAGAACCCTGTATCCTTGGCTCACGGATATCCGACTGATATCTGCTGCAATCAGTAAGGAAAGCTTGTCCGCGTGATCTGGTTTAAATATTTTACGATCCATCTTGGTCTGTGAAATTTTAAGGGGGTGAATTCTAGCGGTATAGAATTTATGGACCGTCTTACCGGTAGCGTGTTGTGTGACTCCCGCCCTCTTGAGATCAGCCACAGTTACTTCAGCATAACCGATAGTCGCGGCTGGATAGGCAAATTCTACCAATGGCGTTTCTATATATGTTAAGGATACATAGAACATGGACTCTCTTATTTGATAAAATAGCGGTTGATGCAAAGAATTTTCATCACCACCCACCAAAGGCTCATAGGTGGCCACTCCGCTGCTGAACGTTCCCCCCGCGGTTCTGGCTGAGGTATAGGTATAATTGGTCTGGTAAAAGGCATCGCTTCCAGTTTTAGAAAGGTGCTGCCAGTTGTCTCTTAAGATGATTGATTTCACTCTATGGCCGCCACCTAACTTGCCGAGTGAAGGATCAGAGAGCCGGACCCAGGAACTTTTTTTACTAAGCCATTTGCAAAAGCCTATATTCAGCAGAGTTGCATCGATGCCTCTCATCAATGATACAAAGTCTACCACCACCCCCAATAATCCTCTGGCGATATCCGCCTTACCTCCAGTGAAATTGATGCTGCTCATTGGGAAAATTTTATCCTGCATTTGATCTTTGGCGAGCTGAAGTGCAAACCAGGTGATCGGATTTATATTTTGAATGTTGGCATTCTGCCAGTCGCTAGATTTGAAATACTCAAGACTTACCCATCCATAGTTCGGGTTATTGGGGCAAATGCCACTCTCTATGATTTTTCCATATCCACTTACATATTCATGGTCCCCACTACTTGTAATGTCCACAAAGGCTTTGAAATATAGATATTCCATGTCTGCGACATAGTATCGTTTAAATTCCTCGTCGGAGTTTAATTGCTCGTCAAGTTCTATATAAACATGAAATGGCTTTGATGGCTTAGATTTTAATTTTGCACTTGTATTATAATCAGGAGAGAATCCCAATCCCATGATTTTGAACATTCTACCCGCTCTTTTATTCTGAACGTATGTATAATCGTCGGATTCGTATTTAACTTCTATCGAACCTCCTGATGGGAGCTTTATGTGGGTGAGATTCCAGGCGCTGGCATATAGATCTTGAAGTACCTTGTTTTGATCAACGTAAGGGTAGTCAATATTGTCAGGGGTGTGGGATACAGGTTTATAGTATCCCCAACGATCTATCGCTAGTCTGTTATACTTTGGATTATATGCGTTGTATTCAAATTCATAAGGATTGAGTAACCCCCGATGTGAATTTCCATGTCTGATCAAAATACGCTTTAGGGTGAGCTTACCCGTTTTTGCATTGATATTTTTTCCGTTCACTATCTCAGGGGTACCTATATTGTTATAGGTATTTGAACACAGCGAATAGTCATATTCAAATTTGATGACTTTCAATGGTATCGCATTTTCACCATATTTCTTGAAATTATGCCTTGTGTAGAGCGTTATTGAAGTCAACTTCATTAGGCTTTTATTGTAATCTTTGGCTCCAGATTCATCCGCGAAGCCAAAGCCGTCTTTTCTGTGGGTAAGTTTGAAAACAGCGATATAATTTTTGGTTTCGACTGAATGTGGATACCAAATTTCTTTTTCACCGTAGATATAGTTGCCAATATCATCTTTTTCGGTGCTACGAAGGCGGGGTTGATGGGAAGCATAATTACTCCCGCTGGATTCTGCAGGAGCTCTCCATCCAAAATTCTCATGAACTAGAGAATAATTGTATTTAACGTAAGAGCCTGCATCGTCAGGGGATGGTCCATTACCAGAAAAGTCTACATAATTATTGGATAATATTGCAGTTAAGAGGTGATTAGTAGCATACGGTGGAATCGTTGTACTGGAGTAGAAATGGTCTTTTCCGTTTCGGTTTTCGATGCTCGCATCTACGTCGCTGTAGGTTACSAGCTTCTTGGAATTAACATGTTTACCATGSACATTAAAWGAAGCCTCAATATATTYTGTGTTATACACKGGTATWCCATATATGTACTTMGAGCCTTGATCGCTGATRATCTCAAAAGAGGAAATRTGATGCYCTTTTCGATRATCCSCMRAYCGATTTARGKWGGMRTAAGGAAGGTYGTTRTTGGMATTTCTARCAACGTCAAATKRGTAAYKWTTAATTMNCTTTYYCNAATCCSAYRTGMTTYGCWTCATMMGCAYKYAGRTATCTGATAGNANTGTTTYKMKRNNGTTTCGTTSRYTCGCCWGTATATTTGARGAGATYGRSSKYTSRCCATCARCAGAWYTCCATTTCGWGTCCACTTKKGTGAAGTGGCCAWAATWCTTTAGWGGMAGATASGAAGTTAMYGCATCATTGTATTGGAGATGMAGRYTTTCGGACKCRYGGGYTKTCTCCCCATTTAATTTAAAGTAGCTGGCTTCGAATAATGGGTCATTGGCTGATGCACCTTGGAATTTGAACCATCCATCCAGCAAACTATTGCCAAGTTTCCAACGTTTTGAACTGGACGCGCTATAGTGCATCCCCAGATTGATGCCAAATTCTATACCCGTTCCAACTCCGGCTTCCATTCCATAATCTACGCCAATGGACTGTGACCATACCTTTGGTTCAGAAACAACTCCGCAATCTGATCTATGTAATCGAAATGATCCACCTAAACCTGCACCGCTGAATGAAAAGTTGTCGTAGGTTAATTGGGAGGAAGGTAAATAAGATTGTGCTGGTTGAAAAGGCCTGTTATTGATTACTTCAAAGTCTGCCAATCCATTTTTGTCTTCGTATTTGTCCAGATGCATATATCCGAAGGCAGGATGCTCAACAAGAGGATGTCTAATTTTCTGTGAGGAATAATATCCGTCAAATGTTGCATTTGCAAAAATTGCAGGACTCACTTCGGAACCTGATTTAAATTTGAAGGTTGTGGTGAAATTTGTAAACGCATCATTGGTAGACGCTCCACCAAATGTTGTTGAAGTTGGCGTATTTTTAAACTTTGGCTCACGTTTATGTTGAATCAGATCTAAGCCATAAAGCTGAAGTCCACTTCTTGAGTTAATCGCCCCTTCCAACTCTTTAAGAAAAGTATTGCTCGTCCATTTGATCTCATCGAATGAATAGGTAGCACCAGATTGGGAGTTATAAGACAGGTTAACTGGATCACTCCCCTTCAAAACTGTAAGTGTACTCGCAGTTTCAAATCCTAATCCCTGGTAGCTGTTGTAAAAAAGCCCAAGTTTTACTGGGCGCTTTATATTATCTGTGGTCAAGCCCAGAAATTCAGTATCTGTCTTGAATGATATACCAACGGTCCTATTTGGCTTTATATTCTTTTTCTTAACAATAAGGTCACTACCGTCAAAGTCATCAGGTATTCCGCGTAACTGCCGGTTAATGGATCCAAGATTCAAGTTCCAGCCCAATCCTACCCAGGAGGATTCCTGGTTCATTGTTATTCCGGCATTGTAACCTATTGTTATCGGGTAACCCTCTATTTCCATCAATGGGATGGTGTATGAAAAGTCACCCGTAAACAGATCCACCATTTTACCAGGTTCCGTAGACAGTGTTGAAAATTCAGGCTGCGAAGGACCTCCAGGAAGTGCGAGAGATTGTACGGGCGCGATAAGCTGTAGCAACATCGCAAATAAAGTGACATAGGCCGATGGCCAAATCACTATTTTTCGGCGAAAAAGTTTAAGCATGGGAATATTTTGTGTTGAGAAAGCGAAAATACCTCAAATTCAGTACATTAGGGTGTTTGTCTTGAGTTTTTGGCTTTTATCTACTTATTCCCGATGTAAAAAGATAAATGGCACGTTATGAATGTCTTATGTTAAAATTGGCGGGCAATTAGCAATCTTACATCACTGAACTGGTATACAGCCAATTTGTTGAGATTGCATTGTGATAAGAAGCACAATCAGGCGGTTCTCAGGTGCCAGGTAGAAACCTGATAGTTAGCGTGTTATGGGTAATAGGGGTTAATAAGGACGAAAACGGCTAATTTCTTACAGCGGTAAGATTCTAGTCGCTTTGGTGATTTTAATTTCCGCATACCTGGCTACCTTGCCTATGGTTTTTTTCTTTCGGAGTTTTGAACAATACACCGCCACTTGAACACACTAGAAAGTAAACACCCCATGTTTTTAAAAAATGAGGTAATTGCTATATATATCATCGACCTAGAAACCAACGAAATTCTAGGGGCCAACCGAGAAGCCGAAAAATTGTCGGGTTATTCTAAGGAAGAACTGCTGAACATGCGTGCCTCAGATCTAGCCGATGAGAGCAATAGTGAAAATATTAGACTTTTCGTTAAAGAACGTGAAACAACAGGCAGAATTAGCTTTGAGCACATTCATAAAAAGAAGAATGGTTCGCTCTACCTGGTAGAAATCACCTGTCACATTTTAGAGTGTTATGGCAGGCAACTATGCCAGAGTTTTGTTCGTGACCTTACTAATAAAGAGCAGCCTGAGCCGGTAAGAAAGCTGTCAGCCCGGCCCCAAAATACTGGTGTCGCCGTCTTCAGTATATTGGATGAACGGATCACTTCGTGGAACAAAGAGGCCGAAAAGATGTTCGGATACTCTGAGGCTGAAATTATTGGGGCTTCCTCTGGTATTATTGTGCCAACGGAAAGAAGAGCGGAATACCTCAAACAACGCGAAGTCATTTTTTCTGGTCAGTCAGTGATGAATTATGATACAGAGCGGCAAGGCAAAGATGGCACAATTTTCAGTGCCAACCAGAGCATGTTTCCCATCAAAGATGCGAAAGGAAAAGTGGTTGGATCATCACTTTTTGTTACCAATATTGAGAATCGGAAAGAGGAGATTACATTGGGTGCTGAGGAGCAGCAGCAACGCCTGCTAGTGGAAACAATGAACGAAGGGATTATGCAAGTGGACAACAATCATGTCATTTTGCGTCTTAATAAAAAGTTTTGCGACATCATGGGCTATAAAGAACAAGAACTACTTGGAAGGAGTTCTATGGATGTTTTTAATGATCCAAAGGACCATGAATCTTTACGGAACAAAGCTGACGACCGCCAAAGGGGAATCAAAGAGAAGTATGAAATTCGGATGAAGAAAAAAAGCGGTGCGTGGATATGGGCTTATGTTAGTGCAGCGCCATTGTTAAATATCGGTGGTAAAGTGGTAGGCTCCACTGCCATGCTGATTGATATCACGCAGCGTAAAAAAGCTATTCAATCCTTGAAGGAGAAAAACAAGGAGCTGGAGACCTTCATTTTTAGGGCGTCACGAGATTTACAAGGGCCTCTCAATTCAGCGCTACGACTGTCTAGTCTCACCAGAAATATTTCAGACACAGCTGCAAAAGCGTACTGTCAACAGATAGAGGCCTGTGTAGGCCAGATGGAAACGCTGCTACACAACCTATCCAGTGGCTCCGAGTCTGAACAAGGTGAGTTGACAGGGGGGTAGATCGATTTAAGAACGTAAGGAGATTCCAGTGGTGCTGGGCTTGCGCCTGGGTAGGAGAGAASAGAAAGAGAATTATGGCGACTATGTAAAATCGCATACGCATGCAGCGAAAATAGGTAAGTACGTGTTACCTAATCTGTAATTTCGATTCAGCATGTTCGCGGTGAAGGMTACTGATCATGGCTCTTCATGCTTACTTAAACTCAAAGCCGCTGTTCATTCCCTGTTCTTTGATTGTGTCAATAATGGTATTGTCCAGTGTCAAAGTCAGACCAGTGATGCCAGTTGTGATGGCTAAATGCTCTTTTGCCTTCTCACAATATACCGCTGCTCCTTCTTTGTAAAGTTCACGTTCCACTTGTTTTTGTTGCAGATATGTGTGTTTCTGAGTACGGGTCATGGCTTTTAGGTGCACTGGAAAGTCGTCAGGCTCCAACTTTTGGAGTATTAAACTGTCCTGTGTATATGCGTCAACAAGGTCCCAGGACGCATTATGATAATGCTTGCTGATTTTGAACATGACCCTGTCTCTCAAGAAGGCATTGCCCAGTAAAAGCGCATTTTCATCCTGTCTTATCTGTCGTTTTATGAGCTTCTCTCCATCCTTACCAAAAGGGACATATGTGCCATTCAATTGGGCACTGTAGCGAATAATCTTCTTGTCCCAGAGGGTCTCTGTAAGTTTTGCCGCTGAGTCCTGGCTGATGGTCAGGTATTTACCTTTTCCTCTTTTGGCCCCGTCTGCCCATAAGTCGTCAATGCCCGCCTGTTCTGTTCCACAATAAATCGTGTTGATAATGATGTGTCTTTTGGATGCCTGTTTACAAGCATTGGAATAGCTAACGGTTCCGGAAGAGAAGGATTCATTGCCAGCGATGAAAATGATTTTCAAATCTTGTTCATTAGCTGACCAATCCAGGCTGTCCAAGGCAGTTTGTATGGCATAACCGCAATATTCTTCACTTCCACCGATTTCCAGAATGAAAAGTTGTTCTGACAAAAGGTCAAGGTCTGTTGTAAGTGGCGTGTGTAATTTGAAAAAGCCATTTTCTTCAAAATCACTATTGCCGAATGAGCCAAGCGCAATTTGAAGGGTCACTTTTTCTCCTTTCTTTTCCACCTTTGATAACTCGTTGACCATTCTCCAAAACTGCCCCTTTGCCTGGTTGACGAGTCCGCCCATGCTGCCGCTTACATCCAGGAGTAGAGCGATTTGTATTTTGTAATCGTTTTTTGGCTCATCTTGGGCAAAGGAGGGTAGTGAGAGTACCAGGCACAAGATGGATGGTATGATCGCCCTTTTGGTCAATTGTGGCTTTTAAATGTGTGGGACGGTTGGTTTAAATTGTTTATATGCTTTTATTGATTTCTAATGTACTGACTTCTTTTGGAATCCCACTGATAGATGACGCGTGATTCAGATTTGAGCACCTTAGATTCAATCGGATTGTTCCAATTTCCTTTTACTATTTCCTGTTTTTCATTCAGTTCAATTTCTAATACCCCATCATTATCCAAATCTTTAAATGATACTCTGGCTTTGTTAACTAGCGCTTTGTCCTCCTCAATCATACGTAAATGATCAACGAATACGGTCGCAGTGGAGAATACGATTTTGGCAGAATCTTTTTCAGTGTGGATAATGTGCAATCCGTCACTGTAATATACAGATCGGTTTAAATCTACCATAACCAGAATATCTACTGTTTCATCATTATGGAGCTTCTTAAATGTGAGTTGAGGATTTTGATTTCTTAAAGCAGTAAACTCAAAGAGGCCCAGTAGTTTGTGATCATTCAGTTCATTGTCCAAAATGAAAACATACGCACCGCCGCCGAAGAGATGGGCCAATCCCATGAAGGCGATGAGCTCCTCTTCTGCTGATCCTTGCACATTGGCTTTATACAATTTGAGTATTACAGCTGGGTTGTATATGCCGTTCAGGTTTTGTTGCATTCTTGGTGATTCATACCCCACACACCCTCCCATCAATAACTTCATTGGATTTAGAGCATTGTCTTATCGGGTTATATTCAATGAGTGCAGGTTCTTTTTCAAAAGTTCCCTCAAGGTCACTATCGAAGATGGACCCATCTTCGTCCACCCATCGAATCAGCTCCCCCAAATAATAGTAATACCGTCTATCGTATATACCAACCGTATCATATTTGTAACTATTAATATACTTCAGTTCCACAACTCTTTCAAATGCAAAGAATACTTCACCACCAAAGAAGTAATCCTCTACCATGAAATTTCCTCCTTTTTCCAAACGCATGGTGCTGCCCTTATTCACGGTCTTGATAATGGTTCCGGCATCACAAAATGAAAGTTCACTCTCCGTCACATCCCGCGAAGCATCCTCATACATTTGGTTTAAATAGCTGTCGTAATGATGGGTAGAACTGTTGATAAGCTTGAATTTCTCCCGGATATCTTGAATGATGCCATCTCGGTTTTGATCAACTTTATCCCAGAGGGTCACAACAGGCTCTTTGAAACTTGAATCTGCAGGTATTGCTATTTCTGCCTCTACAGGTTCCTTCTCTGGTTCTCTTTGCTTCGGTTCTGGCCCACATGATAACAATAGGCTACACAGTATTAGAAATGCCGTCAGTTGATTGTTGATCATACTTTGTACAAGTGGTTTTTGTCCATTAACCCGGTCTAGCACTGCTCTGGACCATGATATGGAGTCTGTCTCCCGACCAGGCAGACCACAATGGGTAGAAGCTTATTCATAATCGAATTCTAATGGTGCACAAGGTGAGTCTGTGTTTTAACCCTTACTAAGATATTGAAAAAAGAGTAAGGCCTCTTCTTTTTGAGTATTCGCTTTATCACGTAGGTGATCAGAAAAACGGACAATAAAACAACTAGCGGTTTCATAATATTTTGGTTGCAAGGAATTGGTAAATCTATATTTCTTACGCAATACCTAGAAACTCCTTGTCAGACTGTTCAAGAATATAACGGTATACACCTCAAAACGCGTCTCAATAATCTAACTTAATCAGTTTCTCCGAAAAATAGATTTCGTTATCAATCTCGACCTTGTAATTGTATACCCCAGCTGCAAGCCCAAAGCAATTCCATTGAATGCTGTAAAATCCTGCATCCTGATTACCGTCTGTCAACACATCTATCTGGCGGCCTATCATATCATAAACTGAAATTTTGACCTTCTTATTGGCGTATAACCAATAGTCAAACTTCACATTTGTACTGACAGGGTTGGGATAGGTCAATAAAAAGAAATCCTCATCGTCGAATTTGGGAATGATGCAGTCTCCGGGCATATTCACATCCATCCAATCCAACCTGTTTGATATCCAGGATTTGAGCAAGTCTACCTCTTCCTGGTAGGTTTGGCCGATATAATAGTTTGGCCAAACCTCTTCGCCCAGGGTAGGCCACCGGGTAAAATTCCGTTGTTGTGATTCATTGAGATAGGCTGCCATGGAATCAATGTAGCTCATTATACTGTCCTGATGCAAGGTGCCGATTCTCAGGTTATTCCAGCGCGTCATGAGTTTTGTCCGAAAATCTGTATCCTGTAACAGCCGGCACCACCAAAAGGGGATGACCGCACCGTCTAAATTATAGGCAACATTGTATTGCCACCCATCCGTTTTGAAGCCATCTGCATAAGAAGCATTCCCGTAGGACAGGTTGAAATCCCATAGTGGCCCCATGATGAGCTTACCGCCTTTACTGTCTCGGTCCTTGTGCATGTCGGTGCTGAGATAGTAGGCATCAATGTTCCTGGCGAGCTCAACGGAGATCAAAAAATCGATAAACGATTCCACGTTGATGTACCGGGCATAGCCCCTCAGGGTATCTTTGAAGTCCGGTCCGATCAGTGCCGTTTCGAAGTCGTACATGAAGTTTTTGATATACGCTTTTTGTGCAGTGGCTATTTCGGGTGTTTTGGGACTGTGGTACACAAAAAAGTACCTTTCAAACACATCAATATACGGGGCGTAGGAGGAGTACCAGCCCTCTTCGGTTGCGCTCTCATTCCAGTCGAGTTTTATGATATAGCCCCCTGTGAGCTGGTCTCCGCTAACATCGCTCTGCTCGAGCTTTTCAAGAGCCACTCTGTTTGGATCCCGCTTTATTTTTTCCATCAGCACATAAACTCCCTTGTAGTCCCCGTTGATGATCAACTCACAGAATCGAGTTCGTGAAGCGTAGCGGCCCATAGCATTGCCTAGCTTAAAGGTCAATACGTTTCGCATTAAGCTTTTATCGCTGTAGGGCCCATAGAGGATCCAGTCGTTTTCGGGAGGCATGCCAACCAGTGAAACATTGTTGTTGTTGCCCAATGAATCACGTGTTTCAAGGCCA
>JAESRW010000079.1 GCA_016764395.1 Flavobacteriales bacterium
GGTTGATTATCGGAATGGTGCTTATTCAATTTAGCCTGGGGGTATCCACCCTCCTTTTGGGTGTGCCGATTTTGATCGCAGTTTTACACCAGGCTGGCGCGATGCTGCTGCTAATTTCGGTAGTCCACTTTCTTAATGGGCTTAGGCAATCCTGAATTAGTTTAAATTAAAAGCCCACGTCCTTTGGGCGTGGGCATGTTTGGCGGCTATGCCTTCTTGTTTGTTGATTGCTATTCTATGAACAGTTGAATAATAGAACCACTGAACAGTAGAATGAAGAAATTATAAATGGAAATTACTTCCCTAAAGATCATTGCACCATGGCAATGCGGCTAAATCAAACTTACCTTGAATTTCCAAGTCGATCAGCGTAGAGAATTCGCAAATTCGTACCCACTTGTGGTGAGCATAGTCGAACCATTCGTAATTCGTTGATGTCATGGAGGCCACGTTCACCTTATGCCAAATTCAGGTTATTTGCTACTCACTCGCATAGTCAGCTGATGACTTCCATTGAAACGACTCTATTAATTTAACCACATCCTCGCGAATGAAATCGATCACCGGGGCCAGGGAGTCGTTTCTGGGAGCAACATCAAAATAGAGCGCTCCTCGAAAAAAGTGGTCAGTGCTGTCGGTCATATAAAATTGTACGCTGGAGGCCGTGTTGAGCCCTTTGATATGGTACAATATTCCATAAACATTTTTGGCTTCGTTAAAGATGACGTCTTCTTCAATTGCACTGGCTTTTACCGTGTGATTCATGGCAAACTTGCGGGCATCCTCCTGGTATTGTTCTACGGGTCCTTTTGAGGAGTCCGCTTCGCCTTCCTGAAGTATAGCATGGTAAGTAAGATATAGGCGGCCGCCGAAGTCAGGGAACTCAATATTGTACCAATATGGTATGGAGGTTTCCGATTTGTGTTTGACTACCTCAGCATACGCTGGATACTCAAAAGTGAAAGGGCATTCAGCTTCAAATGACCGATAGGATTTTTCCGGAAGGTCAATTCGAAAGTAGCCCCATGGCCTCGGCGTAAAGCCGTCATTACATCCTACAATGATGCTAAGGGCCAATATCATTAAGGTGGCATTCGGTATTTTCCGCTTCTTCTTCAAATTTTGATCTTTGGTCTGTGCATAATTCGATGGCCCAAATTTATAAATTCGATGCTTCGATCCGCTCCTCCTGGTACGGTCCTTTGAACGTGGACCACCATTGTGTCCCTATTAAATATAGATTACACACCGTTGGGTTTACTTTTCTTTCTGTTCCTCTACATCAGATAGAATGCTAACTTTAACGCGCTCTACCCTTCTCACATTCGCAGCTTCAATCGTAAACAGATAGTTCTCAAACGTTATCTTCTCATCCTTCTTGGGAATCTTACCTTCCAATTCTATAATAAAACCAGCCAATGAATCTGATTCGCCTTTGGCTTCTTCAAACTTTGTCCCGTCAATGTCAAGCGCCCGATATAAATCATTGAGTGGAGTTTTGCCGTCAAAAACGAAGGTAGTATCATCTAATTTTGAGTAGGCCAGTGCATCATCATCGTATTCATCACTTATCTCCCCAACGATCTCTTCAATGATATCTTCCAGCGTGACAACTCCTGAGGTGCCGCCATATTCATCTACCACTACGGCCAGATGAATCTTACGCTCTTGAAATTCCCTTAAGAGGTCATCAATTTTCTTGTTCTCAGGGACAAAGAAAGTCGGCCTCATCAAGAATTGCCAATTTACATCTTCCGTAAATGACACCTCGGGGCTGCCTGCTGACGTAAGCTTTAAGCCCGGAAGCAAGTCTTTGATATAAAGAATGCCTTTAACGGAATCCAATGTTTCTTCATACACCGGTATGCGTGAGTAACCACTGTTCAGGATAATGTTTATCAAGTCGTTGTACTTAGTTTGTATCGGAATGGCGACCAGATCTGTTCTAGGTTTCATGATTTGTTTAACATCTGTGCTACCGAACTTTACGATCCCTTTCAAAATGTGCTCTTCTTCGAGGGAATCATCATTGGTCAGATCCAGGGCATCTGACAACTCGTCTACTGAAATATTGTGTTGCTTTTTCTTCACCATATTATGTATGAATGATGTCGAATCTACCAGTAGTTTAGCAGGGCGGCCAAAAGTTTTCCTGAGAACAAGAATGAGGTATGCTGTAACTCCGGCAAGCTTAACGGGGTAATGGGTAGCATAAACCTTAGGGATTACCTCCCCAAAGAGCAGAATTAGAAAGGTAATCGCAACAACTTGAATGGCAAAACTGATCATTGGGTTCTCCACAAATGAAAATAGCTGCACATTTATGTAGGTTGAGATCACAACAATACCAACATTGATAAAATTATTGGCGATAAGAATGGTAGCCATTAGACGCTTAGGCTTGTCCAACAAATGCAAAATCAACTTTGATCTTTTACTTCCTATGCTTTCAAGCTCTTCCCTTAAATTGAGCGCTTTGTCGATAGAGAAATAAGCAACTTCTGCCCCGGAAATGAATCCGGAGAATACAAGGAGCACGCAAACACTTACCAGGGCGATGATCACCCCAGGTGTCATGGATTGCATGATATTTAAAGTGGTAAAGAGGAGCCAATACAGCGGCTCGCCACTACTTCCTGTCTCTTCCAAGCTTGCGTATTAGAATTTGAGCGCTTCGATATAAAATCGCGGGGATGGGGTTCATACAGAATAAAGGTAGTGGAAAAAATTTAAAATGGTAAATCATCAGCCGGCATATCAGGAGAAAAGGGACTGCCCTGTGTGTTTTCTGGCTCAGCAGCAGGAGGAGGCGTTTCGGTCTCTCGTCTTCCTGACAGCATCGTCATATTTTCACCAATTACCTCTGTGGTATACCTTTTTATATTGTCCTTATCATCCCATGAACGTGTTCTGAGCTTCCCTTCGAGATATATCTTATCTCCTTTGTGTAGATACTTTTCAGCCAAATCCGCCAATCCTCTCCACAGAACAATATTGTGCCATTCTGTATGCTCTTTCTTGCTTCCATCCTTATCTTTCCATGTCGAGTTGGTCGCAAGTGTAAAATTTGCAACAGGCACTTTTGACTCTAGGTATTTCACCTCCGGATCCTTTCCGAGGTTCCCAATTAAGATGACTTTGTTTACTCCCGACATGTTTCGCTATTAATTATGGCGTCTAAAAAATTGGCATGTATATCATGCACATTTAAACAAAGTTACGAATCTTACAAGTAAAGGTTCCCCTGGAAGCACTATTTCGGTTCGCTATAACACTCAAGATAACGCTCTATTAATCTGGGAATAGGGATTTTTTTGAGTTCGGGCTCTTTAAATTCCACCAGCCTCGAGGTGCCTTTCAGCATAGTTGAGTCAATCCTGGCCTCCCAGAACCTGGCTTTAATGGTTTGATGGGTGAGCTTATGTTCTATACTGTCTGATCTTCTCAATTTTATTTCCGCCCCGTTACCAAACACGCTTAACCATCCCTCACTGTTCTGAATTCCATTTTTGCTCAGGTGCTTTTTGGATTCTATAAGCAAGGGCTCATACATGTTTTGCCAGATGTCTTTGTGGGTTCTTTTTTGATAGAAAGTTCCTTTGTCTCCCCTAATCATAATGTAGTTGAAATAGCGATCCACAGATTTTACCTTTTTGGTTTTGACGGGGTAGGAGGCAACTGTATTGGATAATTGCGCCACGCATTTGGTTTTAATACAACACGAAGTGCATTTGGGATTGTTAGGGGTACAATGTAAGGCGCCAAACTCCATGATTGCCTGATTATAATCGCCAGGGTTATGCCAGTCCAAAGCGTTATTCGCAAGTTTGGAAAAAATCTTTTTGCCTGTGGAGGAATCAACCGGCTCACTAAGGCCATGGTATCGGGAAAGAACACGATATACATTTCCATCAACCACAGCCTGGGGCTCATTAAAACAAATGGAGGAAATGGCTGCAGCGGTATAGCTACCGATCCCTTTAAGTTTGATGATCTCGGAGTAATGAGATGGAAAGACGCCCTCTCTACCGGCGATCTCTTTGGCTGTATGGTGTAAGTTGCGGGCTCTCGAGTAATACCCCAGCCCTTGCCATGCTTTTAGCACCTCATTTTCGCTGGCTTTAGCCAATGCCTCAACGTTGGGAAATTTCTTTATAAAAGCCTCATAATAAGGTAGCCCCTGATCAACACGCGTTTGTTGCAGGATAATCTCGGAAACCCAGATGCAGTAGGGGTCCTTCGTTTGGCGCCACGGTAAAGGTCGCCTATTGTCATTGTACCATTTCAATAAGTTTTGTGAGAATACCATGTCAAGTGTTGTCTTCTAGAGTTAATTTTTAAATGTATATTTGCACTCAATAAAATTACTCATTAATAAGGATTGATATGACAAAGGCAGATATCGTTAACGAGATCTCTTTGAAGACGGGAATTGAAAAAATCGCAGTACAGGCAACTGTAGAAGCATTTATGAACGAAGTGAAGGGTGCAATGGCGAGTGGAAATAACGTTTATCTCAGGGGATTTGGGAGTTTTATAGTAAAAAAACGAGCGGAAAAAACAGGGAGAAATATTTCTCAAAATACAACACTGATTATTCCAGCTCATAATATACCTGCATTTAAGCCGGCTAAGACCTTCGTGTCTAAGGTGAAAAAAAGCGTGCCGGTATAGTAACCTTGTAGGTTACTGATATGATCTCATTATCAAAAGGGCAACGTATCGCAATTTTCAGTGCCTTGGCACTGGTTGTGATTATAATTGCCCTACCTAAGACGGTACCATTTGATGAAGAAAGTCAAAAGGTTTCAGTTGAAGGTGCTGAAGGGAGCATAGAAGTGCAAATAGCAGAGGGGGTCAGTTCCGTTTTACGGAGCGGAGCCCCTATGCAAGGCATCATGATGTTAAGACAGGTTCTCGAAAAAGAGCCTGGTAATGTAAAGGCCAATCTGGCGCTTGCGGTGTTTTCCGTTGTTTCGGGACAATACGAGAAGGCGTTTGATCGCTTTCAGTTAGTGATTGGTGCAGAACAAAAAGATGAAAGCGCTGCGCGTTTTTTAGCGGAGACATATGCCCGTGAGGGTAAAATAGAGATGATCATTGGACCAATGATGGAGTATAGAGCTACGGTTGAGGACCAGGCCATACAAAAGCAGGTCGATGAGCTTATTAACGAATTAAATAAAATATAAAACGTTTGTTATGCCAAGCGGTAAAAAGAGAAAAAGACATAAGATGGCGACTCATAAGCGCAAGAAGCGTTTGAAGAAGAATCGTCACAAGAAGAAAGCTTAATCAAGACCCTGATTATTGTACGTTTCTTCCTTTTATTTTTAGTATCAAGTATCACTTCACCTCTCTTTGATTTAGATTGTGGTACCCTTTATACAGGGTCACCAACTGGATCGATTTGGCATACAAGTAAAATTACTTGTAGTGAATAAAGATCTATTTATAGATGCTACTTCCGGTCCAGGGGTAACGCTTGCGTTGCTTGAAGATCGAAAGCTAGTAGAACTTAACAGTGACGATGGGGATGAACAATTCTCCGTTGGGGATTTGTATCTTGGCAAAGTCAAGAAAGTGATGGCCGGCCTGAACGCCGCATTTGTTGATGTTGGATATGAGAAAGATGCATTCCTTCATTATCTTGACCTAGGACCTCAGTATAGGTCCCTCTCCAAACTTGTTAAAAGCGGAATGTCCAATCAACAAATTGGTCCCCTATTCGAGGGGATGAAGTTTGAAAAGGACATTGACAAAAGTGGCAAGATCAGCAATGTTTTAGCGAGTAAGCAAAACGTGTTGGTTCAGATTGTAAAGGAGCCCATTTCTACCAAAGGTCCAAGGATCGGTTGTGAACTCTCTCTGGCAGGGAGATTTTTAGTGCTGATACCTTTCACGGACAAAATTTCCATATCTCAAAAAATTGGCAGCGCAGAAGAGCGAAACAGGCTGAAACGGCTGATTCAGAGTATTAAGCCCAAGAACTTTGGTGTTATTATTAGAACTGTTGCAGAGAACAAGAAAGTAGCAGAACTTAATTCTGATCTTAGCGAATTGGTAGAGCGCTGGAAGACCGCATATGCTAAATTGAAGACAGCCAAACCACCTGAAAAGGTATTAGGGGAAATAAACCGGACTTCGGCCATTCTGAGAGACATGCTAAATGCTTCGTTTACAAGCATTTTTATCGATGATAAAGCGCTCTTTGAACAGGTAAAGGAATATATCAGGTCCATTTCCCCAGAACAGGAGAAAATTGTTAAGTACTACTCGGGAAAGACCACCATTTTTGATCATTTCGGGGTAGATAAGCAGATAAAATCCTCATTCGGGAAGTTCGTAACGATGAAAAGTCGTGCGTATCTGGTTATCGAGCACACGGAGGCATTACATGTAGTCGATGTAAACAGTGGTAGCCGATCCAATGCGGATAATGATCAGGAGTCCAATGCATTGGAGGTGAATCTGGATGCGGCCGATGAAATTGCACGTCAGTTGAGGCTGAGGGATATGGGCGGAATTATTGTGGTTGACTTCATCGACATGTACAAAGCGGAGAATCGCAAGAAGCTCCATGAAAGGATGAAAGAAGTGATGAGTCGGGACAAGGCGAAGCACAAGATCTTGCCACCCAGTCGCTTTGGATTGATCCAGATTACCCGTCAGCGTGTACGACCAGAAATGAATATTGCAACGGCAGAGAAGTGTCCAACCTGTAAGGGAACCGGGGAAATTCAGCCTAGTGAGTTGGTAATTGACGATATTGAGAGGAATGTAAGCTACTTCCTCAAGGAACAGAACGAGCCATCGGTTTTGGTACATGTCCATCCATTCATTGAGGCTTATCTAAATAGGGGCATTATATCATCCCTGGCTGGGAAATGGCGATCTAAGTATAAGAAAGGGATTAAGATAAAGGCGGATAGTGGACTCCACCTATTGGAAGTCACCTACTTCAACGGTAAGAACGAACCCATTAAGACCTAAGGAGGGCCCCTTTAATGCTTGGCTTGAGGATTCTCCAATGCCCGGTAATACATTACCAACGGTACGTTTGATAGGAGAATAAAGAAGCCCATTATCATAAATGGGTAGATGATATTGTCTCCTTCAATAAAGAAAGGGAGGGTGAACAACCCTATTAACGACATCCTTAAAAACACATTGGTCATTCCGAATAGGCTTCCCGCCCTGCCAATAACGTTGTTTGGGATGTGCTTAAAAATATAGGTCATTCGGGTTATGCGTATTCCTGCGTTACTCATTCCCACCAGCATCATAGCCAAGTAGAACAGCGGAATATTCGAATTGTACATATAAAAAAAGTAGACGCTGGCCGTTAATGTTGCAAGGGTGAGAATGGTTTGTACGGAGGTTAGCTTGCGGAAGACCTGACGTATTCCGATACCTGCTAAAAGGGCGCCGAATGCAAAGAACACATCAGCAATAGCATATACGCCAGCTCCACGTTCCAAATGCTTGGTAACATATATCGGGATCAAATAAAACCCCACCACGAGCACCGTGACAAATACTGCAAAAGTGGAAATCCCAAACAGTAATATCATCTTGTTGCTCCAGAGGTAATTGAAGCCAAACTTAACCCTTTGCAAGATGGTTCCAGTGTCCTTCTCAAGGTCTGCAATCCTTTCATATTTCATCAATGAGATGAGCAAGAATGCGAGCACATAAGTAGAACCATCCAGTAAAAAAATCTCATGCAGCTCCCACTTCTCAACAGTAAAAGGCTGCTCCAGTACATACCCAAAAAGGTCGAACGGCCCAGCCGTGATTCCGGATAGAAGAATCGCGGCACATGCACCTCCCATCATATTCGTGAATTGCCCTTGAATTTCAATATATGATGTAATGCGGCCATAATATGCGGGTTCGGATATTTCCTGTGCAAAAGCATAGAGATTCGGATAATGCACCGAGTAAATGAAGAAGGTTAATCCAAAAATAAGGGCGGCAAATCCATAATGAAGCCCACCATTATAAAAACCAGTGAACGCTGTGGAAAGAACAACCACTGCGCCCACCGCAGAAATGCCGAGGAATATATTCTTCCGGTTGTATTTGTCGATCATTGATCCAACCCACAGGCCCCAGAACAACGCCAGAAATGTAAGAGAAGCGTAAAGTGTTCCGAAAAACGTAGGCATATTTAAGCTGGAAGTGAGGTACCAGGGAATAGCAATCATGCTGATTCCTTGCGCAATGCCGGAAATGGAATTGGCCAGAAATAAATAGATAATTGCCCCCCTGTTCTTCATAACGTAACCTAAATTCGATGCAGGTCCTAAATTGGCCAGTGTTGATTTATGAACCTGTTTGGTTCTTGCCAGTACATCCTGACATTCAGATAGATAGATTGATATCCAGTGCCTCTGCTGTGTCAAATGAAAGCGCATACGAATCTACGAATTGAACGATTGGCAATTATGCTATTTTGAGTAAAATAAGTGTTGACCTATTGATGGAGATAATTTCATTATTAGTGGCAGCTCGTTCAAATTCGTTTCAACCCAAAGTACTGGAAGTTCTCAGTTAATTCACTGGCGCGTTTAGTAATTTTGTGAGCTGCGTATAAATTAATCAATGGAAGGATTGCCTGAAAATAAATTGCTGCTAACTAAAGCTTCCCGCTTTTGTGCCTATCGGGATCGCTGCCAACAAGAGGTACGCAAGAAGTTGCTTGATTTAGGGGCTGCTTCGGATCAGGCTGAAGAAATTCTCGCTGAGCTGATAAGCTTAGGTTTTGTCAATGAAGAGCGATTTGCACAATTATATGCAGGCGGAAAGTTCCGTCAAAAACGGTGGGGACGTGTCAGGATTAGACTTGAGCTCAGGAAGCGGAACCTAACGGAGTATTGCATAGATCAGGGACTTCGTGAAATTGAAGAGCATGAATATACCACTACATTAGAAAGCCTGATCCGTAAGAAGCGACTTGATTATAATGGGGAAAAAGGAACAGTGGTTGATCAAAAAATTGCCCATTACTGTATCCGTAAAGGTTATGAGTCCGACCTAACCTGGTTGGCGATTAATGGCACAGAAGGTTCATCCTGAAAAACGTAACTTTGTAGGGTGAATTACCCCATGAAACACAACCTTCCGATACTGCTTTTTTTGTTGGGCGTCCTTTGCTCTGGTCAGCTACGTGCACAATATTTAGTCTCCTTTCAAAATAACACAGCCCTGGACTATGACTTTCAGGTTGTTCAAACAGGAAACATCAGCTTGAGTAACAGCCAGTACACTGTGATTGACACGTTACTTACGGCCTATGCCAATGGAATGGACATGCTGCAATTTGAACCTGACACCACTATGGCTCCTGGGGATTCGGTTGATTTTGCCGGCATGCTAACCAATTCCAGCGACACGATAATAATACAAATGCGGGTCGTTATGGATAGCATGGGCCCAACTGTTTCTTACTCTGGTGCGGGCAGTGGTTTTGATCTGAGTTGGTTTACAGATGTCAATTTTCACAGTGCAGCTTTTACCATGCAAGGTGATCCATTTACGTTGAAGTTTAAAAGGATAGCTGATCTTGTAGATATGGATGACGATGTGCTATTTGCAGTTCAGGAGGACTTCATCTATAGTCTCGACTCGTTAGATTTTAGTGACCCGGGTGTTATAAATGTGATGGCCTATAATCTTCAGATGACCCCAGTAGTTTCTTTCAATTTCTTAGAGCGAGGAACGTATTTTCCTCCTTTGATTTCTCCCTATCAGGATGTGGTAGTCATTGAAGAGCTATTTGATGATCCTACCAGAATCAATGTTTTGACACCTGGCATGGTGGCCGCTGGATTTCCCTATGCTACAACCATTCTCAATGATACGGCCCTGTCACACATTACTTCTCCCAGCAATGGAGGTGTGATCATTTACAGCAGATGGCCG
>JAESRW010000080.1 GCA_016764395.1 Flavobacteriales bacterium
AAGACTATATTTTATCCCCAAGGAGGTGGTCAACCATGTGATCATGGAGAAATAAAGTTAGAAAGCCTGTCGATTAATGTAATATCCGTGCGCTTTGATGAAGGCATCGTTTACCATTTTATAGAGCAAGCAGTTGAACTACCGATCGGTGAAATTGTCGAACTTCTTGTTAATAAAGAAAGAAGGGAATTAAACTCCAGGATTCATACCGCGGGCCACTTGATCGATACGGCCATGATTAACTGTGGGTATGATTACCATCCCACCAAAGGATATCACTTTCCTGACAGCCCCTATGTCGAATATGAAGGTATGATAGCAGTTGAAGATAGGAAGAAGGTGTGTGCCACGATTGAGGAAGAAGCCAACCGGCTAATTGCCACCGCACAACCGATTGAGTCTTTTGTGGTGGAAGCCTATGAACAGTTAAAAGAACATTGCCCCACTGTACCTGCGTATGTGCCCAAGGATAAACCAATTCGGGTCGTTAAAGTAGGTGGAATAGGCTGTCCCTGTGGTGGAACCCACGTTCAGGACCTTTCCCTATTGGGTCAGATAAGGGTCCCTAAGATCAAGGCGAAAGGCGGGAATATCCGGGTGAGTTATAGGCTGGAATAGGAGGGAGGTTTCAACCCTGAATGTCATTTTTGCTCCATTTGAATAGATCAAAGCGCTTTCAGGAACCATTGTCAGCACAGAAACCAGAATAGCGATTGAAAGAATAACAATTCGCTCGTTCTTGAATACTCATCTTTAACGAGGAGGGAAGGGACGTAAAGATGGGCTTTAATTCAGCAGTTAATACATCGGTACCTTAGCTAAACTTCTTACTCCTTGAGAATTAGTAGGCGTTGAGAGAACATACGATCGTCGATGGCCATCTTGACAAAGTATACACCGGATTCATAGCCATCAACATTCAGGTTCGAACAACAACCATCAAAATCAAAATCGCCCACTTTTTTACCGGAGAGTGTGTGAATTGAAACGCTCACACGCTGTCCAGGGTTAGCGTAAGTATCAATATTGATCACATCTATTGTCGGATTGGGATACAAGGAAATAGCATTAACAAATCTTTCGCTTTCAACGCCCAAAACTGTTGACGGTAAAATGGTTGTGGAAGTCGTATAGGTTAAATCTCCATCATCTGTTGCATCATCATTGGCTGAAACAGCTGCTAAGTAGAAACTCACGGGTCCGATATCTGTTTGGGGAGCAATCCAGTTAAAAATCCATTCCCCTTTGCCAAGGGCGACAGGCTCAGTCCCGGCAAAACGATAAGTAATATAAGTTCTTCCATCATTTGGCGCAGGTCCCTGTATTACTTGCATCCTGGCGCTATCTGTTATCACCAATGAGCCCGCTTCATCCCCGGTGATATCGGAAATGGCTGTGAGCTCAAATCCAAAACGCATTACGTTTATCTCATCCAGAGATACCTTTATCTCATACGCTTCGCCCGGTACATATTCATCAGCACTTTGATTAAAATCCAAGGTTAACATGCCTGCGCCAGAGTTGACAGCCGCTCCTGTATGACATCCGGATCTTGCACAAGTTTGTTCCCCGGGTGCTCCCGTGTGGGCCGGTGGCGCACCCGTTGACAACATATCTCCACCATGTACCGTATCGAATGCCACTAACGCCATCCCTACCAATCCAAGAAAGAACAGCATGTTGATTTGTTTCATAGTTGTGTGTATTCTAATGTGCCGATTACTAAGTTAAGGCAACGATTCAATTCTCTTCATCAAGATACGTGAGTTTACCTTGCTCGCTGTATCCTTCTTGCGTGCTAACTCTATATTGATAGACACCTGTCGCCAATCCTGACAAGGAGATTGCGGTTTTCGAACTRTRTACATCAACCTGCTGACTGAGAACCACTCGTCCACTAAGATCAAATACCGCTACCTCCGCCTGTATTGACGTAGTTCTTGAGCTGAYGATTATTTCYYTGGTTGMAAATGAATACCAGGTTTGAATWACGYYTGCCSYTAAATTGGGTGCAATTCCRACACCTCCATTATCCGTYGTTAGCAGCAATCCCCCRGATCCTGAAATAAAACAATGGTCAATGTCAGGACATGAAACACTGGTTARCAGCGCATCAATATCAGTGRMCTGTTGTATCCAGGTATCTCCGCCATCCTCAGTTCTAAGAATAGTTGAACTACCGCCCACAATATAACCGATAGAATTATCCGCAAAGTTTACATCATATAGGGGGCTTATGGTTGGTGAGGTCATTAACTCCCAAAGTTGGCCACCATCATCAGTACGGTAGATTACACCTTCGTCTCCAACTAAATAACCCTTATCATTATCAATAAAATGAATGGAACGCAATGTGGCTCCCGTTGAAATAGAGGCAGCCGTCCAGGTGGCACCATGGTTATCCGTCCTGAGTACTGTTCCATTTGAACCGACAGCGAAACCTTTTCCATTATTGAACATCCACACATCGTAAAGATGAGACGTTGTTCCTGATGAGGCAATCATCCAATCGGATAGAGTATCTGTGGTGTGCAAAATCAATCCATTGAAGCCCACTGCTACGGCAGCTGTTTTATCAGCAAAATCAACCGCGGTGAGCCAATCGCTACTGGTCGCGGTTTCACTGGTCCAGGTATTCCCCCCATTAAGTGTGCGCAGCACTACGTTGTACTCTCCAACTGCCAACCCAGTATCGCGATTTAGAAAGGTCACATTGTATAGCTGATATGGAAAAGGTGTAAATTGTTGTTGCCAAGTTAGCCCACCATCAACAGTATGCAAGAGGGTTCCGTATGCGCATGCCGCCCAGCCCGTGTCCTTTCCATGAAATTCCACTTTCCAAACATGCTTGTCAATACCGACCGTATGCTCCAGCCACTGSCCAAAACYGGGRRCCGWRATRGCRCAAGCTAWKRYCAAKAGWRCAMKTCTCATGTAKSTGGMCTTCARTTTCATTGRATRATTATTTTRCCCTKCTTTARCAWATCATCTTGAGTTAGGGAGTATAAATACATACCCTCAACAAKGTGGTCCAATYTAATTGATTCATTASCCCGWATCATCTTCTTAAGGATCTCAACACCGYTCAAACTATATACACGCAGTTCYATTAAATCAGCATTGTTGGAACCGCTTATATAGAGCACATTGGTTGCTGGATTGGGATATACTTSTACATCCAACTCACGRGAMTTCGAATTGAYACCCAGCACGATACCTCCAAGAGTGAGCTTCGCTGTATAAGCGTAATCCCCWGTCATTTCCAAATCATTRTTGGCAGTGAGGGCCGAAGCATATACCGTTACCGTATCTGTRTAACCTTCAGGAGCKATCCATATAAAATCCCAATAGGTGGAATTGCTTGAAWCAGGAGCATTGCCATCAAARGTRTGTGTTACATACTTTCTATCRACCATCCAATTCGCCGGRCTATTGGCCTCTAAAATCTGKGTTCTTATTGGATCCRCAAGAACSGTTTCTCCCACSGGMACATTAAAGACACTGTCTACTTCMAGTACAACMGCCTGAAAGCCAAATTTGTTAAACCCGCTTCCTTGTATGGTAACTCGGATCAAATTTTCGGAACCAGCCTTGTACTGTCCATCACAGTCTATACATTCAATACTTAAAATCCCATTTCCGGAATTTAAACTAAAGAAATCGTGGCATCCACTGACGGCGCAAGTTGGTTCTTTACCGGTGAATATAGTAGGCGCCCCGGTTCTCTCGGCGGGGGCACCGGCACTTTTGGGAGGTGTGGGGGTGAGCGAGGCTAAACCAATGAAAAGGCAGAGGCCAATCAGAACACCCAGTTGTTTTCTGTAAATCATTGCAAACAAATATAGTTAAAGGAAGATAAAGTGATAACAATGAGGGTTTAATTTGAAAAGAAGCATATCCTGGATTACCCACCTTGCCGTTTAGACTGCACCCGTCTCTCGCTACAATATTTGTTGATGCCTAGGCGCTTTCAGTTATTAGCGATGGGACGCTAAATTAACGCATCAACTTCATCACAATATAAAGTGTGAAATACACAATAATAGGTGATCCAAAACCAACTATTGTTGCGACGATAAATATCAATCGAACCAGTTTAACATCAAGAGATAGTTTGGCCGCTATCCATGCGCAAACTCCCAGAATCTTCCCCTCTGCTAATTGACCGTTTTTCATTGTTTAAAAGTTATATCTAGCCCCAATCCCAGCATCAAGATCGATATTCAATGGGTTATCAATAATTTCCACATATAAAATTGCATCGAGAAACACCGTTATGGGTATTTCACTAAAGGTGTATTCAAGTCCGAGCACACCATCCCCACCTAAATCCACTGCACCATTGAAACTTTTTATTTGCCCCCCGAGTCCATAATACCAATCAAGGCCGGTGATATCGTTGTTATCTCCAATAGAAGTAATTGGATTATGAAATAGATAGTGAACAAAAATGCTCAAATCTCCATCACCCAATAGTGACCCAATAGTTAATTCAAGAGCATTGGTACCCAAATATTTCTTCAATGTTAGTCCTGTAGGGTCTCCTGCTCGTAGTCCTAAACTAAAATCCTTGTCAGCGTCTTGAGCAAATACAATTTCGGCTGACAAGATGAACAATAGAAATAGGATTCCTTTCAACATATTTATCATATCCATTAATTATTAGAAATTATATCTGGCACCTATACCGCTTTGACCGTTAAATAGAAAGGGGTTGTCGAGCAACTCCATAAAGAGGGTAATGTCTAAAAACAGAGAGAACTTAGGGTTCTTAAGGATGTATTCCAATCCAATCACACCATCTGCGCCGACATCAAAATCCGTTCGTGACTCTTCCCCGCCAGAATGCCAATGATTGTCCCAATCATCCGGATCAGGGTCGTGATCGTGGCCATAGCGAAAGTCGTAAGCAACCGTAATCAACCGAATTTGCCCTCCAAAACCATAATACCATTGCAAGCCGCTCACTCCCTCTATATTCAAATCATCATGAAATAAATAATGTACTTGTATCGCAATCGCTGATTTGATCCTAGATCCTTTATAATCATAAAACTCATAATTAAAATCGTCAAGATCATCAAATCTGTCCCTATAACGGTTGTCAACTCCCCAAAATGCAGTCCGCCCAATACTGAGCTCCAATGCTTTGCCATCATTCATGTATTTTTTAGCTGAAATTCCTGATGGATCGCCCAAACGCAAACCCAACCCCCAATTGCCGCTTAAACCCTGAGAACCTGAACCTGAATTCTTGGACGATGCGGAAGCATGATTCTTTGAACTTTTTTTCTTGCTGCTCTTTGCAGCGGCTTCGGCTTCTTTTTTGTCTTCAGTTAAGAACTTWGAMGAWACATANSCCYTTTTGNCCTTYGTATTCTACTTKCGACCATTCTTCTNCCTTGNTCGATWACYTYAACYTCTCCARCWRCGGGWATTGARGTAAGAATGGAYTCATTWGYTCCAGGRCCACTTCTCAAATTTAAWCCMTTGGMGGATTTAAYATAGTGGGTTTGTGCCATWGCTATATTGCAGATKAYAAGATACATGATGGCAAGAATGGTTSGTTTTATGGTTTTCATAAGATGCTGTATTAATGGTTAAACTKTAGATTATTTRTTGAKCTCTCKCTTRATTTTCTTACYYGCTTTTTTGATRAATYGCTTWACGTNCTTTNTCAACGTTCTYCAACCACCATTTGAGGTCRTTTTTACTGGCTTTCGACTGCTTGTAGGTCCGGCTCTTTTTGTCATAGGTGATTTTATCATGCTTGAYTAAAATCACTTTYTCMTCATYGGCTGAAAATTCRACTTTKCCCTCRGCCACAATTAACKCYACRTCMTCATCSTCTTCRTATGCTTTAATATTGAATGCMGTKCCYAATACTTTGGTMTGGGTGTTYCCAGCTGTAACAATAAATGGCATTGCAGTRTCTGACTCCACTTCAAAAAATGCTTCKCCAGTTAATGTCAGGTTTCGTTCTGACTCAGCAAAATCTTCTGGATAACTCAAAATGCTGTACTTATTGAGGTGAATTTTACTGTTGTCAGGAAGATGAAATACTTTGGCACTGTCCTGAGTGAGGATATTGATCAACGCTATTTGATTAGCACGGTTGTCATTAGGGGTAGTCAATAAGTAACCTGCGCCAATGATCAACAAAGCTGCAGCTGCTACTTTCCACCAATGTCTATTGAATAAGGTAACAACTTTAACGTCGCTGCTATCTGCTTCAATTTTGGCTTTTAGTTTATCCCATTGCTCAGGTGTATTGGGAGTATAGGTCTTGAAGGAATTGTCAGATAATTGAAGGAGTTCTTTGAGCAGTTCAAACTGTTTTCTGTTTTCTTCACTTACCTCAAGCCACTCCCTCAATACATTTTCATCCTCCGGGGAAATTTCATTCGTGAAATGCTTCACAATTAAATCCCAATATTTTTTTGCCATTTTCTAGGTTTGAAATTGCCTTATATATAATAACACAGGGCAAAATCAATTTACCCCTAAACTGCAGTGAAAAAAAGTTCAATTAAAATGCCTAACCAAGAAATTCTTTCAGCATTGCTAAGAAGGGTAGGATAGCTTTTGGGAGGTAGGCTCTTAGTTCCTTTCGAAGCTTATCCAGGGCAATACTCATTTGATTTTCCACGGTTTTGATAGAAATATTCAGGTGCTCTGCAATTTGTCTGTACTTAAGTTCTTCGTACCTGTTTAAAACAAAAATCGCCTTGCATTTGGGAGGTAGGGTATTTATTGCGTGTTCAATTTTTTCCAGTAGTTCATCCGCATTTAATTTAAGTTCAACAACATTGGCATTCGGCTCACCTATCTTCTCACTATAGCGGACAACTCGTTTGTTTTTTTCAAGCCAGTTTAAAGCACTGTTAGTAGTGGCTTTATACAAATATCCCTTCATTGGAGTTTCCCAGTCAATTGCGCCCCGGTTTTTCCAGAGGTTCAAGAAAACATCTTGAACAATATCTTCGGCATTGTTCCGGTCATTTACAATCTTGTTAGCATGATTGCAAAGGACCTTATGAAACTGAAAAAATAATTGCTCTAATGTGGTAATATCTCCTGCCATAATTGGCTGGTAAAGGTATTGAATAGGGAGGTCTAATTGATAAAGGAGGGATTAGTTTATTTCATCCTAGTTGGGAAAAAGGAAAGACAGTTATAAGCTGTTGAAAATTGTAAGACGAAGACATGGTCTGCCTCCCGTTGGGATGGCCTTTACCTACAGGAATGGGTATGATCGACACAAGCACACTAAGATTATGTTTATTCCCAGATGATACTGAACTGCTTTAGTCTCCAACAGATCCTATGGACAGCGGGGGTAGAATTGTGTCTACTCCATGCCCTCTTATTTCTGAATAAAGATAAACTGCCCTCCAGCATCCCCCGTATTTTTAACGGGCTGTAAATTGGGCGCTTGATCTGAATTATTGGTCACTGGAATTTTGAGTTCACCGAATAATTGTCCGGCATCAAAATATTTACTTTCATTGTTTGCAAGCGCCTTTAGCAGGTAATAAGTGAATACTGAATGGCCATCCTTCCCTCCGTCCATTACCGGTTCCACTCCTCCGGAGGTCATGGCTTGCCGGGATTCTAATTTATTGACCTTCTGGAAGTACCGCTCTGATTCCTCAAAAGGTACTGAAATGGTGTTCCCCCTGAAAATATCCCCACTGAAACACGCATCCGCAATAAGCAATGTGTGCTTTGATTTGATCGCACCCAGAAATGTCTGAATGTCAGAATTAGAGATATACTTGAAGGTAGAACTGGATTCAGCATCAACCGGAACCCAAAAGCCCTTGTTGAGCTCCTTCTTGAATTCTCCATGTCCTGAATAAAAGATAAAGACATTATCTGCATCCTTTACTTTCTCTACCAACGACTCCAATGCCTTAATGATGTTTTCCCCTGTAGCTGATTCGTTATAGAGTGACGTGATCTCATCCATTCTATATTTTTTTCTGAGTATTTCTTCCACCGCTTTGGCGTCATTAACGGCATTCTTCAAAGGAGTCCAAACTCCTTTATATTGATCGATGCCTATAATAAGCGCATAGTATTTTCCAGCCCCAATGGTTAACTCCTGGTTGGCAACGTTGAGCCCCTTTAAGGGATCTCCTGATCCTCTATAAGCAGGAGTCTGATCTGCCTCATTAACAGGTGGAGATGGGGGAGAAGGCGGAGTTGGTATGTCCGGTTCATGATGCCCAGCTAAGTGCTTAATGAGGTTCTTCAGCCTTTTACGTTTTGCATAAAAAAGGGCGGTGTGGCCGTCATTGTCTTTCTTGGTCAGGTTAGCACCTTGATGAATCAGAATCTTTGCTGCCTTTTTATGCTCATAGATCGTGGCACAAATCAAAGCGGTGCGGCCCAGGTTGTTTTGACTATTTAAAGAAGCTCCAGCATTTGCAAGGACCTCCACAACTTCACTATGTCCTTTGATAGAAGCGATAATTAAGGCAGTTGTCCCTTCCAGATTGGTCACATTCATATCAGCGCTCGCATCGATAAGCAACTTGATGATTTTTGTCCGCCCTCTTAAGGCTGCATACATCAGCAACGTTCGTCCGTTGTCCGACCTTGAATCCAAAAATTTCCCTTTATCAATCAACTTCTTTACCTTAGAAAGGTTCCTGTTATCTATGGCCTTGATCCAGGTTTTATGTTGTGCCTGAAGCTCGAGGGGTGAACTCAGTGATAGCGACAGGGCTAGAAGGATTGAAAAAAGTATGGGTCTTTGCATGTTGTGTGAGCGTAGCTGACTCAAAACTACAAATAATGCCCCATCTCTAAGTGCTTTGGCTGTGGCATTTCAACACCACCACACGAATCGGAATTCTTAATTATTTCCTTTGCAGCAGGATCGATGACTTTTAACCAGGGACACCTTACATACAGAACCAGCTCTAAAATCAGGATGCTCCTTGCCATTCGAGGATTCTTCGGTGTTATCGCCACCAACCATTAGCGCGTCTTTACTCGATCGGCCTTGAAGCAAGCAGTACAGTTAGACCAAGCTTTGTAATTCTCCATCCACTTACAGTGCTTTGCAGGTAAATCTAGGTAACTGAACAATTTGGTAATAATTGGAAAGAGTGCGTATTTAGGTAACCTTGCAGACTATCAGTGCGTTAAGGTTCTGGAACATGGGCGGCTTTCTCCTGGTAATTACCTTAATCGACTTCTGCACGGAATAACAATTTATTGATGAGAGCATTACTATCAACTGTCCTGATATGTCTAACGTTTAACGCGATTTGTCAGACCCAATTTGAAAGGGTGTATACGAGTCCTTCGACTGATGACGAATGTCAGCAGGTGCTCTCAACCAATGATGGCGGCTATATTTTATTGGGAAACTCAATCATTGATAGCTCCTCCTCTAACTGGAATAATATTTATCTGGTTAAGGTGAATATGATGGGTGATACTTTATGGACGCAGACGTATGGCAATGATTCATTGAAGCGGGGATTTTCGATTGAGCAGACTGAAGATGACGGATTTATCATTGTTGGAATAACCCAAAACCTAGGTGGAGTCAACTCAGATGTTTTTCTTTTTAGGACCGATTCTAGTGGAGATGTTCTCTGGTTTAAAACTTACGGCGGATCCGATAATGATTTTGGATATGCACTGCAAATTTGTTCAGATTCTGGATATATAGTTACGGGAGCCACATCTAGTTTCGGGGCAGGGAGCCAAGATGTTTATCTTATTCGAACAGATAAAATCGGTGATACCTTATGGACAAATGCCTTTGGAGGGAGTGGTGTTGAGGTAGGCCTATCGGTACGTCAAACGTTAGATGGAGGTTTTATTATCGCTGGCGCTACCATGAGCTTTGGCGCTGGCAGCTT
>JAESRW010000081.1 GCA_016764395.1 Flavobacteriales bacterium
TGTTATGCTAAAAACATGACACGTATCAATGACGGATTTGCGGGAAACCCTGGAGTCGGAATGGGTGGTGCACAAGGCGGTGTAGGTGGAGATGGCGTTTGCGAACTCGTGGAGTATGTTTCAACTAGTTGCGCGGCTACTACAACCAATCATGGTGGAACCGGTACAGATGGTACAACAGGATTTAATGGACAGGATGGACTTCAGGCCTTTGCCAGTTTCACAGGTGGGTTTTATATGCCCGCCACGGGCACGTTGGGAACGCAAGCTGTTCATGGCGGCGGCGGCGGTGGCGGTGGCGGCGGTGGCGCCAAAGGATGTGAACCAGTCGCCTTAAATCCGTCTTCTTGCGATACCGTTTTCTGGAGCTGGGGTGCCGGCGGTGGTGGCGGTGGAGGCGGCGAAGGCGGACAAGGAGGATTTTCTGGACTTGGCGGTAATGGAGGGGGCGGTTCTTTCTGTATTTTCACCTGGAATTCTGGCATTAATGGGCAGGTAAGAGATTGCTCTCTAAATCCTGGAACAGTTGGGACAGGTGGTGTCGGTGGCCCTGGCGGCGCTGGCGGCACGGGTGGAGTAGGCGGACTGGGCGGTACAACAGGAGCCAATTTATTAGATACCACTAAGAGCTGCAACACCGGAGAAGGGGGAAACGGAGGTACCGGTGGACCAGGTGGAGTAGGAGGTGTCGGTGGACCGGGATCTGACGGAGTAAGCATACAAATTTATGAGGACCCTGCGGGCTTCCCCATGTTGGTTTCCAATGCATTTAACCCCTTTGAACCAGTTGTAACAGTAGACTTCTCAGGGTGTTCCAATACCAACATTACCTTCGGAACAACAGCCATAGGCAATATTGATTGGATCTTCGGATTTGGCGCTGACCCCGCAGGTAGCGCCACAGCAGTAGACACTGTACAGTATGCAAGCGGCGCATTGGGCCCAAGGACCATTACGCTAATTGTTGATGGAGTGCCCTTTACCCTCGCTAATTTCATTACCCTGAATGAGAATTATACCCCACCAGAAATTGACGCATCTGCCCTAATCATTTGTGCAGGCGATGATATGACACTGACGAGCACTGGAAATGCAGATACCTATACCTGGTCAATCCCAGGCGGAGCTACCACTTCTTCAACGGTACAGAACCCAGGAGCAATTGCATTTAACACACCGGGCACCTACCTCATCACACTCACCACGATGAGCTGTTGCGGATTGGCGTATACAGAACAGGAGATTGAAGTGATTGGTTCCGTTAATGTGGACCTTGGGATAGACACTTCCGTGTGCTTCACGGATATCCTTCCAACATTCGACGCCGGTAATCCCGGAGCATCCTATGCCTGGACTCTGAATGGTACAGCCACAGGAGGAAACACGCAAACGCTCCAGGCATCGACGCCGGGGACGTATGTCGTAACGGTCAGCTATGGAAGCTGTTCAAGCAGTAGCGCGATTGAATTTGACATATTTACTTCCCTCCCTGTGGTTCTRGGTGGGGATACTTCAATTTGCSTCAATGATGCCTTYCCWAYGCTTGATGCCGGRTTGCCCAATATGARCTATACRTGGACRTTAGACGGAAACCCTGTMGGCACAAACGCTCAAACTTTGCCCACCACCATTCCRGGWATYTATTCTGTRCTCGTCACMAGCRCYACCGGCTGYCAGGGAACAGATTCTTTAACCCTATCCTTAAGCGAACCTACAGTGGAATTAGGAAGCAATAAGTCTGTATGTGATAATGAGCCCTTCCCAATTCTCAATGCAGGTAATCCGGGTGCATCGTATTCCTGGTTTTTAAACGGCTCACCAGTGGGAATTGACAGCATGGAACACAAAACAACTGCTGGAGGAACCTATTCTGTGGCCATCGTCAATCAATTTGGATGCACTGCAAGTGACAGCATCGACATTACGGTGCTTACAACTCTTGTTGGCAACTTCACTTCTCCCTCCACTGCCAATGTAGGAGACCCGGTATTTTTTGTGGATGGCTCATCGCCTGCCCCTGTTTCATGGAACTGGAATTTCGGGGACGGCGGCTTCAATGACACCACACAGAATCCGATCAACACCTACACCGTTGCGGGTATCTATCCCATTTTCCTCATTGTTGGTAACGGAGTGTGTTTTGATACGGTTTCTACCACTATAGAGATTCTCAATGACTGTGGATCTCTCGGTTTGGTATCCGTCTTTTCTCCWACGATTGATACCATCGACCTCGCAGGACTGGGTATCGCGAGCTTTACCAATCAGAGCACAAACGCAATTTCCTACTTATGGGACTTTGGAGACGGCACCGCCCTATCCACCAATCAGGACCCCAATCATCCTTATGTTGACACAGGAATTTTCACAGTGACCTTATTCGCCTTCAATTTCAACTGTACTGATCTCAGCACAGGAACGATTGTGGTGATCAACTCTGCAACGTTACCTCCTGTTGATACCACAGACACGGCTACAGGAATAATTAATATACAATCAGATTTAGCCAATTGGAGCGTTTTCCCCAATCCAAACAACGGGATTTTTATAATTGAGGCTGTCCTGAAAAGCAATGAAACATATTATCTGGAGCTATACAACCTCGTCGGGGAATTAATCCTCCAGGAGAAGATGATTGGACCAAGTCGATATACAGCCAACATTGATCTCTCAGAACAAGCCAAAGGAATTTATTTGGTTAAGCTGAGGTCCAGTGTCAGTTATACCAGCAAGAAAATAATCGTTCACTAAGTGAAGACCACACACACATCTCTACTTCGTCGCCTGTGTGCTCTAACCCTGGGCCTTTCCCTGTTGTTGAGCATTCAAGCCACCGCACAAGAGTGTAATATTGTGTATGTGAAGGCAGGAGGCGCTACCTCAGGCGTGGCTGGCACCAAGAGCAATCCCGCCAGTCTGCTGTATGGAATAACCCTGGCCAACGCAACCGATAATAAAGTCTACATCGCTTCCGGTACTTACTTCGTATTCAACGCCATCAACATGAAGAGCGATATATCACTCGAGGGTGGGTTTGATGTGGGGACGTGGGTAAAAAGCAACGGCACGACCACCACTATCTTCCGGGACAATTCTAATATGGAAGTATCACCCGCTCGCCTGGTAGCCATGTACTGCATGAATCTCAGCAATTTCAGGTTACAGGATCTCACGATTCAATGTTCTAACGCCTTCGGAGGAGGGGCCTCAAGTTATGGTATCTACTTGTCCGGTTGTTCGAATTATGAAATTTCCAGATGCAAAATAATATCTGGTAATGCGGGGAATGGGGCCAACGGAGTGAACGGATTAAGTGGAGTTGGTGGATTAGCAGGAACAGTAGGAGAAAATGGAGAGGAGCAAGGGCCATGCTGTACGCTGGGCGGTATAGGAGGTTCTGGATCGTTTCCAGGAAGTTTTGCAGGAGGTGCAGCCGGTGATGGCGCCGTCCGAGGCACCGCGAGTTGTTCATTTTGCGGGGATCCGAATGATGCTACGAATGGGTTTCCGGGTACGAGTGGCTTTGGGCCTGGTGGCGGTATTGCCGGTAATGGAGGGGCCAAAGTTGTTGTTTGTGTCTTCCCTATTTCATGTAAGAGAACCCCTGTGAACGACGGAAAGCCAGGGGTGGCGGGTACGGATGGGTTACCAGGAACACAGGGTGTAGATGGCTTCGGATTTTTTGCTGGCGGTTTCTATTTTCCTCTTGACGGAACAACTGGAATTGGCGCTACACACGGCTCAGGCGGTGGTGGCGGTGGAGGCGGCGGCTCACTGGGAGGAATTCCCTTTGATTGTTTATTTGGATTGCCACCAAACTGGAACGGAGCAGGCGCCGGTGGTGGCGGTGGCGGAGAAGGTGGTGCAGGCGGCCTTGCAGGATCAGGTGGAACTGGAGGTGGCGGTTCATTTTCAGTTTACCTGAACAATAACGGAGCAGCGGGCATCATCAAGGATTGTCAGTTAACGCCTGGCAATCCCGGCCTTGGAGGCCTTGGAGGTCTTGGTGGCACGGGTGGAGCAGGTGGCATCGGAGGACTTGGAGGAGGACTGGCCAACTGCAATATTGGTGCTGGAGGAAGCGGTGGCAATGGAGGTGCCGGTGGAGATGGAGGCGGCGGAGGCCGAGGATCCGATGGAGTGTCTTTCGCTCTTTATGAAGATCCTGCTGGCACACAAGTGAGCCTAATGAATATCAACAGCCTTCAACAACCTTTTGTTTCTGTAAAATACTCAGGTTGTACGGAAATGCCGGTTGAATTTTCAAGCACCGCATCCGGAACGGTTCAATGGTTCTTCGGCGCAGGAGCAACACCGTCTTCCAAATTTGGCAATCCTTCAACCGCCACGTACACAACAACCGGGAGAAAAACATTTACTATGGTCAACAATGGCATTCCTTATACCTACACTGACTTTCTGGAAATCGGCAGCAGCGGGGTTGGAATGAATCCTTCGGTAAGCATTTTTACGGCTGACACGATATGTATTGGAGACATCGGTTCATTTGGAAGCTCTATAACAGCCGCCGACTACATTTGGATTGTAGAGCAAGACAGTAGCTGGGATACCATTCAAGGACCGGGGTTTTTCTCTATGGTTGACACGTTCAACACCGTTGGAACCTTCATGGTCATTCTGAAAACGGTCAGCAATTGCTGCGGAGCGTCCTTCCCGGACACGGCTTACATCACTGTAAAACCCATTATCGCACCGTCTATTTCGATACAATCCAGTGACACGACCAACACGGTTTGCGCGGGTACTAACCTGACTTTTAGTGCCAGTTCGGCTAATGTCACACAGCCATTCTATCAATGGTATGTAAACGGCGGTTCTGTTGGACTCAACAACCCAACATTTTCATCCTCGACCCTGGCAAATGGAGACACCATTTCCTGCACCGTCATGACAACCACAGGATGCTCAGTTGGCCTAATGGATACCTCCAACCAAATTACGGTGACGGTAGTGGACTTTCCCGTGGTCACTTGTACAGCTGACACCTTCATAACAGGACAACCTACATATTTTAATGCAGCAGTATCCAGTGGTGGTATACCACCCTACAACTACACCTGGGATTTCGGAGATCAGACTTTAGGAAACGGTAGCGCTGTTGCGCACATCTTTGTTGAGCCAGGGGTTTATGACGTGCAAGTGAATGTAGAGGATTCCAACGGATGTCCTGGTTCCTGCAGCATGGTAGTAAGCATCTTTAGCATACTCAATTCCAAGTTTGAGTCCAATCCGTTCAACGGATGTGCTCCTTTAGATGTGACATTCACCAATCAAAGCTCAAATGCGGTAACCTACTTATGGGAATTCGGAGATGGTAGCACGTCTGTACTTGAGAACCCAACGTATACCTACACCAATCCTGGCACCTATACAGTGACGCTGAACGCTTTTGGTTCTTCGGGGAGCGATAGCTCCGTGTTCTCAAATCAGGTCATGGTACTTCCAAGTCCTGTTGCCAATTTCCAGGCCTATCCACAAGTAATTACCAATCCAGACGACACCGTGTTCTTTGCAGATAATTCATGGAATGCCTGGACATGGGAGTGGACCTTTGGCGATCCAAGCTCTGGCAACAATACCTCCACCGACCAGAATCCATGGCACTATTATGCCAGCAATGGGGCATACACCGTTACACTGGTCGTTACGAACTCGTTGGGTTGCTCTGACAGCCTTACCAAGCCCAACTTCATTCTTGTGGGCATAGATACTAGTGGAGGAGTTGGAATTAACGAAAAGGACAACCTAAGCTCATTTATCATTTATCCCAATCCAGTCACGACAACACTCAACGTAGAAGTCTTTAGCTTGAAACATGGTTACATGGATATAGGGATAAGAAATTACCAGGGTCAATTGATCAACACGATTGAACGAATCAGTTATGGCCCCGGCAAAACATTGAATCAAATTAATCTGGGGGTGTATGATTTAAGTGACGGGATGTATTATCTGGACGTCAAAAACGATGGGCAACAGGTGCACAAGAAATTCATTTACATCAAATAATACGTAAACCAGATTCACATGGAGAAATCATACAAGAAGTGGTATGCAAAAGAAATTGGTGGAGTTTTATTTGGAATAATGCTCATGGCCAATACCTCCTTCGCAAATACTGATACGCTTAAATCCGCAGATATGCCAACATCAACCAGCCTGAACACCGGAATGACGAATGAACGACTGGGCCAAATTTTAAAAGAGAACGCCAAAATAATCGAAGGCTCACTTGGATTTTGGCAGGTCCAGTATCATGACAGGGTGCTTACCATAGTAACGGATGAAAACCACAATAGGATGCGGATCGTAACGGCTGTAATTGAGCAGAAGGATCTCAAGAAATCGCACATGACGGAACTACTGGAAGCACAATTTGACAGGGCCCTGGATGTAAAATACGCGCTATCCAATGATATACTGTGGTCCGCATTTGTGCATCCATTGAAGGAATTAACAGAAGAACAGGTGAAAGACGCACTGAGCCAAGTTTATTTCGCGGCCTATAATTTTGGAGGCTCCTACCGAAGCACTGATCTACAATTTGGCAGTAGGGAAGATTAATATTCGTGAGGATCAAAGAAAACATAGCGCTACTGATTAGACGGATGCTTGCCATTTCGGCCCTCTGTATGATACCCTTGCTGAGCATTGGCCAGCAATGCAATATCATCTATGTCACACCCTCTGGTGCCACCAGCGGTGCGGCAGGAACAAAATCCAATCCTGCCAGCTTAACCTACGGACTGTCTCTGGCCACATCAATCAACAATCAACTCTGGTTGTCAACCGGTAATTACGCCATTTCAAGTCCTTTAAATATGATCTCCGGTGTTACAGTGGAAGGCGGTTTTGATTCCGGAACTTGGATCAAATCCAACTATCCCGCAACTGTAATTGTGCGGGATAACTCCAATATCTTACTGAATCCCGGAAGGTTGGTTGGAATTGAATGCGTAGGTATTACCGATTTTAAACTACATGACTTCACCATCATTGTAGACGATGCGGTAGGTGACGGGGTATCAACTTACGGAATTCATGTCGATTCCTGTTCGAATTATTCAATTACTAGAATAAAGGTATTTGCCGGAAATGGCACAGATGGCTTAAATGGTTTTGCTGGAGCCATTGGCATCAATGGGTCTAACGGCACCGATGGTCAACAAGGAGATGGAGGAGGCAGTTGTTGCACTGCCGGTGGCGCAGGAGGTACAGGGTCTTACCCCGGCAGTTTCGCTGGTGGAGACGGCGGTGCTGGAGGTGGCAGGGGAAGCGGAACTTCGTCATGCTTTGGGAGCGGAAACGATGCACCAGACGGATTAATCGGAACAGATGGAACTGGCCCGGCTCCTGGAGTCGGAGGTGCAGGGGGAGTCGGTTCATGTCCAAGCGTATGTGTTTCTTTTGGGTGTGATGCCGGTCCGGCAAACGCAGGTTTTGATGGTACTGCAGGCAACAATGGAACTGATGGACTTACCGGTGTATTGGGCACACCCGGATTCGGAAATTATTACATCAATGGAGATGGCCAACTTGGCATCACCGGTATTCATGGCTCCGGCGGTGGAGGCGGTGGAGGCGGTGGATCTCAAGGCTGTTTATGGTCCCTATTTGGCAACCCCAATGGCGCAGGCGCCGGAGGCGGTGGCGGTGGTGAAGGAGGACAGGGCGGCGGCGGTGCGACCGGTGGAACCGGTGGTGGTGGAACATTCGGCATGTATGTCTACAATAACCAGGCAGGTACGGCAATTAGAGATTGCAAATTGAGCTCTTCCCTACAGGGCCTTGGTGGCCTTGGTGGATCCCCAGGTGGGGTAGGGGGCTTTGGTGGAAATGGGGGGCTTGGAATCTCTTCAGATTGTGATCTGGGGGATCCCGGAGATGGAGGAAGTGGCGGAGACGGCGGCCTTGGAGGCGATGGGGGCAATGGTTCCCCGGGCGTAAGCTTCCCAATGTACGAAGATCCAGGTGGAATGGCAGCTGCTGTCTCTGACATGAGCAGCCCTGTAGAGCCTCAAATATTTGTAAAGAGCACAGGTTGCACTTTTTCGGATATTGAATTCTCTACAAGCTCTACCGGAATTGTAACATGGTTTTTTGATGGGGGCTCTACACCCCTAAGCGTTATCGGTGATTCTGCAGTTATTCAATATACAACCATGGGACGGCACACCATCACACTCGTAATCGATGGAGTACCTTATATTTTTACAGATTATGTAGGGATTTTCAGCGACGGATCAGATTTCGTACCCACCGTAAACGGAGACGCTATTCTCTGTCCTTCCGCAACCGGCAATTATTTCCCCACATTCCCTACCGTGTTCACACCAACTTTCTATGACTGGGTGGTTTATGACGGTACGCCGGTCTCCTTCTCCGGTGCGACAACATCTTCTATTTCTCATGCCTTTTCGGATACTGGCGTGTACGACATTACACTGCAGACAACTTCAATCTGTTGCGGGCGATCAAAAATTGACACCTTCCAGGTTGAGGTGGTTCCTGTTCTGGAACCTACTGTATTTGTTTCAGTGACATCTGCCGTAATCTGCGAAGGTGATGAGACCGTATTTGGAGCGGTACCGATTAACGGAGGACCAACGCCTACCTATCAATGGCAGGTCAATAGCGTGAACGTAGGTACTGACTCAAACGCTTTTGCAACCTCCACGCTCAGTGATGGGGATGTAATTACCGCTATTATGGTAACTTCTTACCCCTGTCCAACCACGCCTACYGCTACCTCYGTACCAATAACCATYACCGTAAACCCCCTTCCKGYRRTMGCATGYACAGCKACCAAGCTCTTTCTWGGYGCYAACACYGAGTTTWCMAGYATARTTGCWACMGGWACWCAGCCMTTTACTTATGATTGGGACTTTGGTGATGGRGGTATTGATACKGGTGCGACYRCCAATCACCTGTATGGCGGTACCGGMATCTATAATTATAGCGTWACCRTTACAGATTCCAATGGATGTGTTGGCACYTGTACAAACACACTCGACATTGTKGTKGCACCTTTTGTYGAKGCCAATTATACCAGCGWTATWCAAAGTGCATGTGAYAAYGCCKWTGTYGWTTTCACMGATATAAGYRTMGGGARTCCATCGTCATGGTGGTGGGACTTCGGTGACGGAAMYTTCTCWACRSARCAAAACCCAARTYACMSSTAYWSYGYWGCGGGWTCTTAYAACGTKACAYTKGCYGCAACRAATGGCGTRTACACKGAYACGATTACKTTTCCCAATCACGTARTCGTWTACGTATCCCCTGTTGCCGGGTTGAGMYYATTTGAMACAARGGGATGTGAATCCGTAARCACMCRGTTTCTTGATGKCTCATTRGGSGCMTCTTCGTGGTTATGGGATTTTGGTGATGGGACCACTTCCACACTYCAAMWCSCATCKAATACCTACAATGCTATTGGTTCATATGACATTACACTTACGGTTTGGGATGGCCCTTGTACGGACGATTCAATGATGACCATTAATGTTTATGAAAGCCCAATCGCTGGTTTTGTTCGGGATTCGGCCTGTGCAACGGATACAGTAAGATATACAGATACGTCTTTTATTCCCTCTCCTGTAACCAGCTTCATCCAGTTCTGGGACTGGGATTTCGGCGATGGAAGCGGTTTCGACACTGACACAAACCCAACCTATGATTTCCCAAACCCGGGAACATTTATCACCACCTTAATTGTCACCACCAACTTTGGCTGTACGGACACCATGCTTGATACCGTGACCATTTTTCCAAAGCCGCAAGCGGATTTCACCTGGACTCCCGACAGCGGAACCATCCTGGATGCATTCATCAGCTTTTTTGATGAGACCAT
>JAESRW010000249.1 GCA_016764395.1 Flavobacteriales bacterium
CACGATGAGGAAATCATGAAGGCTTCAGATGAGATTGTAGATCTAGGACCGCTGGCCGGCAGGGAAGGTGGAGAACTCATTTTCCATGGGGACCACGAGAGTTTACTTAGGGAGAAGGTGAGTCTCACCGCCCAATACCTCAATGGTGATTTGTCGATCGAAGTGCCTAAGAAGCGCMGGCCCTGGAAATCTTATATTGAAGTMAAGGGAGCTCGAGAGAATAACTTAAAGGGYATYACTGTTAARTTTCCCCTGGGTGTGCTGACGGTYATAAGTGGTGTAAGTGGATCTGGGAAGTCCTCACTSGTAAAGAATATCTTATACCCTGCTGTACATAAGYACCTKGGAGGTTAYGGAAAGAAGATAGGCGGCCACGAGCGGATTGATGGRGCRCTTGATTCRATTGCCAATATTGAATTTGTRGATCAAAACCCAATCGGAAAGTCATCCCGATCCAACCCGGTTACCTATGTAAAAGCCTATGACGACATTCGCTCYTTATATGCYGACCARCAGTTRTCTAAGCAAATGGCGTATAAGCCATCTCATTTCTCYTTCAATGTRGCTGGGGGGCGCTGTGAGGAATGTGAAGGCGAAGGCAAGATCAAGATTGAGATGCAGTTCATGGCTGATGTKCATTTACTGTGTGAAGAATGTAAAGGRAARCGWTTCAAGAAAGACATACTYGAYGTAAAATATAGAAAYAAGAGYGTTGCTGACATTCTGGACCTGACCGTAGATGAGGCRATAGCGTTTTTTGGGGAAGGTGAGGGRGCAAGTGAGAGAGGGATCGTACGAAAGWTGAAGCCWTTACAAGATGTAGGGATGGGCTATGTGAAATTAGGGCAGCCTTCAAGCACCTTGAGTGGWGGAGAGGCGCAGCGCATAAAGCTTGCAACTTTTCTGGGTGTCAAGAAATTAGATGCGAATGCCAAGCGCACATTATTTGTYTTYGATGARCCMACYACKGGACTTCATTTTCACGACATAAATAAGCTGCTGACYTCCTTTAATGCGCTSATTGACCAGGGACATTCCATGGTSGTAATTGARCACAATATGGATGTWATTAAAAGCGCKGATTGGATCATCGATCTCGGCCCGGAAGGGGGAGAGMAAGGTGGYTATGTGGTKTTTGAAGGGGTTCCTGAGGARCTCGCAAAGGTCAAAGAATCATATACGGCAAAGTACATTGCTGATAAGCTCTACCCCAGGTAGGTAAGCGCCTTAGGCACCTGCTGCGTATAGAAATATACATCTTCGTTGGCATTGGCTTTGGCAGCTTCTGACATTTTTCCGACCATCTCATCAACAACTTTTGGAGATACCGTGAGTTCGATGACCTCCATCTCTTTACTCAAACTGATGTTACCTTTGCTCTCTTCACTTCCCAGCTTAATGCCGTAGGCAATACTGGCACCAGGAGCACCTGCCGCAATTGCGGCATCCACAATCTCATCTCCCTTTCCTCTCTCCGTAACACATGAAAGGCGAACGAGATCCAAAAGATATTTCTTATCCGGAACACTTGCGTCGCCGGCAGTTCCATTGAGCATCCGCCATGATGTTCCTCCTTTCATTTCATCAATCGCCTTGATGATTTGGTGGTTGGATGCCAGCTCACTTTTGTCTCCAACAACACTTGCTAAGCTCACATAAGCCTTATCAACCGGCATGGTATATATGAATCCCATACCCGGAGTATCTAGCTTACCCTCTTTGACCATAGCATTAAAAACAGGTTCTACATCGTAGTTGTCTACAACTACTCGAATCAACTCCTTCTCTGGGCTAATGGCGATTCTCAGCAGTCCCAGGCGGTCCCGGATGCCTCTTCCCTGACCAAAAACAACCGTTGGCCCTGGCGCACCCTCTTTCATAGCAACATTCGCGATGGCTTCTGATTTGTCCTTTTGAGCAATACAGTATATGGTTGTAGTTTCTGATTTGTAGTCAATATCCACTCCATTTCCAACGCCGTTGGTGCTCACACCCTGCCCCTTATCACCTAAATACAATGCCTTTTCACATTTTGTAGCGAAAACAGCACCTGTACCGAAAGTATTGAAGTGGCCTGCAGCGGTAATGCTGTTCAATACATCATCGATTTTGTCATCTTCGACCAATAACTCCACCACCTGTTGTTCCGGATTCACCGGAGGAAATACTTTTGAATACCACTTGTTGCTCGATATAGACCCCCTGGCACTCAACATCACTGCTGACCCGGGATAACTGGCAAATGCCTTATCTAGCGTGTCTGTTGCGGATTCCTTGGGAAGAATAACCGTAACCAGCGAATAATTATTTAAATAGTCCATACTATGCCTCTACTTCTTCASGTTYATCTTTCTTGTTTTTGGATACAATTAACCCAACRGTAAGTACTGCAATGATCGGYGCMACSGAYGCCATYGCCAARACGCCAAATCCATCTGTWACACCAGGTACACTRGCKCCKACTCCRAGTCCCATGGCCAACACCAGYGGAACGGTTATYGGCCCWGTCGTCACWCCRGCACTGTCCCAACCAAAATTGACGAATTGYTCAGATGAAATSARGGTCAGGAATATCARTACAAYATAGGGAGGAATCAGCAWGAAWGTYAGCGGAATGTTAAATGCAATTTTCAATACACCCATGGCGATTCCCAARCCAACACCAATSGCAACSGTYTTCATTAAAAGCGATTTYTTAAAMGCACCMACGGTTATTTTCTCAACYGTTGAGCCYAAAGCRTTGAGGGCAGGTTCTGCAAGCGTAGCACCATATCCTAAAAAGAAGGCAAATACAATRGCYACYARCTTGCCYGARAATTCRCCATAAAGTGGGCCWGCATGWCCAGWTAGYTCCCATGGAATAATRCTGGAAAATGCCGCKGGRATATTTCCACCYAACTGCTCACCWAGRGGYGTCAAGCCAAGCATAATGCCAAGGCCAAATAGGGCCATCCCAATTACTGCAAAGGCGATACCTGCAGCGATCTCATCAGCACGCGGAACTTTTTCCCGAAGCACAAACTTTAGGACAATGAAAAGAAAAGCACAGAGYGGAATGATGGCTAAAAGTGCGGCAATGATGGACTCCTTAATTTGGACCATGATATCCGCCTTGGYAYTCCAAGAGGGGACGGCACTGGTCACAGCGCTCTTATCACGCTTYTTGAATATCACAGCAGGTTGTTGTAGGACAAATTTTCCATCCTGAAAGGTGGCRGCTTCGCTATTATAATCAATCACATATTCTCCTTCAATATTACCGGATTTGGTGAACTCTTCAAATTCTGCCCTGGTGAAGTTCTGCTCAGGCATTTCTTCTACTGCTTGAGTCACTACAGCAGTAACCGGAGTGGCCAGTTCAATCTGAGAGTTAGGTGCTCCATAATAATCATCGGCATTGTAGTGATAGGTGCCTAAACATAAAACCGCAATGATCGGGAACATAGATGCCAGTGTTACCACCCCAAATCCAGCTCCACTTGAATCACCAGAGCTAACCACCCGGCAAACCCCGATTCCTAGGGCCAATACCAAAGGTACCGTTACCGGGCCCGTGGTAACTGCACCGCAATCCCATGCCAGGCCGATGATGGGATAGAGGACCTCATTCATATGCGCCCAAATGGTGAAGCCCGAAAGGATGAGTACCAGGGGCACAATAAAAAACTTCAAGGACCACCCATATAAAAACCTAAGTACTCCTAGCATTACTGCAACCCCTACACCTGCACCTACGCAATTCACCAGTTGCCCTGAAAACTCATTTAACAGGCTGTAAAGTAAAGGCGCTTTCTCTGGAATAACACCCGCTCCAGCAGCCTTGAGTACTGCAATCGCGGGTTCCGCGAACGTCGCTGCAACCCCCAGGACAAATGAGAACAAGAGAATCACAGGAAGCTTGGATTTTTTCGGGAGTACGGCCCCGATAATCTCCCCGAAGGGCATCAAACCCAACATCAATCCTTCCATGAAAAACATGAGCCCAATAATCACGATCAGTATCCCTGTCGAAATCATCAACGTATAAACAATAGGCAGTCCCAATACCACATATTGAAAGGCAACCAAATAAAAGATGATGAACCAGACCCCTTTTAGCTGCTCCATAAAACGGCTGGAAACGTAGGGCCTAAGGATGTCCATGGTCTTGCCAAAGGACAACTTTAAATTGCCTGCTCCATAGTCTTGCACGGTGCTCATAATAAGGTGGGTAAAGATGTTTTTGTTGGGCTTTTCAAAAGTAACATCTAAAATCATATATACAAGAAATATGAATTTTTTTAATACTTTTCCATTCTGGAACAGCCATCTTTCTACCCCATGTCTGAAGAGGAGTTAAAAAAGAAATACAAGCTTAAAATAAGCCGTTTCAAAGAGCGACTGGCAGGCAAGGACGCTGAGTTAAATATACTGCTGGAAATCACCAATGCCATCAACTACAATGAGTCGACATTGGACATTCTGGGTAAGTTTGAATCCTTCGTCAAAGACGAGCTGAAAATTGAAAAGTTAATCCTCTTCGCGAAGTACAAACGGTGGCGCGTAATCCTTGATTATAATGTTGAGGATAAGGAAATTGACAGTTTTGACGTTGAGCGGGACTTGCTGCACATTGAGGATATTACGTCCGTTAACTCTTTGGGTGAGATTTTTAAAAACTTTGACATGGTCGTGCCTGTTTACCATGGGGAGCGGCCACTCGCATATCTGATCGTAGGTGATATTGTAGAGGAAGCTGTTGGTGTGAGCTCTATCATTAAGCACCTCAACTTCATGAAGCTGCTCACGAACATCATTGTTAGTGCCATTGAAAACAGAAGGCTTGCAACGGAGGCTTTGAAACAGGAGCAAGAGAAGCAGAAGCTCATTGCAAAGCAAAAAGAGATGCTGGAGATCCAGGTGGCAGAGAGAACCAAAGACTTGAGAAGTGAAAAGGAAGAGTCTGAGCGGTTGTTACACAACATTCTTCCCGTTTCGATTGCGGAGGAGTTAAAAAAGAATGGCTATACCACTGCACAGAGTTTTAATCAGGTATCCATGCTTTTCACCGACTTTAAGGGCTTTACGGAAGAGTCGGCTAAAATCACCCCGCAACATCTGGTGGCGGAACTGAATGATATTTTCAAAGGATTTGACGCGATCATGGGGCAATACGGCGTGGAGAAGATTAAAACCATCGGCGATGCCTACATGGCGGTCTGTGGTTTGCCAGAGGAAAGAGAAGATCATGCCTTACAGTGCATTCTGGCTGCACAGGGAATGCTGGATTTCCTCGAAGAACGTGCAAGGACAGCCGATATAAAGTGGCGCATGAGGGTGGGCATTCACTCAGGTGGACTGGTTGCCGGTGTGGTGGGAACTAAAAAGTTTACCTATGATGTTTGGGGAGATACCGTGAATACAGCAGCGCGAATGGAAAGCAATGGGGAGCCGGGGAGGATCAATATCTCAAAGGTWACTTCTGAACTGGTTAAAGATTACTTTGAATTYGARCSGAGGGGTTTTATAGAAGCAAAAGGRAAAGGYCAAATTGAAATGTTCTTTGTCGGCAAGCCAAAGARRGAAGTCMARRWGGAGAWTAAGGTGATTGARAAGGYRGATATTWCAACCATTGAGGATTTTATATTCGMGAAACTGGAKAAGGAGYTGCCWAATGATTTGTTCTATCACGGATTGCACCATACCAAGGGYATGTATCAGTCYGCYRTTGAAATTGCAGAGCAAGAAAATATTGARGGAAATGACTTGAATTTAGTCCGGGTGGCGGCMCTCTTTCATGATTCTGGATTCACKWCAACCTAYGAGAATCACGARGAGGCCGGATGTGCAATCGTCMAAAMCGAGCTCCCTAGATTTGGATATTCCTCARAAGAGATTGARACAGTTTGTGCCATGATCATGGCCACCAAGGTTCCGCAAACGGCAAAGACTGATCTGGAAAAAGTGATCTGTGATGCGGATTTGGATTACTTGGGTACAGACAAGTTTGAACGCATTGGCAATACGCTCCTTGAAGAGCTGAATGGCAGAGGGGCAGGATTAGACGAAATTAAATGGAATGAGCTCCAAGTCAATTTCTTGAAAAATCACAAGTTTTATACAGAGACCTGCATCCGTCTTCGGGAACCGGTTAAACAGCAGCATTTGGAAATGCTTATGGCGTCAGTCGCAAGCGAGCAAGAGTAATAAAACCACGTTTACACCCCCTACAACACCTTAAATCATGAAGAGATTATTTGGCATTATTGCGTGTTTAGCGCTGTTCACTTTCGCTCCAACGAGCGCCGGCGTGGCTCAAGGTCACGATCAGACGAAAGAGGAGGTTCAAGTAACAAGCCACAAGGTGGCCAAAGATATACATGGTGAAACGCATCATGAAAATGGCCTGCATGCTGAAGAGACACAAGCCAAACATGTTGAGGGAGGACATGAAGGTGGGGGAGAGCACGGAGGCGGTATGGAGCCTTTGCTTTTTATCATCATCGCATTGATAATCGGCGCAGCCACCCGGCATTTCCTTAAAAAGAGTCCGCTACCATTTACGGTAACGCTGCTTCTCATAGGAATTGGCTTGGGCGTGATGGCTGGAAAAGGCCTCTTTGATGGTGCCATGGAACCGTTTAAGATAGGGCTTCATTGGGCCGGGAATATTGATCCTCATCTGATACTTTTTGTGTTCCTGCCCATATTGATATTTGAAGCCGCTTTCGCACTGGATGTGCATACTTTCAAAAAGTCCTTAGGCAATGCCGTAATCCTTGCCGTTCCGGGAATTGTAGTCGCGCTCGTACTTACTGCTGCACTCATTATTGTTACCAATCTATTGGGAATTGGTTTTGCCGGTTGGAACTGGGCTTACGCGCTGATGTTTGGTTCTGTAGTCAGTGCAACTGACCCAGTGGCTGTAGTTGCCCTTTTGAAGGAGTTGGGTGCCAGTAAGAAGCTGGGTACCTTGATAGAGGGTGAGTCGTTGCTGAATGACGGTACTGCGATTGTGATCTTTATGGTGTTTTATCTGCCCATTATTGGAGCAGGGGGAGATGGTTCGCCATTTGTGGAGTTTCTATATGTAGCGCTGGGAGGAATCATTCTTGGCGTTGCTATCGGATATGTCGTAGTTGCCTGGGTTAAACGCGTGTTTAACGATGCATTTGTTGAAATTTCGGTAATTATTGCCGCAGCCTATCTGGTATTCTTCGCAGCGGAAGACTTTCTGCACGTGTCTGGTGTGCTGGGCCTTGTATCTTATGGATTGGTGATGGCCGGTGTGGGAAAGACTAGAATTAGCCCGGAAGTAGGCCACTTTCTTCATGAATTTTGGGAGTTGGCTGCTTTTATCGCCAATGTTCTCATCTTCATTATTGTGGGAGTGGTCATCGCTGAACGGGGTGTTTTTGATGCCTCCGCGAATGACTATCTGTTGCTCTTCATCATATACATAGGTATTCACGTTGTGCGGGCCATCGTTATTGCCATGTTCTATCCATTCATGAAACGCACCGGCTACGGACTCCCGACAAAGGATGCCGTTGTTGTATGGTATGGTGCTTTACGGGGTGCGATTGGTCTGGCCCTTGCGCTGATTGTTGCGGGCATTGAGCCCAGTCAGATGGCGGCGGCTTTGGAAATATCTGAACCAGAAGCGGTGGTTGTAATCAACCAGTTTTTGTTTCTGATTTCTGGTGTGGTTGCGCTCACCTTGTTGGTAAATGCAACGACCATCAAATTCCTGGTCAATTCACTTGGCCTTACCAAAATTCCTGCCGTTAAAGCAATGATGATGGCCTCCGCTTATGAGGATTTGAAAGTGGATACCAATAATTCAGTGGAGCTCATGAAAGGAGATCGATTTTTAAGTGGTGCTAACTGGAGTGCCGTACGAGACTACCTTCCAAATCTTCATGCCCCTGAGATCTCTCAGGATGAGTTGGCCTCAATGGATACGTTGGCTGAAACGAGGAGAAGGATTTTGGAAAAGGAAAAGAGTTCTTACTGGCACCAATTTAAAGATGGGTTGTTGGGTCCCCAGGCAGTTCGTAGATTGGCGGAAGGCGTTAGCGAAACGCTGGACCAGGGAGGCAAAGAGAAACTCTCTGACCGGGATTACCTCGAAAAACTTTGGGGTACACCAAAACTCCTGAGTAAATTGCAATCTGTCCCGCTCGTTGGTGGATTGGCAAAGAATGAGCTTTCAAATAGCTTAGCCATGAGCTATGACATTGCCCAGGGTTTCATTGTCGCACAAGAAGAGGTAATCAAGTTGGTGGACAGCATGTCCAACGGTCAAGAGGGAGGGGCCAATCAGTCTATTGTGGTGGAGGTCAAAACAGAGATTCAAGCCAACCGAATGCGCGGTTTGCAATTTATCAAGAGTCTCCGTGAAGCCAATCCTGAAATAGCGGCAGCTATTGAAACGAAACACGCGATCCGCTCTGTATTAAATCACGAGCGTAGTGCGATTCAGAAACTTCAAAAAGAGGGGCGTATTGAGGAYGATGAAACCGCCAAAATGATCTCCTCCGTAGAGAAAAGGATGAAGCAGCTGATGGATTCTCCACCTGCTATCAAGCTTCCGACACCTCATGAGTTATTGAAAGAGGTACCCTGGCTTCAGGGACTTGAACCAACTACTTTTAAACAGGTAGAGGCRTCCGCTGAAGATAAAATTTACCAGGCTGGAGAGACACTAATGAAAGAGGGTGGCCCTGGTGATGGGCTCTTTATCATYGCACGTGGGTCCGTRAAGGTATCCGTAGGAGATACCATTGTCGACATCGTTGGACAAGGATCTGTGATAGGAGAAATGGCAGTGCTAACGGGGGTAACAAGAACGGCTACTGTAACTGCAGACACACAGGTGACCGCTTTGTGGCTTCCTGCGGCAGCTATGCAGAGCATCATGAGTAGYTCTGAAGAGCTGGAACATCAATTATGGGATACAGCGGGTAAGCGTTTTGCCATGAACATGCTTGGGCACATGGAACCTTTCAAATCTTGGAGAAGCATTCAATTCAGAAAGTGGCTCACCGAAGGAAAGATTATCACAGCCAGCCAACTACAGGATGATAATATGCTTGACCTTCGGGATAGAATCGGGGTATTATTGAAGGGAACAGCGGATACCACAGGCAATGAAAAGTCGAGTGTAGCGGCCCCTGCCGTACTGGATAAGCAAGCTCTCAAACTAAGTACAGATGCCAGGGTGTTTGTTGGAACGGTGGAATAAGATCGCTTCGCTGTAAGAGCGTTCGCTGGCGCTCACTGTAAGATCGCTTCGCTGTAAGAGCGTTCGCTGGCGCTCACTGTAAGATCGCTGCGCTGTAGGATCGGTGGGCTGAGAGACCAGGGTTGTAAGAGGTGAGATTGCTTTGCAGTAAGATTAAGACAGTATCTTGGAAGCTGAAAAGGATGTGTTTGAGTTTGTGGAAATATGGTACAATAGGAAAAGGATACATTCATACCTCGGGTATAAAACACCTGAACAATTTGGGAAAATCAATTATTCAAAATGCGCTTAACTGATTGTCCAGTTTTTTGTTGCAAGTCCATCTTACAGTGAAACCAACATGAAAGCTCTTACAGTAAGCCGCAGGCGCACGATCTTACCTCTTACAGCGAAGTGATCTTACACTTTGCGGTAAGATTAAGACAGTATCTTGGAAGCTGAAAATACTTGTTGAAATCAATAAAAACGCACTCACCATATGATGAGCCAAAGGCGAACAACTTTACATCTTACAGTGAAACCAACATGACAGCTCTTACAGTAAGCCGCAGGCGCACGATCTTACCTCTTACAGCGCA
>JAESRW010000150.1 GCA_016764395.1 Flavobacteriales bacterium
GAATTTGTACATTCTTGTAGGTAATTAGGTTTATTAACGTAGCAGGAGCAATCCTGTTAGGTGTCATTACAATGACGTCGAAAAGTAAATGTTACGGAAAGAAGCTCGTAGGTTTCTTACGTTTAGATAACTCGGAAGAAGATAGAAGCAGCAAACATAAACAAAGGATCTAACCATAGTTCATAACGAGCTATATTCAAAAGATGGATTCCATAAGACAGAACGGCTCCTTCAAAAATTATTTAATATTACCCAACATGTACACCTTACCTACAATGAGGTATTCCCCGGCAACCGGGAGCACCCCCCTCAAGGGCTGAGATGCAAATGCAGTGGTATGGATTCTAGATTCCTATGAATTCCGAAATCTATCAGAAAATACATTCGTAAATTCGTACAAACTTGTGCTAAGCATAGCCGAAGCATTCGTAATTCGTTGATAAAATGAGTAAGACGTTAAAAATATTGCTGATGTTGATGGGCATCCTCATTGTGCTTGCCGTAGTTGGGAAGCAGATGGAGTGGTTTGGAAAGTCCATTGATGTCAAAGTAGTTGTTGAAACGGTGGACCTCCACGATATCGTTGAGACGGTCTCAGCCAACGGTAAAATACAACCGGAAATAGAGGTGAAAATATCTCCTGATGTATCCGGAGAGATAATTGAATTGGCGGTTAAAGAGGGGGATAAAGTCAATTCGGGGGATCTATTGGTTAAAATCAAACCCGACATCTATTTGGCAAGTGTAGATAGAATGGATGCGGCCTTAAATTCCGCCATGGCCAGTCTGGCCAATTCAAAAGCTCGATTTATCGAGTCGCAAGCTACCTACAATAGAAACAAAAAGTTGTGGGAAGAGAAGGTGATTTCGGATGCTGAGTTTGAAGGAATAACGGCTAATATGAAAGTTTCTGAGCAGAATATGATTGCGGCTGAGTTCAATATCAAAAGCGCCAATGCATCGCTCAAAGAAGCAAAGGATAACCTGGCCAAAACCATGATATTCGCGCCTGTGAGCGGAATAGTGTACAACCTAAATGTAGAAAAAGGGGAGCGTGTAGTCGGAACTTCGCAAATGGCTGGTACGGAGATTATGCGATTGGCCAACCTTAATGAAATGGAGGTATCTGTTGAAGTGAATGAAAACGATATCGTGCGCGTGATGACCCATGATACCACCGACATTGAAGTGGATGCTTATCTCGACAGAACGTTTACAGGGATTGTAACAGAGGTCGCGAATTCGGCCAATACGGAAGGAATAGGAGCAGATCAGGTCACCAACTTCACGGTCAAGATTAGAATTTTGCAGTTTTCCTATGAAGATTTGATCGCCACGGGCAATGCTTCCATTTCTCCTTTTCGTCCCGGAATGTCTGCAACGGTTGAAATTAGAACGGAGTCGGCTGCAGAGATTGTTGCCGTACCTATTCAGGCGGTAACCATTAGAGAGGATACCACTAAGGCTGCGGACCCAGATGATGTTAAAGCAAAAGCAGCGGTTGACGCTGGTTCGGGAGAGACGAAGAAAAAGAAAAAGTGGAAAAAAGCCGGTAAGAAAGAGGAGTGTGTATTTGTGCTTGCAGAGGGGGATTTGGTGGAACTTCGCTGGGTTGAGGTAGGTATTCAGGACAATGACTTCATCCAAATTACAGAGGGCTTGAAAAAGGGCGAGCAGGTAATAGTAGGCCCTTATTCTGCTGTCTCGAAGAAACTCGAAGATGCTAAGAAAGTAGAAGTTGTTGAAGAAGAGGACCTGTACGCGGATGAGGAGTAACGGCGCTCGACCCTGCAATCAGTTTATATTTAGTAAAATGAAAGCTTAAAGCCCTTTGAGTAAAACGCGGATAACACGGAGTGAATGGATCTTCGCTGAGATGGACAACCAGATTCCGCGTTAATCAGCTAAATCCGCGTCATCTGTGTTCTATTATTAGGTGTCCTGCTATTGTGACGATCATACTAGATACTCACTCCGAATTCAACAAATCAATACTAAATGGTGGTAGCGATTGTTAATATTGTACCCGAATGTCATTGGTTCTAAACATAGAAACAGCCACCCCGGTTTGTTCAGTCGCACTGGGTGAAGAGGGCAACTTGCTGGGATTCAAAGAAACTGCAGATGGTAAATCCCACGCCACGCACATCACCATTTTCATAGAAGAGCTCCTTAAGGAGTGTGGTAAAAGCTTGAATGATTTAGATGCTATTGCAGTGAGTAAAGGCCCGGGCTCCTACACCGGACTCAGGATCGGTGTTTCTACTGCAAAGGGATTGTGCTATTCACTGGACAAGCCTTTGATTTCAGTCGATACGATGATGTCCATGGCGAACGCGTTCGCACACGAGGATGACCGCTCAAGGCTGCTGTGCCCAATGCTGGATGCAAGGCGAATGGAGGTCTATTCCGCCGTTTATGATGCGGCTTTGCAGGAGAAAAGAGCCACGTCAGCAGTTATTATAGATGAAAATGCATTCTCCGATTTTCTAAAAAGCTCGAAAGTCCTGTTTTTTGGTGACGGAGCGGATAAGTGCGAGCCTATTTTGGGAAAGCATAAGAATGCCAGGTTTGATGTCGATTATCAGATATCAGCAACTTCCATGGTGTCTTTGTCAGCCGCCAAATTTGAGCATGAACTCTTTGAAGATATTGCCTATTTCGAGCCTTACTACCTAAAAGAGTTTGTGGCAGGAAAGCCTAAGAAGCTCATTCCCTAGTCGGGCAATGCCACTTGACCCCTTTGATAATCATTCTTTACTCTGGAACACTCCAGAAACGTCTAACAATATGTTTAGACCTTTGCGCAGCGGAAGATAGTGAACACGTGGCACTAGCCAATCTTGGAAACCTGTCCGTTTTCCAATTTGTAGCGCTCACCACTTTCAGAACAGGTGGCTTCTCCTTGTTCATCGAACTCCAAACGATGTCCGTATTCGCTCATCCATCCAATTTGTTTAGCGGGATTGCCAACCACCAAAGCGTAGGGAGCCACCTCCTTGGTAACCACCGTTCCTGCACCTATAAATGCAAAGGTGCCGATGTTGTGCCCGCAAACCAACGTCGCGTTGGCGCCGATACTGGCCCCTTTTCCAATCGTGGTTTCCGTGTATTGGTGCTTTCTTACGATAGCGCTTCGCGGATTGGTGACATTGGTAAAGACCATCGATGGTCCCAGAAATACATCGTCTTCGCAAACCACGCCTTCATACAGTGAAACGTTGTTTTGAATTTTGACATTGGTCCCTAAGATCACTCCAGGGGATACCACCACATTTTGCCCGATATTACACCGCTCGCCTATCCTGCAATTGGGCATGACATGGCTAAAGTGCCAGATTTTCGTTCCAGCGCCAATTTCACAACCTTCGTCAATTACAGCTGTCTCATGTGCAAAATAGTCCATCTTCTTAGCTATTGGTTGTTACGTTTACCAGATCCCGGTGATTTTTGAAATAGGCATAGGTGATTTTCAAACCCTCTTCTCTGCTCACTTTTGGCTCCCATCCCAAAATTTCCTTGGCTTTTGAAATGTCAGGGCGCCTTTGTAAAGGGTCGTTTTCAGGAAGCTCCCCGAAATGAAGCTTGGAGGAAGAACCACATAAAGCAATAATCTCGTTGGCGAAATCTTTAATGGAAACCTCATCGGGGTTCCCCAGGTTGATAGGAAGGTGATAATCGCACATAAGGGATCGATAAATGCCATCCACCAGGTCATCTACAAAACAGAAGGACCTCGTTTGCTCACCGTTTCCAAAGATGCTGATATCTTCTCCTTGCAGCGCTTGGGTGAAAAATGTTGGCAAGGCCCGGCCGTCTTGCAAGCGCATTCGGGAGCCATACGTGTTGAAAATGCGAACAATTCTGGTTTCCAGGCCGTGATAATTGTGATAGGCCATGGCCATTGCTTCTTGAAACCTCTTGGCTTCATCATACACTCCTCTGGGCCCAACAGGGTTTACATTTCCCCAATATTCCTCTGTTTGTGGGTGTTCTTGAGGATCACCATAAACCTCAGAAGTTGAGGCGACCAGTATTCTTGCCTTTTTAACCCTCGCCAAGCCCAGCAAATTATGGGTTCCAAGGGAGCCAACTTTTAACGTCTGAATGGGAATCTTAAGGTAGTCAATGGGGCTTGCAGGTGAGGCAAAATGTAAAATGTAGTCCAGCTCACCGGGAACGTGCACAAATTTAGTGACATCGTAATGATAGAAGTCAAACTTGGGATTCTCCATCATATGCTCCATGTTTCTAAGGGACCCCGTTACCAGGTTGTCCATGCCGATAACATGAAAATCCTCACTTAAAAACCGATCACATAAATGCGATCCAAGAAATCCTGCTGCTCCAGTTATTAATATTTTCTTCATAATTACCTTTCCCAATTTTGTGCTCTATGCTTCATCCACTACTCTTCTTCCTATACTGTTGTAATAAAACCCTTTTCCACTTATCTGGTCAAGGTCATACAGGTTGCGCCCATCGAATATTACATTGTTTTTCATCAACGTCTTCATTTTTTTAAAATTTGGGGTCCTGAAAACACTCCATTCTGTGGCAATGATTAATGCGTCTACCTGCTCAATACAGGCATAAAGATTATCAGTGTACTCAACGCTATCCCCCAACATGGGTTTGGACGTTTCCATGGCCTCAGGGTCAAATACTTTCACCTTAGCATCCTCTTTCAATAGCTCTTGAATGATCTCGATCGATGGGGCCTCGCGCATGTCATCTGTATTCGGCTTGAATGCCAGGCCCCACACGCCAAATGTTTTGCCTTTCAGGTCCCCATTATAGTACTTCTTTATTTTTTGTGGGATCACTGTCTTTTGAACAGTATTGATCTTCATCACAGCGTCTAGAATTTGCAAATGATTGCCTGCATCTGAGCTGATTTTAGCAAGAGCTTGAACATCTTTGGGGAAGCAACTTCCACCATATCCAATACCTGGAAACAGGAATCGTTTTCCTATTCTGGAATCAGAACCAATTCCCATTCTAACCGCATCCACATCAGCACCCGTTTTTTCGCACAAGTTGGCTATTTCATTCATGAAGCTAATCTTGGTTGCGAGAAATGAGTTGGCCGCATACTTAGTCAACTCTGCAGACCGTTCATCCATGAAGATCACGGGGTTTCCCTGTCGTACAAAAGGCCGGTATAGGTCGTGCATCAATTTTTCGGCCTTTTTGGATGAGGTGCCGATGATTACCCGTTCAGGTTTCATAAAATCCTCTACGGCAAAGCCTTCTTTTAAAAATTCGGGATTTGAAACCACGTCGAATTCTGCGTCTGTGCCAGCACGGATGGTCTCTCTCACCTTTTCCGCCGTGCCCACTGGAACGGTGCTCTTGCCAACAATAATCTTGTACTCAGAGATCAGCTTGCCCAGTTCTTTAGCCACATCTAGCACATAGGAAAGATCTGCTGAACCATCTTCCTGGGGAGGGGTAGGCAATGCCAAAAAGATAATGTCAGCATGCTCAACCGCGGCTTTGAGATCGGTAGTGAATTTTAATCTCCCTTCTGAAGCATTTCGTTCCAATAGTTTATCCAGTAAAGGCTCATAAATGGGAACTTTACCTTCCTGAAGAGCCGCTACTTTGCGTACATCAATATCCACACAGATGACATCGTTCCCGCTTTCCGCAAAACAGGTGCCCGTCACCAGGCCAACATAGCCCGTTCCTATAACAGCTAGGTTCATAAGCGAATTATTGTGAGTTGGTGAATTCGAGTATGCTGTCCGTGATGAGGTTGAGCTGCTCTTGATCCATTTCTGTATGAATTGGTAATGAGATTACCTGTTTACAGAGGGCTTCTGTAACAGGCAATGACTTTTGCTCCATCCCGGCTACTTCAAAAGCTTTTTGATGGTGCAGAGGCACGGGATAATAGATCATGGAAGGAATATCCTTCTTAGCTAAATGCTCTTTTAATTGATCCCTGTTGAGACCATCACACTTTAACGTGTATTGATGAAAAGCATGCGTAGAGTTGGGGTTTCGCTCAGGTGTTGAAAGCTGAGGGGTATTGGCAAATGCTGCATCATAATGTTCAGCAACTGTGTTGCGTGCCGCTCTGTATTCGTCCAAATGTCTCAGCTTGATTCTCAGTACAGATGCCTGTAAGTTGTCCAGTCTTGAGTTTACCCCGATCACTTCATGATAATATCGAACCTTCATACCGTGGTTGGCAATGATGCGCATCTGCCCGGCTAAATCGTCGTCATTTGTAAAGATGGCACCCCCATCCCCAAAACAGCCTAGATTTTTAGAGGGGAAAAATGAAGTACAACCGATATGGCCAACAGTACCAGCTTTCTTACGCGTTCCATCGCTGAAGGTATAGTCTGCAGATATAGCTTGTGCAGTATCTTCAATCACATGTAAGTTGTGACGATTCGCGATATCCATAATTTTTTCTAGGTCCGCACATTGTCCATACAAATGAACGGGTAAAATTGCTTTGGTTTTATCAGTAATAGCATCCTCAATTTGAGCCGGATCAATATTGAAGGTTCCAGGTTCAACATCGACCATTATCGGTGTAAGCCCAAGAAGTGAGATAACCTCAACGGTTGCAATGAATGTAAAGCTTGTTGTAATGATTTCATCACCGCGTTCAAGGCCCAGTGCCATCAAGGCAATCTGTAGCGCATCGGTCCCATTGCCACAGGAAATYACATGCTTGACCCCCAGGTAAGTAGCCAGCTCCTTCTCAAAGCCACTTACGTCCGAGCCACGAATATAAGCGGCCGTGCGGACCACATTGAGCATAGCAGCATCAACCTCTACTTGGATTTTTTCGTACTGGCTAACCAGATCCACCATCTGTATTTTTTTCATGGTCGCTTCCATTTCCATTAATTTTTCTAATCTGTTTTTATTCTTATTGATTCACTTAGCCTTGACGAATATCCGCTCTCTTAATCAAAAAGTGATGCTAAACGTTTGTCAGATCAGCTGCCATCCAGTATCTAGCACCTAGAGTAAGCTTGTTAGCGATATAAATGGTGAGATCTTCAGATTGATCTTTTGACAAAGAAGAAACCCAAACGCACTAAAACAAATCTCGATTATATCGGTTATTAAGTGCCACGAAAGTAGCCAATTTTGCCTTATTTGTAAAGTATTGGCCCATCGTTCGGTCTAAATAAAGCCGTGAATCCTAAAGTGCCTCTAACGCTTGATCAACTTTGTTTTGGATGATAAATTTTAAGAATATCCTCTTTGGAGACTCCTCCGGCCCGGCTGCAAGGAAGGTAGATTAAAATCATACCTTTGAAATATCGGTTTGGCTATGACAAAACACCTTTTTAATTCACTGATTATTCTTTTGCTTGCTGCTACTGGTGGTATGTCGCAAATAAGACCCAGCGACTCCATCATTTTTGTCCCCTTAATTGCTCCCACAATTGCGATTAATTTTCCGGGAGGAGACCTGGTGAACCGATTTGGGATACACAGCTCTCTAGGCGGCAATGCTTCCATAAAAACAAGAAAGAACTGGGTATTTGGCGTTCAATATGATTTTATTTTTGGTAAAGATGTGAAGGAGCAAAGCATTTTGAATAATCTTAGAACTACCGATGGTTTTATCATCGACGAAGAAGGARCCCCTGCCGGAATTGATTTGTTTGAAAGGGGTCACAYGGTTTTTCTCAGAGGCGGGAAAGTGCTGCCACATATCTTGGGAAAAGATAAAACCTTGGGCCCAAATGAAAACAGTGGTTTGTTTATTATGGGAGGCGTTGGTTTTTTATTGCACAGGATCCGTTTCACCGGCAGCACGCCACAACTGGCAGGGGAGTATTTTAAAGGGTATGACCGCCTTTCCTATGGATTAGGTCTTTCCCAATTTGTCGGTTATATGCATCTCAGCAATAACAGAATGCTGAATTTCTTCTTCGGAATGGAGTTCACACAAGCGTGGACGGTCAACAGGCGTGGATACAATTTTGACCAGATGGCTGTTGATAATGAAAGGAGGCTCGACATGATCTCAGGCTTTAAAGTGGGCTGGGTATTGGCCCTGTACAAGAAGGTGGCTAACGAGTATTATACCGACTAAATTGATGCTCTTCTACAACCTGGCGGTTTTCATCTATCATTTGGGTGTTCGAATTGTAGCGCTTACAAATACCAAGGCCGCCAAATGGGTAGCAGGTAGAAAAGGTGTTCTGGACCGGATTCAAAAGGAAGTTCAGACTGAAGATCATCCTATCTGGGTTCACTGTGCTTCGTTAGGAGAATTTGAGCAGGGCCGTCCAGTTATTGAAAGGCTCAAGCAGCAGCATCCAGAGATAAAAATCCTCATCACTTTCTTTTCACCTTCGGGTTATGAAGTACGCAAAGACTATGAATACGCGTCTTACATCTACTATCTTCCTCCGGATTCCAAGCGCAACGCAAGACGCTTTTTGGAGCTTGTAAAACCACGTGTCGCCATCTTTGTCAAATACGAGTACTGGTTGCATTATTTGACGGCTCTAAATGATAAAAACATTCCGACTTACCTTATCTCTGCGAGACTTAGAGCAGATCAGATTTTCTTCAAAGGATATGGGGGGCTTTTTCGAAAAGCGTTGGGCAATTTGACCGGCATCTTTTTACAGGACCAGGCATCCAGTGAGCTGGCTCAGTCAATCCAGTTAAACAACACTAGGATTTTAGGGGATACCCGTTATGATAGAGTTGCTGAAACGGTATCTAATGCGCAAGAGATGAAAGGATTGAGTGCTTTCATTGACGGTGCAAAAGTGTTTATTGCCGGAAGCACTTGGCCAGTAGACGAGGAATTTATCCTGCCGTTTATCGGTGCGGCATCGGAGAAGTTCAAATATATCCTCGCTCCGCACGAAGTGAATGAACAGCACATTAAGGAAATTGAACAGGCGCTCAGCGTTCCTTACGTCAGGTATTCGGAAATTAACGATGGGGATTTAAAGAAGGCGCGGGTGTTAATAATCGACAATGTCGGCATGCTTTCAAATCTGTACCAATATGGGGATATTGCTTATGTAGGAGGTGGCTTTACCGGGGCTTTGCACAATATTCTGGAGCCTGCTGCATTCGGAATGCCGATTTTGTTTGGCCCAAAGTTTTCAAAATTTCCTGAGGCAGCAGAACTGATAGAAGCCGGGGGTGCATTCAGCATCGAAGATGGTATTCACTTCGTCAGCCGTATGGCGTTTCTCTCGGACCCATTCATAGTTAAAATTGCGTCGGAGGTAAGCAAGAAGTTTATTCATGAACGAACGGGAGCATCAGATGCTATAGTGGGGGCCATGAAGCTGAATTGATATTTTTAAGCATGATTGTAAAGAAGATACCTCCTGTACTATTAAGAACAATCAGCAATTTCATCATATTTCGATCTTGTGCTGCACGAGATTTAACGAGGCGCTTCAAGGAAAGTGAACCGATTGAGTTGGCTGCCGGACAGCCACTATACAAGCAGGGTGATGATCCACAGGGCGTGTTTATTATTGAGTCGGGTACCCTAAAGATTGTGCGAGCACTTGAACCCCAAAAAAGTATRGTGGTTAGGTTGATGAACAAAAGAAATCTCGCCGGCCTGGAGGCGCTACTTGGAAAGGAGAAATACCAGGATACCGCCCTGGCCATTGAGAAGGTAAGGGCCTATCGCCTGGAGAAAGAGGCATTTTTAAATCTGATATTTTCGAACAAAACCTGTTATGACGGGGTAATCGAATTGATGAATAAGGATCTTGTAGCAGCCAGAAATCGCATCATATCCCTTTCACAAAAGCGGGCTAAACAAAGAGTGGCGGAATCCATTTTATGGATGGGTGATTTCTTTGGAACAGATGGATATCAACAGATCAAATACGACCTCCACCCCAAAGAACTGGCAACTATTGCTGGAACGACATTGGCCAATCTCTATAAGCTACTCACGTTTTTCGAATCTCTCGGGTTCATTGCCTATAAGCACCATAAACTTCAGCTTCTTGAACCCAAAAAGTTGCTGCAATTTGCCAATGTGGACCTTTCTAACAGGTTGAAGTAGCGCTTCACAGAACAGGTTCCGTTTACAGATGGATAGGAGCGAGGTTGGGAAAGGAATCTGCCGTCTTAAGATAGTGCCTTACTCACGGCCGGGGCAGTTAAGATTGTGTCATGGCAATCTAGCCTATTCAAGAATCAGCTTCCTGTTCTCCACCAGGTTGTTGTTTCCATCAATCACTTGAATAAAATACAACCCAATTGGTCCCAGTGTACTAATGTCAATGACAAACTGTGGTGTGGTGACGGCTGAGCTAAAAACATCTTGGCCGATGCTGTTTATTATCTTTACTGTGTAGCCCGTCATTGATAAATAATCACCGTTGTTAATGGTGATTTGATCATTGGTGGGGTTGGGGTACACCAGCAAGGTGTTCGTGTTATTGGGGGGACTAATCCCGGTAAGGGAAACATCTATTATGAGTGTATCGGTAACAGCGACTAACACGGTGTCATAAACTATCACGGTAACAGTGTCATAGACAATGATCGTATCAAATACCGTACAGTTGCTGTCAGGTGGAGGAATTAAAGAATCTTTCACTTCTATCTTGTAATAAGTGAGAGGGTTCATGTTCACAGCTGGGTTTCCAAATACTACCATTTCCTGCATATAAGCATCGTTTTCGATTACCAGGTTGTAAATGCCGGTATCCACGAGCGAAGCGGTTCCAGTAATTAATAAACAACCACTGGTTCCTCCTGGAAAAGAACAGCTAGGCGGGTCACAGGCAAAAGTAAAACCTGGGGGTAGGCCATTCACGGCAGTACCATCTCCTGTATTGTCTTGGATGACTATTGAATCAAACGTTGCGTTAATTATCCCGAAGGGAGGCCCCAAGTCGAACAGACTATCAATCGGCGTTACAATAGTAATTACGGTGGTATAGAGAACTCCCGCCCCAGCATTGGGTAGCCCTGTTGCGCTATCCGGATGGTAGCCTGGAGTAGTGTATTGGCTGTCTGGTGTGCAAATTTGAGCAAATACTTTTACTGTGAACAGCAGATAAAGCAGTACGACATAATATTTTTTCATGGAATACATGGTGGATGCGTATTAGCTATCCTATCCTCATCTAAATGAGACAGGTAGGAGCGAATATAAGACATTTATCGAATTCGCCTGTCTAGATTATCTCGCAGCGATTGTTCTCAAGAAATAAAACCATTAGCTTTGGCCTCCAATTCGATTTGGAAACACCGCCTCCAAATCCATGTAAGGTTCCGAGCAAGAAATGAGTTTAAGATCGAAGCAGTGGTTATATGCAGTTCTCTGCATGGCTTTTCTGGCGATGTCTTGGGGTGTTTATACCAGTACCGAAAATGTGGATCGGGGGTTTTCCCTGATGAGCGAAGAGGTCAGAGCGGGAAAGCAGCTGTTCCAGGATTATAACTGCGTTTCCTGCCATCAGATCTTCGGGCTGGGTGGCTATATGGGACCTGATCTCACCAATTGTATATCTTCTGATGGTGGCCCGCAAAGGGCAGAAATGTGGATGCGCAACGGCTTCGGCGCCATGCCCAACTTTGAACTCTCCGATAAGGAGATTGCCGAGCTCATGGCCTTTTTGGCGTATATAGATAAGTCTGGAACCTCTCCTCCAAAAGAGTTTGAAATTAATTCCATAGGAACGCTTGACATTAAACATTATCAAGACGATGAATAAGGACACGGGGATCAACTTTTTGATAGTGGGCATTGGGGCGCTCGTCGCAGGAATGTTTTATGGTTGTTTCGGCGCATTGCAACATGTGTATCCAGAATTAAATGAGTATTTCTCCTTTCAAAAAACACGGCCGTTGCATGTATCTCTGGTAATTTCTTGGTTGTACCTGGGGGCAATAGGCGGTATCTACTATTACCTCCCCAATAAATGTGGCGTTCCCCTTTATTCTACCTTCCTGGCAAAATTGCACCTTTGGATATTCACGATCACGGGATTTGTGATCATTGGAGCCTATTTCATGGGCATATTTGGAGGGCGTGAATACTGGGCCTTCCCACCTATTCTGGCGATTCCAATTGTGCTGTCATGGATCATGTTCGGCTACAACTACTTTCGGACAATCTTCACCGTTAAAACACCATGGCCGGTATACTATTGGATGTGGGGAACAGGCATCTTGTTCTTCCTATTCACTTTTCTTGAATCTTACTTATGGATGATTCCATATTTCGGTGATAGCATCGTTCGGGATATGACGGTTCAATGGAAGTCATACGGCGCGATTGTAGGTTCCTGGAATATGTTGATTTATGGCACAGCTATTTTTTTAATGGAGAAGGTGTCAGAGAAGTCTGGCATTACCGAATTGGAGGACGACGCTCCTACGGTAGGGCATTCAAAAATTGCTTTTCTCCTCTTTTTTCTGGGCTTTTTGAATTTGCTGTTCGGATGGGCTCATCACCTTTATTTATTGCCTTCTGCCGGATGGATCAGGCATATGGGTTATTTGATCAGCATGACTGAATTGTTGATCATTGCCAAGCTTATTTGGCAGTTCAGGGCGAGCTTTATAGCAGGCAAAAAGCGATTCCATATCATGCCATTCCGCTTTTTAATGGCTGCCGATATTTGGATATTCATCAATCTGGCATTGGCACTGTTGATCTCTGTTCCAGCGATCCAACTTTATACCCACGGAACACATATTACGGTAGCACATGCCATGGGCAGCACCATCGGTATCAACACCATGATCCTCCTCGCTTCGCTTTTTTACGTGGTCGGAGAGCGGAAAAAAGTTCCCAATAAGGGAGTCGTGGCAAGTGGCTTTTGGATTGCCAACATCTCATTTTTCATATTTTTTGTTTGCCTGACCATTGCTGGAATAATGAAAGGGTTCGGTGTGATCGAAAAACAACAAACCTTTCATGAAGTGAAGGAAACCATAAGCCCTTTCATTCGTCTTTTTGCCTACTCAGGCTTGGTCATGTTCGTTGGATTCTGCATGATTCTTATCCCCGCTGCCAAGACCCTAATGAGCAGCGTAGAACCAGAGTTGGCTGAAGAATCCGCGGTGGAATTGGAACCTGCACAGTAGGAGTTGGTTATGCTGTCTGATATTGAGAATATGGAAAACGAGGAGTTGCATTTTATGTATCCACAGAAGCCTGAGGCGGAACTTCAAAATGCCTACTATGTGTTGAAAATGTTGAGCAACCCGCTCATCGTGTCGTTCTCTTCTCACCTGGCGCTGTTTGCACTGCGAATGCATCTGCCCATAGGGTTCGCCATCAAACACACTATTTTCAAGCATTTTTGCGGGGGCGAAACACTTAAAGAGAGCCAGGGTGCAATTGAAAAACTAGGCCAATCCGGCATTGGGACCACATTGGACTATTCTGTCGAGAGCATGGATAGTGAGGCGTTTTTCGACAGTACCATGCATGAGATTCTAGATGCCATTGTGCATGTGAAAGAAAATCCACTGGTCAACAACTTGGCCATCAAGCCAACGGGATTGGTGTCTGAGAGCTTGTTGCAGAAAACCTCCAGAGGCAATGCATTGAGCGCGGGTGAAAAGGCCCGATTTGTAGCTGGCGTAGGGCGTATTGACCAGATATGTAAAGCGGGCGCTGAAATGGGAATTGAGGTGTACATCGATGCAGAGGGAAGCGAGGATCAGGATGCCATTGATGAGATCGCTCTTGCGATGATGAAGAAGTACAATACAGAAATTGCACTGGTGTTTACGACCCTGCAAATGTACCGAACAGATCGCCTCGCTTATCTGGATACTTTGGTGGCAAAGGCACAAAAAGAATCATTTAAGGTGGGCGTAAAATTGGTGCGTGGAGCCTATTGGGAACGGGAATCGGCCAAGGGAAAAAACATTGTATTTGAGCGCAAGAGCGATACCGATGATGCGTTTAATAAGGCTCTGGATTCGTGTGTTGGCCATATTGATCACATTGCTATTTGCAACGCCACCCACAATGAGGAGAGTACCCGGTATTTGACTGAAATAATGAGAGAGAAAGGCATTGCAAAAAACGATCATCGCATTCATTTCTCCCAGCTCTACGGGATGAGTGATCATATTTCGTATACCCTGGCCAGTGAGGGATACAACGTCACCAAATACCTCCCTTATGGAAAAGTGAAGCAGGTGATTCCTTATTTAATTAGAAGAGCTCAGGAAAACAGTTCGATAGCCGGTCAAATGAGCCGGGAAATGGCCATGATCGCTGAGGCAAGGAGAAGTGCAAAGCAATCCCGTAATACATAAATAGTCTATATTTGCAGCCTCTCACAAAGACGCATAAAAATGAAGTTTAAGAAATTTCAGTTCCTGATTTTACTCTGTTTTATTGGGTTCCTCTTCACCGATTGTAACGGTGGAGAACAACAGGCTAAAGAGGATATTCCTTCTGATACGCCTTCTGAGATAACGCCGGAAACGCCTGTAGATGATCCGATGGACAATCTCGGTATTGGTCCGGTGAAGTCTGTTGTATTGGGTGAGCTTGATCAGGCGATGGTGGAGGAAGGAAAGAAGCTATACAACGCTAAATGTACGGCTTGCCACAATATTAAAACGAGATTGATTGGGCCACCGCAAGCGGGTGTGTTGAAGCGAAGATCACCGGAATGGGTCATGAACATGATCCTGAATCCTACGGAAATGATCAAGAAAGATCCAATTGCGATCAAGTTGCTCAAGGAGTTTAACAATGTGCCCATGACAGAACAGGGGCTAACGGAAGAAGAAGCAAGAAAAATACTCGAGTATTTTAGGACGGTGGATTAATTATGTCGATAGCAAAAACACACGTATCAAACCCTACATCAGCCAGCACTTTTAGAATAAAAGATCTGGTACAACTCATTAAGCTGCGCCTTACGCTATTGGTCGTATTCTCCGCAGGCATAGGTTATCTATTTGGAGCAATAGAGCCAATTGTATGGTCACATTTGGCCATGTTGTTGCTAAGTGGGTTTTTGATCACCGGTTCTGCAAATGGCATCAATCAAATTCTTGAAAAGGATCTAGACAAATTGATGTCACGAACAGCGGATCGCCCTGTTGCTACGGGACGGATGCAGGTTAGGGATGCGACCGTGGTTACCGCTACCATGGGAATAGCCGGGGTAGCCATTCTCTCTCTTTTTATGAACAACATAGCCGCTCTTTTGGGCCTTTTTTCTTTGTTGTCATATGCCTTTGTGTACACGCCAATGAAAAGAACTACCGCTTTTGCGGTATTGGCAGGGGCATTCCCGGGAGCGATGCCAACCGTCATAGGATATGTTGCAATTACGGGCAATATAGATTTGGCCTGTATCGCCTTATTTATGATACAATTTGTTTGGCAGTTTCCACATTTTTGGTCAATTGCTTGGATACTGGACGAGGATTACAAAAAAGCAGGCTTTCAGTTGCTGCCTTTAGCTGGGTTAAAGGACAAACGATCGGGTTTTGTGGTATTTCTGTCCGCTTTGCTGCTGATTCCGTTGTCCATATTTCCCATTGGCTTTGATATCATATCGATGTGGTCAGGCTTGATGATTTTAGTGTGCAGTCTGGCATTTCTATATGCAGCATACAAGCTATATGTTGACTGTGATGCAGCAGCAGCTAAGCGGCTGATGTTCGGCTCCATAATCTACCTTCCTATTGTTCAAATATTACTCGTTCTCGGTAGGCTCTAGGGTGGGGCTTGGGAACTTGCTTCAGCATTGTTCTCAAAACTTCGGCATTCGTCTGATGCTCGTGCCTTTAGGTTCCCCCAATGTTATTTTTGCGATTCTCAACTCTTAAAATAAGGGTAGGGCAGCGTGAAAACGGAGAGGATMYTTTAWSYMAAWYWRRWWKGMTTWYWWSSSKATAATMTWYAAYWKKRGYWKCTYWKARMWKKMASYWTAAATCAATACTTAATTTTGATTACCATGTTGGTCATTCTGAGTGAATAACGCTTCGAAGGGGAAAATGTGTCTGTAAATAAATCTTTACTCAAATGATAGAGCTGCTGTATTTCATTGCGTTTGTGTTGGTTGTTGCCGTTGTGGCTCAGGTTACTAAGGTGTACGAACTTATACTTGTACTCAAGGGAGGAGGGCCTAGGGATACTGTAGTGACCGAGAAGGAAGGGCGCTTGAACGGCATATTGTACATTCTTTATGGGCTTGGTTTCTTTGGAGCGTATGTGTTGTTATATGTAGATTATTCGCCTTTTTTCCTGCCTGAGGCGGCTTCTGTGCACGGCCTTAAAATTGATGAATTGTTGAGCTTCAATTTTGCGATGATCAACATTGTCTTTGTTATCACCATTATATTGTTGTTTTACTTTCCTTTTAAATATCATTTCAAGAAAGGGCGCAAGGCRCTCTGGTATCCGGAGAATCACAAGGCGGAGCTGATACTTACCATCATTCCATCTATAGCCATGATCTTTGTGATCGTCTGGGGTTTGAAAACATGGAACGGCATCTTTTCAGAGCCCGGTGAYGAYGCSSTTAAAATYGAGYTATATGCRCGTCARTTTSACTGGACCGCACGCTATGCCGGRGMAGAYAATMAGYTGGGAGATTTCAAYTATCGGCTYATTGGCGGCATGAATGCGCTGGGCCTTAAGRAAGATGATGAAAARGTACAAGACGACGTTCTTRTTAMWGGTGAATTTCACTTGCCGGTAAATCGAGCAGTAGATTTTGCRTTYAGATCGCAGGAAGTRATTCATTCAGCWTATATGCCGCATTTTAGGGCMCARATGAATTGYGTCCCRGGGATGACCACCCGATTCAATTTYGTGCCTAAYAAAACAACGGAGGAGATGAGAGAGCTCACCGGAAATCCTGARTTTGATTATATCCTTCTCTGYAACAAGATCTGTGGTRTTGCSCACTTCAATATGCAGATGACCATTGTTGTGGAAAGTGAGGAGGACTATGCTGCCTGGATGGCCGAGCAGGAAACAGTTGAGGAGATGGGCATATTCGCGGATTTAGAGAGTGATAAAAAGAGTTTACAGGAAGAGGGTTTATTGGCTTCCGGTAAATAAGGGTTAAAAAAACAGTTACATGAGCGACGATCACGGACATCACAAGGAAACGTTTATAACGAAATACGTCTTTAGCCAGGATCACAAGATGATAGCCAAGCAATTCCTGCTTACGGGGATCTTTATGGCGGTGGTTGGTACCGTTATGGCAGCTTTATTCAGAATGCAACTGGCCTGGCCTGGTGAGGGTTTTGCGATCGTAAACTTTTTCTTGGGCGACGAATGGGCTCCAGGTGGGGTTATTACCCCGGATAAGTACTTGGGACTGGTTACCATCCACGGAACGATCATGGTTTTTTGGTTGTTAACGGCCGGTTTGAGCGGAACGTTTGCCAACCTCCTGATTCCATTGCAAGTTGGAGCAAGGGATATGGCTTCTGGTATGCTCAATATGCTGTCCTATTGGTTTTTCTTTTTAGCTACGATTGTATTATTGAGTTCATTATTTGTGGAGTCTGGCCCTGCTAGTGGAGGGTGGACAGTTTATCCTCCATTAAGTGCGTTGAAATTGGCCATACCCGGTTCAGGTTTGGGAATGGATCTTTGGTTGGGTGCCATGTCCTTATTCATTGTAGGTGCTCTTCTGGGTGGTTTGAACTATATCGTGACGGTAATTAACCTGAGGACAAAAGGTTTAACCATGCTGAGGCTTCCACTTACGGTTTGGGCGCTTTTTCTTACGGCGATCCTTGGGGTATTATCGTTCCCAGTTTTATTTGCAGCAGCACTTTTGTTRATCTTCGATCGGACTTTTGGAACTGCGTTCTATTTGTCRGATATATTCATTGGTGGAGAAGCGATATCGGCCACTGGAGGTAGCCCGATTTTGTATGAGCATTTATTCTGGTTCCTCGGTCATCCAGAGGTGTATATCATTATTCTTCCGGCCCTTGGCCTGGCATCAGAAATTATTTCTGTTAATTCCAGGAAACCAATCTTTGGGTACAAGGCGATGGTGGTCTCTATGCTGGCTATTGCTGGATTATCGTTTATTGTTTGGGGACACCATATGTTCATTACTGGAATGAACCCATTCATTGGAGCRGTATTCACGTTTACCACACTGTTGATTGCGATTCCTTCAGCGGTTAAGGTGTTCAACTATCTATTTACGTTATGGAAAGGCAACCTCATGTTAACACCGGCGATGATGTTTTGTATTGCCATGGTGTCGACATTTATTACGGGTGGCCTTACGGGTATTATCCTGGCTGATAATGCCCTGGATATCAATATCCATGACACCTACTTTGTAGTGGCTCACTTYCATATTGTTATGGGATTGTCGGCAGTACTGGCCATGTTTGGTGGCGTGTATCACTGGTTCCCTAAGATGTATGGTAGGATGATGAACAAGACCTGGGGGTATGTGCATTTTTGGACAACATTCATCTGTGCTTATGGTGTTTTCTTCCCTCAGCACTTCATAGGTTTGGCTGGTGTACCCAGGCGATACTATACCAATACAGCCTTTCCAATGTTCGACGACTTTGTTGATTTGAATGTGTTAATCACATTCTTTGCCATTGGAGGGACGCTTTCTCAAATWATTTTCTTGATCAACTTCTTCTATAGTATATTCAAAGGTGAAAAGGCTACTCAGAATCCATGGAAGGCTAACACCCTTGAATGGACCACTCCTGTGGAGCATGTCCATGGCAATTGGCCCGGTCAGCTTCCAGAGGTACATCGCTGGGCGTATGACTATTCCAAGCCGGGGTACGAGGAGGATTTTGTGATCCAAACTGTTCCTCTTAAGGAAGGGGAGTTGGATGGCGGAAAGTCAGCCGATCACTAACAAGGACGCCTGCTAGTTCTGTTGATTTCGTGATTCAGTGATGGGCTGAACGGGTATCTGCTCTCGGTAGAACACTTCTTAAGTTTGAGTTCCTGTAGCTTGATGTGAGTTCTAAGTAACAATCTGCAAATATTTGGTCAGATCCAGATACATCACCACAATAATAGAGCACGGATGATGTAGGTGATTTGCGCTGATAACCACAATTAAAATCCGCAGTTATCAGTTCAATCCGCGTCATCCGCGTTCCATAAAAGGCCATACATCGGGTGGTAATTTTTGCTTATCCTGAGCTCACGTTAATATAGCTATGCTTTCTAAATGGGCCAATATATTTGGACACCAGTCTATCGCTAGTGGCCAATCAGCTTGTGTGGAGGCCTGATTTGATCAAATGGTGGACTGTGACGGCATGGGTCGAGAGGTGTTCCTTTCCTGTCTTCCTTTCTACAACCCAGAAGCGCTCTGTTCCTGATGGTTGTCTTTCGGTGATTCTTTAAAATGGGGGTTCAAAGGTTTTTTGGGGATCGACCTGTACGTAAAATGAAGAGTTGGTGAGGTACGCTTGTGGTGTAGTTTATTGGAGCATAGAGTATCTAAAATCATGGTATTATATTAACCACAGAGGGCACAAAGAAGGCACAAAGAGCACAGATGTTTGAATAATTGAATCACTCTTGGTGAACGCTGTGCAATCTCTGTGTGCGCTATGGTTATCATTTTAAACGTTGCCCCACCCGGGAAACGGCTAAAACACACTCAGACCTGTGCACCACTAGCTTTAATATGAATCGGAAGGTATTGCATGGGCGGAAGATAGTTGGGGGTTCTGAGGTGCTTCTTCCCAGTACGTAGAAAGTGGCTATACTGCTCTTAGGCCGTCTCAGTTAAACCCTTCTTGTTATGCTTGTAGATAAAATAGACAACAGCCCCTATAAGTAGATAGGGGATTGGCATGATATAAAGAATGCCGGCATTGATTCCGGAACCTGTTGATGCGGTTCCATCCTTTACGCTTGATTCTATCGAAGCCTTACACATGGCGCATTGTGCTTCGACATCCAGGCTAAAGAAAAGCAAAACCACGGCAACAGCTAGTCCAATAACTATTTTCAGCTGATTCATGCGCATTAGGAGGGGTCTGATTTTCTTGGTATATACTCGGAAGCCTTGAGTAATTTGATGTCATCAATCAGGCGTTCTATTTCTACAGGGTCCGTACCGGTAAAAAAGCCCCTTATTCTCTGGTCCTTATCAATAAGCACGAGCTGATCGCTGTGAATGAATGCTTCATCTCCTGCGGCTTGGTTCCCTTCTTGGATGCCTATGAAATAGGACTTCCTGGCATGTTCATACAACTTCGATCTTTCACCGGTTAGAAATAACCATCGGTCATCCGTTACACCTGCTCCTATTGCATATTCTTTAAGAACCTCCAGACTGTCATTTTCTGGATCAACGGTATGGGATAGAATGATGACGTCCTTATTGTATTCATTCTGGGCATACACCTTTCTGAGTTGTGTCTTCATCTTCGGGCAAATACCTGCGCACTGTGCGAAGAAGAACTCAACAACCACTATTTTATCCTTTACATCTTGCTCAGTGATCGTTTTGCCATTATGTGTAGTATAAGTAAACGGCGCAACCGTGTGGTATACCGTGTCGATCTGTTCTTCCCCATTTACCATGGTTGAAGTAGTCTCCTTCGGGCCGAAAATTGGCAGGGACATGATGTTGTGCTTCCCGTGCGTGATGCCAATATAGATCAATGCAGGACCGCAGAGCAGCGTAACAAGAATGATGGTTTTCACCAAAGGTGTCTTAACCTTCATAGTTATCGCATTAGAAMAACCAGTTGTAGAGAAGTCTTGAATCCATCCACTTGGTGGCCTCGTTCAAACAGATAAAAACGAGATAGGAAATGAATAACACATAGGGTACCACGACCGTAATTAAGAAGGGTCTGCGTTCATCTCCCAAGTGCATAAATACCGCAATTATATACCCAGCCTTAACCAAAGTCATGATGATGAACGAGTATTGTACAACAATATGAGGTAAACCTAGGCTTTCCCACCAGACCCCTAGCGCAACTTCAACCAATGTAATCGCGGTAAGAAGAAACGTAACAAAATATATTTTCTTCCTAATGATTACTCCTTCTTCCTCACTGTGATGTGAATCCAGTGAATACTCTATAATATCGTCTCTTTCCATTTTCTCTAATTTGCGCTGGTTTTACAGTAGATAGTAGATCGTGAATACGAATACCCACACAAGGTCTACGAAGTGCCAGTATAGGCCTGTTTTTTCTACCATTTCATAATGTCCACGTTTGTGGTAGATGCCCTTATTAACACCTATTAATATTATAAGGTTGATGACCACTCCACTAAAAACGTGGAATCCGTGAAATCCTGTTATAAAGAAGAAGAAGTCAGCATACAACTGATGTCCATATTCATTGACATGAAGATTTGCCCCGAACACTTGGGTTGCAGATTCAAGCATGGCTGCGGCCTCTGCACCGGTAAAAGCTTTTCCACCTTCACCGAGTATCTGTAAAGTGACCCCGTCTCCCCACGCAGCGACCAAATGGCCTGCTCCGTCTATAAGATTGGCTCTGGTGCCATCCATCCATTCCCAAACTCCATGCTCTGTTCCATGGATGAAATGTGACCATTCCCAAACTTGAGACGCAAGAAAAAATATCCCGCCAACTACGGTTAGGGCCAGCCATTTCGTAACGGCTTTTTTGTCCATTCGGTGGCCAGCTTCTACAGCCAGTACCATTGTAACAGAGCTGACAATCAAAATAAACGTCATCAGAGCCACGTAGAGCAGCGGTAAATTAGCATCAGGGCCGGTAAATGGAAATGCGTGAAAWACATGACTGCTGTCAGGCCATACGTCTGAATATTTGTGACGCATAACACCCAGCGAAATCAGTAAAGCGCTAAACGTCAGTGCATCTGATACCAGGAAGAACCACATATACATCTTGCCATAACTGATGCTAAATGGTGACCTGCCTCCTCCCCACAGTTCCGCGGTTGAAATTTTTTCGCTTGCTTCTCCAGCCATCTTCTAATAAGTTAAATCATTAACAACAAAAACAAAAATAGATATATCCACAATACATCCAAAAAATGCCAGTAAATACTCGATAATTCTAAACCTAAATGCTCCTTGGAATTGTATCGTTCTTTGAGGGCATTTACCAACGTTACAATAAGGACAACAACCCCTCCATATAGGTGTCCCAGATGCACGCCCACCAATACATACAGAAATGCCCAGGAAGCGTTGCTGGTTGGCCCAGCGAAGAACATTCCGCCATCAACGAGGGTGCCATAGGCTGAAAATTGTGATACAATAAAGGCAATTCCTAAGATAAGGGTAACACCTACTCCTATTTTTACTCCTTGGTAGTCGTCTCGCTTTGCAGAACGTGAGGCATAAATTAGTGAGAGGCTGCTCAAGACAATGATTATACAACTAACGTATAACTCAAGTGGAAGATCAAAAACGATCCAATTGGGTTCGGCTCTGCGAACGAGAATAGCAGAAGTAAATGCCGCAAAGAGCATTGACATGCTCACCATTCCGACATACAATAGCGGCTTTGCAGACTTGCCTCGCGTTTCCGCCTTCTCCGCTAATGTTATTTTTGCCTCCTTCATTCCTGCTCTTTTCTGAGCTGCAAATATACAAAATTCCAACCTCAGCAGCTATTTATATAACGTGTAAAGCGCAGCATAGCGTATGAACTAAGCTGTAATTATCCGCCATAAAACAGTCTCAATCCGGGACGACATATTTGGCGTTTTTTTATTGGTAAGGGCTCCCTGAGGTGTGAATGGCTGGCGCGTGAATTTTTAAGCTACGTGTCCAATGCCGGTGAAAAGTCTCACATTTTTGCCAAATTTGCTACATCAAAATCCACGGCCAAAAACCCAAATAGTGGATAGGTTGGGGTTTTAAGGGTCAATTTTCTCATGATTCGCGCCAGATAAGGGGAAACAAATAAATTCTCATTTGTCATGTTAAGAAATCATCTAAATTGTTGAAAGATTGGTGTGTTTCTTACATCAATCTATGCCTAAATTCGTAGTGCAGGAAATTCTCCTCCTTTTTAATTCTCATACCAATCCCAGCATGCAAAACGAAGTAATCACAAAATTAGGTGCCGCAACCGAAGAGGTTGAGGGTACTGTCCAAGAGCAATTATTCAGTGTCAAAGAGGACGAAACAGCCACCTCTTATCCTACAAAAGAGGAGCATGATTCGAGCACTGATGAACCGGTCTCATTTCCAATTGAAAGCGTAAGAATAGAAGCGAGAAAGTACTTTAAAGGGGATGAACTAGCAGCTGACGTATGGATCAATAAGTACGCTTTAAAAGATTCTAAAGGCGATATATATGAGTTAACGCCAAACGACATGCACCATAGGTTGGCTGCTGAAATTGCAAGAATTGAGGCGCGTTATCCAAATCCACTGTCGGAAGATGAGATCTTTAATCTGCTAAAAGATTTCAAATACATCATTCCACAAGGTGGCCCAATGTCAGGTATTGGCAACAATATGCAAATTTCTTCCCTCTCTAATTGCTTTGTTATTGGCAAAGATTCAGGGGCGGATTCTTATGGAGGCATCATGAAAATTGATGAAGAGCAGGTGCAGCTGATGAAACGTAGGGGTGGGGTAGGACACGATTTGTCTCATATTCGTCCAGGGGGGTCTGCGGTTCAAAATTCCGCATTGTCTTCCACAGGTATTGTGCCGTTCATGGAGCGCTACTCGAATTCTACCCGCGAAGTTGCACAGGATGGAAGAAGAGGCGCTTTGATGTTGAGTATTTCATCGAGGCACCCAGATGCTGAAAGCTTTATCGATGCTAAAATGGAGCAAGGCAAAGTCACTGGTGCCAACGTTTCTGTAAGAATTGATGACGAGTTTATGAATGCCGTTATTAAGGATGAGAAGTATCTCCAGCGTTTTCCTGTAGATTCTGACAGTCCATCGGTGGTGAAAGAGATTGATCCAGCGGCCATGTGGAACAAGATTGTCCATAACGCATGGAAATCAGCGGAACCTGGAATCCTCTTTTGGGATACGATTATTAACGAATCAGTTGCAGACTGCTACTCTGATATTGGTTTTAGAACAGTTTCTACCAATCCGTGTGGAGAAATTCCATTGTGTCCTTATGATAGTTGCCGACTGTTGGCCATTAACCTCTACTCTTACGTGGAGAATCCCTTCACGGAACAAGCAAGTTTCAATGGTAAGTTGTTCAGCAAGCACGCAGGGTATGCTCAGCGAATGATGGATGATATCATCGATTTGGAATTAGAGAAAATTGATGAGATCCTGGATAAGATCATGTCTGATCCAGAAGGTGTGGAGATCAAAAAGACTGAAAAAGAACTATGGGTTAATATCCGCGAGAAGTGCATACAAGGCCGTAGGACAGGAATTGGTATCACAGCAGAAGGAGACATGTTGGCTGCATTGGGGCTTCAGTATGGTTCTGACAAGGCCATTGAGTTCTCTGAGAAAGTGCACGAAACATTGGCGGTTGAATGTTATCGAGGGTCGGTACAGTTGGCAAAAGATAGGGGCGCGTTTCCAGTTTATGATTCAGAGAAAGAAAAGAACAATCCTTTCGTTGGAAGAATCAAGGAGTCTGACCCAAAGCTTTATGCTGAAATGATCAAACACGGTAGGAGAAACATCGCCTTACTCACCATTGCTCCAACAGGCACTACCAGCTTGATGTCTCAAACAACTTCAGGGATTGAACCCATATTTCTTGTAGCTTACAAGAGAAGAAGAAAGGTCAATCCAAATGACAAGGATGTTACGATAGCCTTTGTTGATGAGGTTGGCGATTCATGGGAAGAGTACAATGTGTTCCACCACAAGTTTATCACCTGGTTGGAAGTTAATGGTTACGATATAAAGGAAGTAATCTCATTGAACGATAAGGAATTGAATGGGATTATTGAAAAATCACCTTACCACCTGTCAACATCAAACGATATCGATTGGCTTCAAAAAGTGAAGATGCAAGGGAGGATTCAGAAATGGGTTGATCACTCCATCAGCGTTACCGTGAATATTCCAAATGACGCTACTGAAGAACTGGTAGCAGAAATTTACAAAACAGCTTGGAAAAGTGGCTGTAAGGGAATTACTGTTTATAGAGATGGTTCGCGTTCCGGTGTACTGATTGCAAACGACGATACCTCTGGTAATAAGGAAGGGGATTTCAAGGAAACACAGGCGCCAAAGAGGCCAACAGTTCTTGATACAGAGATCATTAGGTTTCAGAACAACCACGAACGCTGGATCGCATTTATAGGATTGCTGGATGGCCGGCCCTATGAGATTTTTACGGGTAAAGAAGAGGATGATACATTCCTTATCCCAAAATCAATTTCTCGAGGCTGGATCGTGAAGAATAAAAGCGCAGACGGTTCAAAGCGTTATGATTTTAAGTTTGAGGATAAACATGGTTATAATACAACTATAGAAGGTTTGTCACGATTCTTTGACAAGACGTATTGGAACTATGCCAAATTGATCTCTGGTGTGTTAAGACACGGTATGCCGCTACCATTTGTGGTAAATCTGGTTTCTAACCTGCACCTTGATGATGATTCGATCAATACCTGGAAGAATGGAGTTGACAGAGCATTGCGTAAATTTATTCCAGATGGTACAGTGGCTGTGAACAAGCARTGTTCGGAGTGTAAAGACCCGGACGGACTSGTTTACTCGGAAGGCTGCTTACATTGTAAGTCATGTGGCCACTCTAAGTGTGGGTAGCGATTAAGGACTAAACAAACTTTAGGAAGAGGCATTTGTATATTCGTGCCGATTCTTAATTCGCAGATTTTTATTAAACAAGCGGAAGAAGCCCGGGGGTCAATTTGATTCTCGGGTTTTTTTATAAATGCACCTTACTTTAGTGTTCTCTGCCCTGTGGTATGCGCTGTAGGCAGCTCTCCCAACCGGAGTGTGCCTTTGAGAAAAATGAGGGTTCCTACAGCCATAAGGATATGTGCAAAATCTCTGTGGTTGAACCATTCATGCAACACTACCGGATAGTTAAAGATGAATCCTGCAACCACTAGCACAGCGATGGACTGAAGAAAGATCTTGCTGCCAACATCTTTAGTTTTGAGGTACACAAAGAGTTGAAAGGAAAAGACAACGACCAGCAGTCCATATACAACATGAATCTGAACGAAGCGGAAATGGAGCGTGAGTGCTGTTGCCACCATGAAAGTAACCAACTCCAATAGGTTGATGATTAAAAAAGTATTGCCCAACTTAGGGCTTATTAATCTGGTAGCATGCTGAATGGCTGCGCGTTCAATCAGTGCAATAGAGGCCATGGATATATACCATCCCAATAGCTTCCAATACTCGTTAACGGCATATAAAAACGCATGTCCGATCATCCCACCGAAGAATGTAGCCACCCCCATCGAAAGAAAATACCATTGCATGAACAGGGCGGTACGGCCGGGTACTTTTGCCTTTCGCAAACGCCAATAAGAATAAAAGCAGGTGGCTGCAACAAGGATATCGGTTACCGAAGTAACGGGTTCCAAAATCCGGATTCCGAATATTTCAATATCAGGCTGTGTAATTAATGTGACGTCCACGAGAGCTGCTTCAATTTGTCATGAGATAATTTTCCTCACCTTGCGTTTCCCATCCAAATGCGGTATCATAATCTTGTACAAAGAAAGCAAAGGATTGCATAAAGGATGATATGTTTTTTGGAAGAACTCAATTATAATGGGCCATCTAAATTAGATAGAAAATGAGAAGCGCCCCAACAATAATAAACAGCGTAAGAATTACCACCTTTTTCTGCCTGAGGGCCTTATGTTCTTTGCTAAGTCGCTTTTGAATCCTAATTACGTGCTTTGGTGAAGCTTCGGCATATCGGTATATCCTGTGCTCGGCTCGCTCCTTGTCCTTGGAATTTTCATACGCCTTGTATGATCCATACCTCTTCGTCTTCTGATGCTTATTACCCTTCAAAGCATCCATCATGAATTGTATGGTCGTACTGCTTTCCATTCCTTTTGGCTCTATCATATAAAACGTAAAAAAGGCCCAAATTATTTCCTGATAGGGCTTCATTTTCACCGGATTGGGGATAAACCTTATATTTGGCAGGAGATCGCTGAAATTAGCTCATAGGCATGGGCGTAGCATTGGAGAGAAGGGAAGCAGACAGTAATCTCACATCCACTTTCCTCTTACCTGTGTTCCCTTAAGAATATTTGATTTTTGTCTGCAAGAATGACTCAGGTGACATTCATTATTAATGGAAGGTTAAGCAACTGCCGGAAGATTAGCGCGCGCATATTGGCAGTGACTGTTGAGGAAACAAAAACTTCCGTACTTCTTACCAAATCGAGCCTGGACGCTATTGATATGGCGGAGCAAGCAATCATGGATGGAGCTAATTATGTAATTGCAGTTGGTGGTGACGGAATGGTCAACGAAGTGGTGAATGGCTACATGAGAGTACCTGAAGAGCTTAGATGCAAAGTGGCTTTGGGCGTCTATTCAGCAGGGAAAGGAAATGATTATGTCAAAAGCCTGGGAACAAGCGGAGCACTGAATGCGTTGTTTCAACTGATTCGAGATGACAGCACTAAGGCCGTTGATGTAGGGCTGGTAACCTGCGTGGGATTAGACGGCAAAGAGCTGAAACGGTATTTTATCAATATTATGGATGTGGGACTGGCTGGATTTGTAGTTCAAAATATAGATCTCAGAGGTACCTTTATTAACGGTTTTCTCACGTATCAAAAGGCAATTCTTCAAACTTTCTTCACCTATAAACACATTGAAGTAAGATTGGAGTCAGAAGAGTTCACTTGGGAAGGCCCGATTCTGAGCTTGATACTTGGGAAGGGGAGATTTTTCGGGTCAGGGATGTGCATTGCACCACACGCTAAGTTGGATGACGGTAAGTTGGGTTTGGTTTTGATTGGAAATGTTAGTTTGTGGGATTATTTTAGGAACCTGGGGAAAATAAAGAAGGGCAAACCGCTTGATCACCCTGAGGTATCCTATCGAATCATTGGTGATTGTAAGATCACGCCTATTAATGGGGAATGCCCAATTGATATGGATGGTGAGTTCGTTGGGTACGCACCTTTGATGGTTAAGGTGATTCCCGGGGTGGTTAGGTTTTTAGCTTCTTGAGGTCATTTGTTCTCCAGGTCAGTTTCAATGGTTTCAGGCAACACAACAGTGAGGTCAGTTCCTTTGCGGAATGTACTGTTCAGCGCAACTGTTCCCCCTAGCTTCTCAATTGATTTGGCAACAATGTACAATCCAAGTCCGCTGCCCGCCGGATTTACTACCGCACGATAAAACATATCGAAGACTTTAGTCTGCTCCTTCTTTCGAATTCCCACACCATTATCTACGACCTTAATATGGATGGCTGATTTGATCCGGCGCGCTGTAATGTTTACAAAGGACATTCTTCTTTTCGGATCCCAATAATTAATGGAATTAGAAATAAGATTGTACATAATGGATCTAAAAGATAACACATCACCCTTGTATCGGAGGGTTTTGGAAATTTTGAGGTTGAACTTGATATGCTTAAAGTTTGGCAGGGTTTCCAGACTCTTGATGACTACYAACACCATTGATTTGATTTCAATGGGCTTCATTTCCGTTTCTTTGTGGGCAAGCTGAAGAATTTCGAAAAGGTCTTGCAAGATTTCGTCTAGATTCTCAGCACAGCCTTGCATCATRTCAATCTGTGCTAAGCATTCCCCATAGAGCTCTTCCCGTTTGACCATATCGATCAGTCCAATAATGGAACATACCGGAGCGCGTAGGTCGTGAGAAATCCGGTACAATAAGGTAGCGAGCTCGTCATTCTTTAACTTCAATGTTCCCTGAACTCTTTTTAGTTCTGTTATGTCTGTATTGACAGCGATGGATCCAACCACTATTCCCCGCTCATCATAGACCTGTGTACCGCTCACCTGAATCCATTTATGCTCACCGCTTTTATTTATGTAGGGCAGCTCGTAAGGGCCAGAATTGCCCTTTTGGAACGCTTCACTTCTTCTTTTGATGAGATCTGCTTCTGCATCAATCCAGGGCATCTGGTGTGCCACTTGTCCCAATAGAGCAGACTCCTCATAGCCAACCAACTCGCAGAACGTATGGTTTACATATTGAATTCGACCCGCATTATCCACCATGATCAGGCCTTCATTCATCACAGCCGCTAGCGAGTTAAATTTGGCTTCGCTCTGATCTCGCTCTCGCTCAAGTTGTTTAATTACAGAGGTGTCTCTTATCTGTGCAAGCATTACTTTATGGTCTCTTATCTCAAAGATACTGCCTGCCATCTCTGATTCAAGCAGGGTGCCGTCTTTGCACCTGCATTGTAATTTGTCGGTCCAGCTGGTGCCTTGTTTAAATACGCGTTTGGTGAATGACGTCAGCTGTTCCATGTCATTGGGATGCACCTGTTCAATCGGCATATATTTCATCTCCTCTCTGGTATAGCCCAACATCTTTGCTGCCCGAAGATTTGAATCAATGATTTGCATTTTCTTGGGGTCCACCAAAAAAACGCTGTCATTGGGGTTGTTAATCAAGGCACGAAACCGTTGTCCAGTGCCCTGCTTCCGCTCGAGGGTAACGGATAGTCGTTTATTTTCCTTTTGTAGTTGATCGAAGCGGTTTTGCAGTTCAACCAGTGTGGTGTTCTGGTTATTCTGATCTTTCTGAGAAGCTGTCAATACATCATTCTTGTGCCATACGAGCGAGTTTCTCGAAATTAAGAAAAGTTATTCTCTTTGATTTAATAGAAATGATCCCTTCATCCTCAATGTCGCGAATAATCCGATGCATCGTTTCCCTGGAAAGCATCACGATTTCAGAAAGGTCTTTGATCGATAGATTGAGGTTTAGCTTTTTGCCATCAGCTGTGCCGTAGATTTCGGAGAGCATGATCAAAACAGATAAGAACCGCTTCTTTCCCGATCTTTGTGCCATCGTACCTATACGTTCCATTAAGATCTGTGACTCTTCAGTCATCTGTTTAAAAACCAATTTTTCAAGTCTTTTGTGCTCTAAATAGGTCATGAACTTGCTAGCGCTAATTAACCATCCACTGGTGTCCTCCAAGGCGATGGCTGTAAGCTTGTATTTCCTTTCCAACAAAACTGCAGGTATTCCTGTCAGGGTATTTGGAAATGCGAAACTGACAATTATGGGATCTGTACGATCGAAGTTTTTAACGATTTTGATAATGCCGCTTTTTTGGAGAAAAACGTGTCTGGCATTGGCCCCTTCTTCTATAATTACTTCGCCYTTTTTRTARTGYTTTAGMTCCTCTAAACCACCWTCCTSTAGTAATAWCGCRATGAAATCTGAATYGGARACTGGAATATCCATGTAATCAAAACTAATAGATTTATGACTCTATGCACTCAACTGGCAAATCTATTCGGAGCTCATCGTAAAAAGAATGACAATTCTGACAGTTTGAACAATTGTACGTCAGCCAAAACAAGCCCTGTGCCAAGTGGCGGAGAATTTAAAATATTGCTGAAAATAGCTGGAACAGAGACTGTTAAATACTTGAAGTCAGGATACTGCAAAGTGCTTGATTTTTCAATAACAACGGGATACCGTTGGTCCGCCAGTTAAAACGTCGTTTTCGTCGGAATACCGATAGTGTGTGGTCCTCGCTATTTACGCTTTCTGAACCATCTCATGGTTTTTTCTGATAGGTGAAAATTCTGCAAGACAAGGTGTGCTGGGAAATGGGAAAGTTAAGGATATATTAACTCAAAGAGCTCTTGTTCTTTTGAACATCCAGCTTCTTCATCTTATCCCGAAGTGTACTGGGAGGCAGATCCAAAATATGAGCGGCTCCATGTGCTCCGTTGATCTTCCAGTTGGTACGTTCCAGAACGGAGATAATATGTGTCTTTTCAATTTCTTTTAGCGCATGGTGATTGTCAGTCAWATTGTTCCTGAGGGCCTGCTTCGCCTCCGAAGGCAAAGGGCTATCAATAACCAATGTTTTACCGTTGGTTAAGATAACAGCTCTTTCAATTACGTTTTCCAGTTCCCTAATATTTCYAGGCCATGAATAATTCATCAGGAGATCCATAGTAAGAGGGTTGACCTCCGAGATGGATTTTCCCAGCACCTTGTTGAATTCATTTACAAAATGACTGACCAACAGGGGAATATCTTCTCTTCTTTCTCGCAAAGGGGGCAGTATGAGCGGAAACACAAACAGTCGGTAATATAGATCTGGCCTGAACTCATGGCTTTCCATGGACTTTTGAAGATCCTTATTGGTGGCGACAATTACGCGAACATCTACCTTAACAGGTTTCTCTGTCCCTACAGGGTCTATTTCTCCTTCTTGCAAAACGCGCAGAAATTTGGCTTGCAAGCTGTATGGCAAGTCACCAATTTCATCTAGAAATAGGGTGCCTTTATCCGCCAGCTGAAATTTCCCTATTTTATCGGAAATTGCTCCCGTGAATGACCCTTTCTTATGACCGAACAATTCACTTTCGATGAGCTCTCCCGGAAGTGCAGAACAATTAACAGTGATCAGCCTTTCATTTTTGCGATCACTCAAGTTGTGTACAGACTGTGCAATAAGCTCCTTGCCAGTACCTGTTTCTCCCAAGACAATCACAGTGGAATTGGTTTTCGCCACTTTTTCAACATCCGACAAGAGATCACCTATCTTTTGGCTTTTGTATACAATCTCTTTGAATGTGACGCTTGCACTGATTTCTTTTTTCAATGAAAGGTTCTCAGCCCTCAACTCCTTGCTTAGCCGATCTATGTGTTCGAAAGCTTCCTTTAATTGCTTTTCAGCCTCTACMCGTTCTGATATATCTTTAATGAGACTATGAACAACGGGTTTGCCATCATATTCCATCAGGGTAGAGCTAATTTCTATTGGAATGAGTTGGCCTTTTTTTGTTTTTATAAAGTGCTTCCACCTCGCAGATCCCGTTTCTCGAATGGCCTCAACCCTATTTTTTTCTGATTTTAGGGGCACTGCTGGTGTGAGATCCGGACAGCCTAGTGAATAGAGTTCTTTTTTAGAATATTCAGATATACGGCAGGCCTCGTTATTGACCATGATGAATTTTTGCGTTGCAAGGTCCTCTATAAAAATTGCATCTGAGGCCAATTCGAAGAGTGTTTGGTACTTTTCTTCCGTTCTAAGTGCCTTCTGATTAGCGATAACTTCTGAAGTACGGTCCTTTAACACACAACGCGTACGAACGAGCTCCTTGTTGCTGGTGAACCGGGCAGTAGATGCACCCGTCAAATAGATTATCTTTCCTTTTTTGTTGGTCCAGCGAACCTGAAAGATTTGGGGGATACCTTTGGTGAGATTTCTTAGCACACGTCTCATTCGTGGGTGGTCATCTTCAAAAATAAGATCGTCGAAAATGTTCATTTTCTTCACTGCTTTCAGTGAAAATCCAACCAAAGTCGCTACTGCCTCGTTAGCTTCCTGAATCTTACCCTCAGCATCTACTGACACTACCAATTCCGAAGAAGATTCAAAAAGATCTTTGTAATTGTCTTTTTCGAACTCATTCAGCTCCATATCCGCATTCTTCATATTCTCCACCTTGTCTTTAAGAAGACATTTTCCTCTGCAAAATTAATACAATTCCTTTGTATTTATGACAGAAAACATTGGAGATTAGGGTGTTGGTGTAGGTAGGTGCCCTTCTTTGGAAAGGTTTAATCAGTTGATAACCAGCCCTGACCGATGGGAAAATGTGCTGTGTTATAAGGCGCTTTCACGGGCTTTGTGTGTACAGTTGATAAAGGAAAGGATTAGGCTTCCTTAGGTGGATTTCGCCTCCTCTTTGAGATGTTTAGGTCCACAAGGCCATGCTCAATTGCATAAATAACCAATCCGGCTGTGTTGCGCACGTCCAGCTTAGATAAAAGCCGGTGTCGATAATGATCAACTGCTCTCGGATGCAGTACCAACCGCTCGGCAATCTCGTGCGATTTAAATTGTTTGCAAATCAGGCGCAGAACCTCTAAATCTCTACTGCTTAGCATTTTGGAAGATGCCAGGAGTTTAGCTGAACTGTTTTTATTGGCCCAGCCTCTAAATAACTCCTTGGTCATGTAGTCATTGAAATAAAAACCGTCTTGTATTGAGTGCTGAATTGCTGCATAGAGTTCCTCAGGTACCGAATTTTTGAACAGATAGCCATTGGCTCCATGTTTGATCATTTCAATTATGAACCTTTTTTCATTATACATGCTAAGTACAATGATCTTGATTTGAGGAAAATGCTGACGCAGTTTTTTTGTGGTTTTGAGGCCGTCCATTTCAGGCATGTTGATGTCCATAAAGATCACATCAGGTTCCCCGTTCACCAATTGTTCAATAAGCTCCTTTCCGTTACTGGCTTCGTAGATCACTTCCAGGTCCTCGTACGTATTGAGAACCAATCTCAATCCCTGTCTGAACAAAGCGTGGTCATCTACCAATGCCACCGTTGTTTTCTGCTTCTTGCTGCCAAAGTCAATTTCTTCCATTTCTCAAATATCTTTCCTTACTACATTATATACTTATCTGACTTCAGCTTTGTATAAGGCCAATATGTCAGGATTTATTATCGGATCTGCATTGATTACCCGGTCATCCATTAGATCCGTGATAACTTCCACGTAAAACGTGTATATGTGATATAGGTTGATGAGTTGGGAAGGGCAAACCCACCGGTCGGCAAGGAACTCGCCATCTTTTTGAAGTAGCTGTAGTCTTGAGGGAATATTGAAACTACAGAACTCTGCACGAGTTAAGACCATGACTTGATTTACGCTCTACTACAGCASGATAATCTAGCTTCACCACTAGATTGCGTTGCCTGATTTATTAATGACCTATTCTGTTTTAAAAGATCTTCCAAATTTTTGATCATTGGATAAGATCTTGTCAACTTCTGCCTTTATTGTCCAGGATATTTGTTTTAGGAATGCCCTAGTTCCTCAAATACCCCTATTGTAATTTTTGTTCCCTTGTCAACTCCGTCGACCTTTATAACGTCCGAAATACGCTGGGAACTTATCGTTAACGATTTTCTATCAATATACGTATTGTGCGAAGGCGCGGTTACTATAAAATGCCCTTTTCATGTGTTTAATCAAGAACATCGTACAGTTCATTGTTTCGGTTCCTGCACGCACTGGTCCGCTGCTCACCTGTTTTGATTCTGTATTTTTGGGGTCTGTTTTGAGGTGGTTTGAAAAGTCACGTAGAAAATAAAATATTGAATTAACAGGACCAGTTGCCGTGGAGTGACGGTGTAAATTCATCAAAGGTGGGTGTGGCTATGTTAATCTTATTCTAAAGAGGGGTCATTTATACACGTTGTGCAGCACTTAATGTACCCAGAACTTCCATGTTATAGTTGTCCTTTGCCTGCACGTATGCCACTGGCGAGAATACCTTTGCACCGAACTTCCTTTTTTCAACCGTAGCGGAGAAGCCTAGACGCACCATTTTATAATTCAAACTCCGGGCTCGAAGAATTATTTGATAAATTGCTTGACGATAGCATTTAAATTCGTCTTGAAAAGAATAATCCAATCCGATTACCATAGGATTATAATTGCTCTTGGTCTTGTAACTAAAAACAACCGCAACTGGCCGGATTTTTTCCCGGTGGTCATATTCGGACTTTAAAGTCAACGTAAGAACTTCCCAGTTCTTGTCCGCCGCCATATTCTTAAAAGCACCGAAGGGTAACTTAAACGTGTTGAGTGCCAGGCTTTTCTTTTTAACGTTTAAGTACAGGTTATACCAGTGCTCCAAGTCATTCTTGGAATACTCTTGAACCACCTCCACATTGTATTTGGCCTGGTGTCTCAAAACAAATTGACGGATATGCTTTCTTGATTTGTAGGATAATCTACTCATGTATTCCATCGTATCACACCAATCCAAATCTTCCACTAGGTGGTTTTCTGGCATATTAATCTTGAAAAAGCCATTGTCAACTAGGAACGAATCCATTTCTATATCCCCCGGTTCAAGGTCCCTCACTGTTATAACTGCTGCAGCGTATTGCTCTTGTAGCTTAGTGATCTTTTCGAAGAGAATATTCATTGCATCCTTCCATAACGGAGAACTTTTATCTACGAACAAATGATTTCCTTCGGTCAACAAGGAACCAATAAACAATGTTTTGGAGGTCAAATAATAGGGATCGGAATTGTGGCGCTTATCCTCAACTTGTTTAGAAACAACGCTTGGTGAAAGCATATCGTCCTTGCTTAACGCAGTCGTCATAAATGTGGCTAACACTGGCTTCCCTTTATTATCCTTGATGATCAGATAGTCAAATTCCCAATTGTTTTCTACCTTTTTGTTGCCCTTAAATGACCGTTCCAAAAACTTCAAACCACGCCAATCAAAGGTGCCTCGCTCCCCCAATAAATGATCCCATAGCTCTTTGTCAACGGCATCAATGGAGGTTTCGTGCTGCACACTAAGCTCAGATTGATTAATGAGTGTACCTACTGCATCATCAATTTTTTGATCCTCTGGTAGTTGCATCTTAAAAGCACGATATACTTTTTCTATTGGGAAATTCAGTTCTTTAAGCGCTTCGGTATATTGATGGGCCAATGTACTTATCATCTCTTCAATCTGCTCAAAAGTATGTAAACGGGTGATCGTAAACCTCACGCCTGTATTTTTAATGGGTACACCGGGAAATATCCCATGGTTGAGATAGTAGCCCTCTTGTAACATCCTGTGAATAATATTGTAGCCGAGCTTGGGCAAACTTACCGCAATAAAAAACACGGGGGAGTTGGTCTCCGCAACACAGGGCAGTGCATGTTTCTTAAGCAGTAAATTACAGTATTTTATATTTTGCTGTAATTCCTCCTGCATGGTATAGATTTCATCTGACAGGTGTATGTCAGCACAGGCAATGGCAGCACCTAAAGCAGCTGGTTGCATGGGACCAGATGTTACCAGGGAGGCTCCACAGGTCCTCACTTTTCTGGCCATTTCAGCATTGGGAAAAACCAGGACGGCGCCACCTGTAGGAAACGCTTTTGCCAGGGAGGTCGTCAAGATCATTCTGGGATGAATGGGTTGTTGGCTCAATGCATATCCACTTCCGTGCTTACCAAAGCAACTCATGCCATGGGCATCATCGACATAATAATGCAGCTCAGGGTATTTATCCATTAACGCATAAACTTTGTCAACCGGCGTAAAATCACCATACATGGAATAGATGCCATCTGCCATGTACCAAATCCGTTTGTGTTTTTGTCGCAATACTTTTATACGCTCCTCCAATAAATCCATGCGATTATGCCGCATAAGTTCTACCCGTGTGCCTTTTGGCTTAACCAGATTTGCCGCTATCTGCACGGAGTTATGAACTTGATGATCAAGAATGATCGCATCGTCACTGTTGACCAATACCGGTATGATCCCAATATGTCCCAATGTGGTCGTCGGTGCAACAACGGTATGTGCGTTAAAGATTTGATCAAACTTTGCTTCTAGTAAATCATAATATTTAGAGGAAACATAGGCTCTGGATGAGGAAAATTGCGTACCGTAATCGTCAATAGCCTTTCTGGAGGCGGCCCTCATTCGCTCATCGAATTCCAGGCCCAAGTAGCTACAGGACCCAAAGTTCACTACTTTCCTGTTATTCAATCGGATTGTGTTCCCAGATAATTTATGATCCTCTGTATTCAGATGCATAATGCCTTTCTTGACTGCTTCTGAAATTACCAGATCTACCGTGTCCGTAAATGAATTATGTTCGCTCATTATTTCTATGTTACAGGGTTACGTATCTTTCGATTTCGTGACAAAATTCTGAAACATAACATCGTTGATCTACGTACGAAATACTGAGATTGATCAGGGTCATTTGGGTATAGATACGTAGGTATTTATACGTATTTTTCCACCAATGCTTATGGATTAATTTCTGTTATCATAAACTGCGATCAGTTTACCTTAACTGTGAATGAATAAAAACCTAGTGGATAGACAAGATCAGAATAGTGAGTATGTACACTTAGTCTTAGAAGACGGAATTCTAATTGCGGAATATGCAAAAGATTTAGAAATAACCCTGACGATAGCAGAAGACTGTGTGAAGAGGCGGCTAACTTTAGTAGACCAGAAAAGTTATCCAACTTTAGCAGATATTACACACATAAAGGGCACTGATAAGGAAGCGCGTGAGTATTTATCTTCAGATATGGCTATGCAAGGAGTTTCTGCAGGAGCGATTTTGGTAAGTTCTGCATTTAGCACGATGATTGGTAATTTCTATCTGAAAATCGCTTATGATAAGCCCATTCCCACTCGGTTATTTAGCGAAAAGTCTAAGGCGATCAAGTGGCTTCAACGGTACAAGGAAGTCTAGCTAAATATCTCGTGTTGGTGGTCGGCTAACCTACTTCTCAATGGTGAACGTCGGTTGTGCATTAATTTCAATTATCATAAATTGCTAATAACCTGAGTTCGATTCCAAAATACAGTTAATTGATTAGATTGGACAGGCTGATATTTTAAAGCAGGCTTCTTAGGGAAAAAGGAATATGCAATCAATTCCTTTAAACACGTTATTTCTAGAAATACGTTGGTCTTTACATGCTCTGACTGGTGTTAAATCTACGAAGGAAATTTCTGTACAATCTCCCAAGCAACAAGTCTTAAGAAACAAGATCATAGGCATGCACACTCTGTGACTGAGCTCTACAAGACRATTGTAGCCYACTGTTTTGGGGAATTCTCCTTGAAGATGTGTCTGTNAATWAAAAAAGATAAAAGTGTTTGAGATTCTTAATGCTTCCAAAATGAAAACCATCATTATAGYAATGACCTCMCTATCTGACATCCGAGRTGCCTTTTGGGGTTTATTCCCAATTAAGTAAGGTTYAAAGCKTTTAGAAAATTMTTGACAAAATTCATCYGCCAAATAAAATATCTCTGTAACTTTAACTRTGTTGATATWCATGAGATATGGCWGATTATTAAATGTTTAYCCRGTATTAATACCGCTATTATTCGGCAATTCAGCTRTTTTTRCAATTGTTACTWTTTAKYATATATAGCTGYATATCARCTRYTTAAWAAYMGAACTCAGGTTARTGGTTTAACGTGGTCGATATAAAGCCAAGACTAGTGGTTAGAAGAGAAATAAATACCCCATACGTACACTTAGTCATGCAGGATGGAATTGTTATTGCTGTATGTGGAAATTTAGAACTAACCCGGGATATAGCTGAGGTGATTGTCAGAACCAGAGTAGCTTTTACAGAAGGGGAAGGGTACCCTGTACTAGTGGACATTACTCAAATAGCAAGTGTAAGCAAGGAGGCACGCTTATACCTTTCCAGAGATGAGGCTGTTCATGGGATTTCCGCAGGAGCCTTATTGGTAAATTCTGCTTTCAGTACTTTTATTGGCAATTTTTTCCTGAAAATTGCCTTTTCCAACCCTTTTCCCACAYRKCTTTTTCACAATAARGCKAMGGCGATAAAATGGTTGCAACAGTTTAGGAAGGAATAACACTTATTTCTTGGCTCATCAGTTGATGCAGGCAAGTWYTCRAAATCAAGGGKRTTRAMRGCCCNYTYMGAAGCATACWAAGCATGCGAGTMCCTCANARAAGSGAAAAGTATCAAAATGCTARARCTCCAGTTTTTGATAATKGTGTAACAAAAACCGGGTAAATCAACATATRGAACGTATCCTGAAYAYTAGGTAGTTCTACTCAATTGTTAAYAGCGGTTATTAATTAAGTTCAAAAAGCATAAATTGCRAATGGTTTACTGTRGACGRCATTAAATGAAAAGCGGGTGGATARGAGGGARCTAAAGACGGAGCATGTGCACTTGGTATTGGAGGATGGAATTCTTTTTGCCGTTTATGGGGATTTAGACATCACCCTAGAGATAGCTGAAGAAGCTGTTGAAAGTAGACATGTTTTTACAAAAGGAAAAAGTTATCCTTTAGTGGCAGACATAAGTCAAGTTGCAAGCATTACAAAGGAGGCTCGCTTATATTTTTCCAGTGATGTGGCTGTTAAGGGAATTACTGCAGGTGCACTATTGGTGAATTCGGCATTCAGCACTTTTATTGGCAATTTTTTCCTGAGCGTCACTGATCCGAACCCTTTTCCCTCACGCCTGTTCCGCGATAGGGCCTCCGCGATAAAATGGCTACAAAAGTTCAAAGAACTTGAAGGTTATTAGCTAACCTTATGGTAGGAAACGCTCCCCAATGAAGGGTAATTACACCTTCCAAATAAAATACGTTCGCGGTGACATTGTCAAGAGAAACGCCCGGAAGAACTGGGATGAGATTGTTTTGATGATTACAAGATTAGCAGACTCCGGGAGGTGCTTTTGGCTTAATGTTATCTTGCGAGTATTTCAGTTCTTGGTTTCAACCCTTGTGTATATCTGAAAGATGTATTGATCTGTGATGTCTCCAAATTTTGGTTAGCAGTATGAAAATTGAATGATTCTGACGCCTATTCTCTCAGTTTTTGCCTTTACGTGAAGCAATAGAACGTCAGCTTTGGATAATTAGGACACAAAGATCGGATAAATCAATATTGAGCCCATCTTGAAACCTAGGTAGTTCTACTCAATTGTTAACAGAGGTCATGGATTAAGCTCAATTATCATAAATTGCAAATGGTTTACCGAGGTCAGTTTTAAACCAAAAATAGTGGCTAGAAGAGAACTAAATACCGAGTATGTACGCTTAGTGCTGGAAGACGGAATTGTGATCGCTGTATATGGGAATTTAGAGATAACCTTGGAAATAGCTAAGGAGATTGTTAGAACTAGAATGTCTTTTACGGAAGGAGATAGGTATCCTGCATTGGCGGACATTACTCAAGTAGCAAGCGTCAGTAAAGAAGCTCGCGTATATTTCTCCAGAGATGCAGCTGTCCAGGGAATTGCTGCAGGTGCCTTATTGGTAAATTCAGCATTCAGTACTTTTATTGGTAATTTTTTCCTAAAAGTCAGCTTTTCCAACCCTTTTCCTACAAAACTGTTTCACAACAAGAACTCGGCGAAAAAATGGTTACAACAGTTCATTGAGCATAAAGAATAGTATCTAACTTGATTGTATGAAACTTTCCCAAATCAATGAAATCCACGATCTCTTAATAGCCTATGCTGGTGGGGAATATCATAAAAAGGGTAAAATATCAGAGGACAGAGATGAGATCGATATGATCATTACGGGGGTTAATATGCTTGGAGAAGAGCTTTTAGCAACAACGGTTTCACGCGACTATTTTAGCGGCATCTATAATGCCGTTAGTAATATGGTGCTGGTACTCTCTTTGAAGGGTGAGATCGAAGACAGTAATTCAGCCGTATTAGACCTCCTTGGTTATCAAAACAGTGTGATCAAAGGCAAATCAATCGACGCGATTGTAGATGAGGGAAATAGCTCCTTTTTTGAGACATCTAAAAATGCGCTTGGCAAGGATGAAGTGAGTACCCAAAAGGAGACAAGGCTAATCAGCACAAATGAAAAGACGATACCTGTTTCTTCTTCCTTCTCCAAAATTATTGATAAAAGAGGAAAGTTAGAAGGCTATTTGGTGGTTGCGGAGGATATGACCGAACGTGAGGAAATGGAAAAGCTCATTTTAAGAACTATCGTTGAGACTCAAGAAAAGGAACAAAAGCGAGTGGCAGACGATCTGCATGATTCCCTTGGACAGGAGCTGTCGACGGTTAAACTATTACTGTCGGCGATCAACAAGAATATACAATCAGCTGACGCTAATTACGTCGCAGCATTTGAGACTTGTAAGAACCTACTCGATAGCTCTATAGACAATGTTCGATCAATCTGTTTTAATCTAATGCCTGCGAGCCTTGAAAGAGGAGGTATAGAAGCTGCTCTAGAGGAGTTGGTCCAGAGGCTGGGTCAACATGATTTAATCCGTTTTTCCTTAGATATTCCGGATGAGATACCGACTCTGGACGGATCGATGGAAATTGCAATTTATCGTGTCGCTCAAGAATTTATATCAAATAGCACTAAACACGCCCAGGCAAGCGAGATTAATATCGGGTTGTATTTAAGTCAAGCACATATTCAATTTGATATTGAAGACAATGGGGTCGGCTTTGAGTTGGATGAAAAGAAATACGTTGATGGTGGCCGTGGATTGAGCACGATGCGCTCAAGAGTAAAGGCCTTCAACGGTAGTTTTAAATTTGCCAGTAAAACTGGTCAGGGTACTAGGCTATCCATTAAATTTCAATTACCTGAATTGCATGGGGAGACTTAAAATATTGTTGGTGGACGATCATAAAATTGTGAGAGATGGCATCAGATACAGCTTAGAGCTGAGCCAACAACTTGACGTAGAGATTGATGAAGCTGAAACGGGTTATGCAGCAGTAGCAATGTCCAAAGTGGGAGGTTATGACATTGTGATCATGGATATCAACATGCCCGATATGGATGGAATAGAGGCAACAAAGGCGATTGCACAAGGAAACAAACGGACCAGGGTTCTTGCGCTATCTATGCATGAAGAGGAATTTCAGATTCTTTCCATGGCCAAGGCAGGCGCCAGTGGTTACATCTTAAAAAGCATAGGTGCTGAAGAGTTGTGTAAGGCTGTCATAACCGTCAGCAAAGGAGAACGGTACTTCAGTAATGAGGTGATGATCAAACTTGTGGGGCATTACTATGATGATCTCGTTGAAAGAAAACCTCGAGTGGCAAAAGGATATAAGGGGCTGCTCACCAAACGAGAAGTGGAAATTCTCAAGTTGCTGGCCAATGAGTATACCAATGAAGAAATAGCAAAAAAGCTTTTTATTGCTAAAAGAACAGTGGATTCACACAGGCAAAATCTGATGAGCAAAACCGGTGTCAAGAACTCTGCCGGCCTGATCAAATACGCGATCCAGAACAATCTCATCTAGTACGTATTTCAAGGTTACACATATACATTCAAATTCTTACATTGGTAACGTTTCGTAGAATTAGGGTTTCATAGGCCAATGCCCTGACGGTAGATTTAGGGTATTCAAATTGCCAAGCCGTGACGGACAACATTATTCCACCAACCCCAAAAGTGCTCTTAACCTTGCTGATTGCATTTGGTAGTTATTTCCCAGTAATGGCACAGGACCCTGAATTCACACAGTTTTACGCCAATCCCATGTATTTGAACCCTGCCTTTGCGGGCTCAGCTCAAGCAGGAAGGGTGGGAATCAACTTCAGAAACCAATGGGCCAGTATTGATAATGCCTTCAGAACCTTCAGTGTATCCTATGACCAGTACGTAAAAGGGGTCGCCGGTGGACTTGGTATTCAATTCATTCACGACGGTGCAGGCTCTGGCACATTCCATTCGAATTCCGTGGTAGGTGTTTATGCTTTTCAAACAGCACTTAACAGAAAGTACAATTTGAACTTTGGGGGCAAAGTAGGGTTTACAGATAAGTCGGTCAAATGGGATGAAATGACTTTTGGTGACATGATAGATCCGTATCAAGGTTTTATATACGAATCAAATGAAATACGGCCCCGGCAATCCAGAAACTATCTCGATTTGTCGGTGGGGGCCCTTATTTATAGTAAAAACATATTCGCCGGGGTGGCGGTATATCATCTTCACGAACCGATAACAGGTTTGGTTGGAGATTCTAGGCTGAGCCGGCGATATTCAGTTCATGCAGGAACAAATATTGAGATTGGTGACCAGTTCACCGGCAAGTATACTTTCTCACCAAATCTTCTATATACAAAACAAGGGGAATTTGAACAGCTCAATATGGGCCTTTACTTCAAATCAGGCGTTATTACCGCGGGTGTTTGGTACAGGTCCACAGACGCGATCATTCTGCTCTTTGGTGTTAAAACAACAAAGTATAACATAGGGTATTCCTATGACATGACTATTTCACGGCTTACCATGGCTAGCGGAGGCGCACATGAGCTTTCATTTGTGCTTCAAATACCTCGAAAAAGACCACACATAAACTACAAACAAATTCCATGCGCATTGTTTTAATAAAAGATGAAGAATAATTCAAATCAATTAACTAAATTTATTGATTATCAATCATTTCACCACACTAATTCCGCCACAATGCTCCAGATTAAGAGTGTTATAAAAAAGCTCAAAGAACCAGAATACCGGGTGCTCGACCAAAAGCTCCAGGAGGCTAAGGCTGAGAAGTTTCGCACGCTTCTTACCCGGTATCGCGTTTCCTCCTTGTCAGATAATGAAATTCAAGAGGAGCTTAATATATCGTCTAATGCATTCTATGTTCTTAAGTCTAGATTGTACGAGAAAATCCAAGAACAGCTTCTCGATCAATCGGTAGGCCCAAAGACGGATATTCTGCGTAAGATCATCACAATTCCGAAATTGCTCTACGATTCACCTCCTGATATTTCTATTGCAATTTTGTGCAAATTGGAAAAGGACCTCATTGGGAATGACATGCCTCAGGAATTGACGAGTGTGTACGGAGCCTTGAGGAAGTTGCATTTGCATACCGACAAATACTATGAGTACTCTCAGAAGTACAATAAGCATGTTGCATTTACCCTTGCTCTTGACAAGGCGGAAGGAATGCTAACGGATTTTAGTAAGCATTTAGGTGATTACCATGCATCTCGGGATCCTCAGATCTTGGAGTATTTCACCATTCTGAAAAAGGAAATGGCCAGCTTGGTTCGATTGTATGACTCTCATCACCTAAAAGTTGCTCAACACATAATGAATGTGTCTATAGCCCTATTTCTGCCCTTGGAGGAAGAAGTCGCTAACGATGAGCCGGTTGAAGATGCTCTGCGAGAACTGGAGCAAATACTCGGGTCCTATCCGGCTGATGGCAAATACCAATATTTGCAGAGCGCACTTAATTTTCTCTTTTTTGAATATTATCACAAGCTGGGGTTAAGCAAAAAAGCAGGGCAGTACTTTGAATTGGTGAATACCAGTTTGCCTTCCTTTTTGTTCTTTAATCACCTGACCTACTGTTCCAGGTTCTTAATCTCTAAAATTGAGCGTTATATTGAGTTGGATATGACGGTTAATCTACAGGAGGAATGCAAAGTGAACCTTGCTGACTACGAGCCGGAAAAGAATGACATCCCAAATTATGTGAACTACGTAATTTTTCGGGCTGCATCYGCATATTACAACAAGGATTATAAAACGGCCAGCAAGCATCTTTCAGCCTTATTAAATGACGTCAGTTTTAAAAATCATTTGCACGCTGATGTAGAAATCAAGCTATTCTTGATTCTCAATTACTCCCTTGAGAACAAATATGACCTGGCATGGAATCTGCTGCGGAGTGTGACGCGGAAATTGAAAGAGGTAAACAAAATAGGTGAGTATGAAAATGGGGTGGCCTTCACGAATATGCTAAAAGCCCAGAACAATCAACCTGGCGGACTGAACAAGAAGATATCCAAACAGGCGAGTAATTTTAAGCTGCTAAACCAATGCCCAAATAAAATGTTGAGCTACATTAAGTTAGATGATACATTTATTGAGTTACTTAGCAGACCAATGAAGTGAATTAAAAAATAGGTAAATGCAAAAACCAGAGCCAAGATACAAGATCGTAATGTTAGTGGACGACAACGAGATTGATAATATGATCAATCAGAAAATGCTGGAAAGCGCGAATTTTGCGGAGCGGTATTATGTGCACACTTCAGGGCAGAGTGCCCTAGATTTTTTAGAGAATTTAGTGGGGGGTGACTCCGCAAGTGAGGTGCTTCCTGATCTGATACTTTTGGATATCAACATGCCTCTAATGGATGGATTCCAATTCCTGGAAGAATTTGCAGAGCTGAACGATAAGATTGAAAATTCAATCGGAATCTTCATGCTAACCACCTCGATAAATCCTTCCGACAAGGAACGTGCAGATGGGAACGCGCTCATYACAAAATTTCTTACCAAACCGCTAACATTGGATCAATTGAAAGAGCTCTAGACCAAGAGTATTTAGATTCCATAAATTCACCATGAGTAATAAAGAGCCAAACAGGCAGAAGCAATCGAAAGATGAAATCGAGCTGAATGCTTTTCGATCCTTTACGAACAATTCACCGGATTTCGCCCTCTTGAGTCGCATTGAGGATTTGCAATTTGTGGCAGCGAACGACCTTGCTTGTAAGGGATACGGATATACTAGAAAGCAGTTTCTCTCACTTGGGGCGTTGGACATTGTGGTGACCAAGCGAAAGCAAAAGGAGATCAAAGCGTTTTACGATACAACACCCGTTGGGAAGGTGAAAAGCTTCAGAGCTATCAATAAACGAAACGACGGAAGTCACTTTCCGGTTGATATAAGATTTTCGAAAATCAACGAAAAGTATGCGCTGGCCCATATTAAAGATTTAAGTGATGAGGTGAATGCGCTAGAGAGCAAAACCTTGCTTGCTCAAATTACACGGGACGCAAGTGTTGCGCTGGTCGCATTGGATCTGAAATTGAACATTATTCATTGGAACCAAGGATGCGAGAATCTGTTGGGATACACCACGGAAGAGGTGCTAAACAATTCGAGCCGTAGTCCTTTACCGACAATAGATATGTCAAAGATCAAGCGATTTATTACGGATCCTGTTAGGGAGCGTGAGCTTCTCAGTATGAACAGCGTTCGAATCCATAAATCAGGTAAGCGAGTCGAGGTGAATGCGACCTACTGGGTTACCCGTGACGAAAAAGGAGTGGTCAATGGCTTAGCAGGGTTGATGCGAGATATTTCTAAAGAGAAATTAACACAGAGAATTCAAGATGCTGTTGTGAATATTGCGCAAGCATCCTCCAGTAGAATTGTTGATACAAAATGGTTTAGCAACTTGGTATACAACGAGCTCGGCAAAATCATGGATGTTGAAAATTTCTATATTATCCTCTACGACAGGTCCTCCAAAACGTATAGCTTCCCCATAGTAGAGGGATGTAGTGGACTAAAGGAAGCACTCATGTCAGATCCTCCACAAAACCGATTGCTTAACCAGGTTCTTTGCGCTGGGGAACCCCTCTTCGAGCAAAAGTCCGAACTGCTCAAATATATCAAAGCGCGCAAAATTAAAATGGAAACAAAGGTGCCGGAAGTGTATCTGGGGGTGCCGCTCAAAAGCGAAGGTGAAGTGATTGGCGTTTTGGCCGTGCAGTCATTCAAGGATCCCTTTGCTTATTCTCTTAAAAACATGATTGCTTTTGAATTGGTTTCCAATCTAATAAGCAATATTATGACTCGGGACCTCATCATTAATGAACTGATGTCTAGCGAGGAGCATTACAGAAGCTTGAGTGAAAAATCGGCTTCTGCCATCACCGTGCTCGATAAATCCTGGGAAATAAAATATGAAAGTGCAGCAGCGAAGCAGGTTTTTGGAAAAAATCCCAACAAAATGCTAGGGCATAACTTTCTCGATAACATCCATCCTGAGGATCAGAGGGCCATCGAGATGTGTTTAACGATGGTCTCCAGAACCAAAAATAAGAATGCTATTGAGGAATGTCGGTATCGCCATGGAAACGGATCATGGGTTTGGGCCGAGCTAAGTATCAAAAATTTGCTGGAAGATCCGGTGGTTAAAGGTGTTTTGATACATAAGAAAGATGTCACTCAAAAACATGAAACAGAAGAGCGTCTCAAGTCAAGTGAGGCCAAATTCAAATCGGTGGTCACACGCTCTCTAGAGGCGATCTACTTTGCTGATCCGGTTACAAGAAAGGTGATAGATGCCAATCAAAGTTTCCTTGACTATACAGGCTACTCAAAAAAGGACTTCGGCCGTATCAGCTTGAACGATTTTGTGGTGACTGCCAACACGAATATTGAAGGGTATATCCAAAAAGTGCTGGCAGGGGAAAATGTGGAGAATATAGAGAGAATATGGAAGCCCAAATCGGGAGAGGAGATAACAGTTTTGGTCTCTGGAGACAAAATTGAGATTGACGGTAAGCAGGTTATTGTTTTTTCAGCTCGAGATATTTCACCCCAGAAACGGACTGAAAAGGAGCTTCTTAAAATTAACCATGAACTGGACACTTTTGTGTATAAAGCCTCTCATGATCTCAGAGGGCCTTTGACCACTTGTCTTGGGTTAGTCAATATGAGTAAAGAGGACGTGAAGGATCAAATGGCTGTTTGGTATTTTGATATGATAAAGGAGATTCTCGACAAACTGGATGGCATCTTGCAAGATCTGACCCAGATCACATCGATTCGGCAGGGGCATGTAATCTTCACCCAGGTGGATTTGGCCAAATTGGTAGCTGAATCTCTGGAGAACTTCGCCAAGTTTCAGGACATTGATCAAATTACCCTYAAGACAGATATAAAATTAAAACATAAGATATCATCGGATGCACCTATCTTAAGGATGGTGTTGCGCAATATGATCGGCAATGCGATTAAGTATAGAAAGAAGACATCCAATGGTGCATTTTTAAAAATTACGGCTTCTCAAAATCGCAAGCATACAATTTTGAAATTTCAAGATAATGGGATTGGGGTGGATGCATCGGTTGAAGCTAACATATTTCAAATGTTCTTTCGAGGTACAACAGAATCCCAAGGCTCTGGTTTGGGGCTTTATATGGTCCGTACGGGGCTGAACAAAATTGGCAGTGAGATCTCTGTAAAAAGCAAACCGGGTGAAGGCGCTACGTTCACCATTACCTTGCCGAAGGCAACATCTTAAGCATTTATCTTCTTATCTTGGCTGTTGGTCTAAATTTTTCACATTATTGTCCCCTTCTTCCTTACTTTCAGTGCATTAGTTTCAAGGCACTAAGATGGTATTAGCTGATAGAGAGATTAGAAAAGTAGTTCTTATCGATGATAGTGCGATCGACAATATGATCCACAAATCCTTGCTTCAAAGGAACAAGTTTGCTGAAGACATTGAGGCTTTTGACAGTAGTACGGATGCGCTAGCGGCTATTCTGAAATTGGCTAAAACCGATGTAAGGCACGCATCGCTTCCCGATTTTATTTTCCTTGATATTGCAATGCCCATCCTGGATGGATATGGCTTTCTCGATGAATTTGAAAAGCTGGACAAAAAACTGAAAAGTGGATGTGCAATAGTTATTCTTACATCATCAATAAATCCAAAGGATAAAGAAGAATCACTCAAACGAGATTCAGTCACAGACTTTATCATAAAACCACTCACGGATAAGGCGCTCTCCTCACTGTCTAATTAGTGGACCAGTATTTAGGCCACCTGTTTACCATTAGTTTGTATTTCCAATCTGCTGATCGGCTTATCCGAAGCTGATGTCCTACATTTTTCTCGCATAACTTACATCCCTAATATTATGCCCAAGGTTGGGTAGAATCGCAGTCTGTTACGGCCTTTCTTTGTTCTTATTATTGATTAAGTCAACATAATGAACACCCCATCGCACCACCTCTCCGTCATTTTAGCAGTATTGGTCTTGGCAACAACGGCCACTGCACAATCTCTTCAAACTACTACTTATTACAAAGTAACCGCATACAAAAGCGGAGAAAATGCGATAAGCAGCGTTTCGAATGAGGTTGAGGTCATACAGTATTTTGACATATTTATCCCAAATACTTTCACACCCAATAATGATAACCTGAACGATACATTTAAAGCGGTTAGTGGAAGGCTTTCATCTTTTTCGATGCTCATATTTAATAAGTGGGGAGAGCTTCTCTACGAAACGGACGATATCAACGCCCCATGGGACGGGACATACAACGGAGAAACGGTACAACCGGACTCCTATGTATATAAGATATCGGCAATGGGTACAGAGCTCGGTGCGTTTGAAAAATCAGGAACCGTTACAGTGCTTCTTTAATTGCTTAACTACATAATTCTACAATATGTCACGCCACAGAACCCCTTGCAGGGCGATACCCATGTTGATTTTTTTATTTACACTTATTCTAACCTTACATGGTCTTATTGGCTATTCACAAAACCCGAGTGCTTCATTCGTTCAGGATATTAATGTTCAGTGTATCCCAGTGACAGTTACGTTTACCAATACATCTACTAATGCGACAAGCTTTTTTTGGGACTTTGGCAACGGTAATACATCAACATTGCTTTCACCCTCCAATGTTTACTTGACAGCTGGAGTGTACGACGTTAAATTAATTGCTACCAATTCAGGAGGAGTATCTGACACAATAATAATGGTGGGTGCCGTAAGCGCGATCGACCAACCTGTGGCGGGTTATTATGTGCAGAATACTTCCTCTTGTTTGGTAAGCAATGCCATTGATTTTATTAATACCACTACTCAATCGTCATATTGGCTCTGGGATTTTGGTGATGGGTTTACTTCTACAAATCAGAACCCTATACACTCATATAGTTTTCCGGGAAACTACTCTGTAACCCTAATTGCCGGAAATGCCGATAGCTGTGAAAGTATCATGACCAGAACAGGGTATATTACCATCTACGCAGATTGGAATGCCATTGTAAACGTAGATGTTTACAGCACCTGTGATCTCAATCACAATTTTCAATTCAGCACACCTACCCCAGGAGTAATCTCTTGCTTGTGGGATTTCGGAGATGGTGCCACTTCCAATCTTTTAAGTCCAACCCACATTTACGGTAACCCCGGCAGCTATACTATTTCGCTTTCTTCAATCAATGCAGATGGGTGTACAGACATGCAAGTAATGAATGATCTCATATCCATTGATATAGGGGATCCGGGTATTATTACCGCTGGTGCCACCTCCAGTTGTCAGCCATTAACTACTACGTTTGTCGATTCCAGTACATCCTCTCTTTCCTGGTTATGGGATTTTGGGGATGGAACATCTGATACAGCTCGCTACCCCAGTCATACTTATATCGACTCAGGAGTTTTTGATGTCACGCTAACGATCACAAATACTACAGGGTGTGATGTAACAACGATAGCGCAGAACTTCATTAACGTACAGCCTCTGCCAAGCGCCGATTTTCAGGTATCTAGTGTGGATGGCTGTGCTCCAGTCTCTGCTTTCTTTGTCAATCAGTCTGTCAATGCTTCATCATGGAACTGGGACTTTGGAGATGGCTTTACCTCTACTCAAGCCAGTCCTTCCCACCTCTATAACGCACCTGGTTACGCCACGGTAACATTAAGCGCATATTCAAACAATGTTTGTGTGGACACAGAGACAAAAGTGGATCTCATTGAAGTGTTGAATCCAACCGCCAAATTTTCTGTAAATGCCGAGCAAGGATGCGTACCTCTTGAGGTGGGATTCATAGATTCCAGTTTGGGTGCGACGCAATGGTTATGGCTCTTTGGTGATGGAATCACATCCACCCTGCAAAACCCAACCCATGAATTTCAGACCGGCGGTAGTTTTGATGTAGCTCTTGTGGTCGGCAATACTTTTGGATGTGTTGACACCTTCGTTTATAACAATCCCATCGTTGCTTCTTTGAATTCTCCTTCCTATGTTGCCCCTCCACCATATTCTGGATGCGCCCCCTTTAGCATCGGTTTTGAGGATAACTCCCCGGATGCCATTGGCTGGAATTGGGATTATGGAGATGGTAGTAATACCGATACCAATCGAGTCGTATCACATGTGTACACTTACGATAGCACTTATACGGTCTCTGTACTTATTAAGTCTAATTTTGGTTGCTATCAGCATATTCCCAACTATGCTACTTTTATTATAGAAACTGGAGAAGCAGACTTTGACTACGATTTGGACATTTGTGATCCCACAGTAGTCATGTTTTCAGATTCTTCTGAAAATGCAGTTACCTGGAACTGGGATTTTGGGGATAACACCACCTCCAATATGAAAGACCCTATTCATATCTATAGGAGCTTTGGGAGATACATCGTGAAGCTCCAAATATCCACAAGTAATGGTTGCGTCTATGAAATTGCAAGAATGATCAAAGTGATGGCTCTAGAGCCGATGGGAGAACCCTATTTTATTGCCTTAGATACGATTTACCCGATGACCCTAGAGTTTTATGCCAACACTCCGTCGGCTATTGCTTGGGAATGGGACTTTGGTGACAGCACCTATTCCACTTTGGAAAATCCAATGCAAATTTTTTCACAGTTACCTCAAGCATCCGTGTCCTTGGTGGTGAGCGATGGTACGTGTATTGATACTTTATATATCCACATGCCTTCAACAGTAAGTCCTGGAATTTCTTTTGGTACTGGTGGGGGGGATTCAGCTGAAGCGGTGATGGCCAGTCCGTCTTTTGTCAATGGATGTGTTCCGTTTCAAATTCAGTTCCAGAATGAGTTTCAAAACTCAACATTGGACTTTGGCGATGGGACCACAACAACTGATTCAGATCCAACTCACACCTATACGTTACCTGGGTCATATGATCTTACTGAGATAGGGATCAATGACAGTGGTGTGGTGGATACCTTGATTCTGGTTGATTATATCGCCATTGGTGGTGTTGTGGCTGAATTCACAACATCAAGAGGACCAACCTGTGACAGCATTGACATCATTTTTAGTGATCAATCAATAAATGCCACGCAATGGGATTGGACCTTCGGAGATGGTATGACGTCTACAGATCAAAATCCGTACAATTCGTATCCTCCGGTCAATACCACCTATGCAGTATCGCTAACGGTAATGGATACCCTTGGGTGTAGCGATTATAGGTTGAAGAATGTGTATACAGGTTTTGACGAACCTCAATTTGAGTACGCTACGTCAGCTTGTTTAGATGACACGCTTGCTTTTAGTTCTTCTCTTCAAGATGTGGCAACATGGAACTGGGATTTTGGTGATGGAATCTCATCCTCCGATTCCTTACCTAAACATGTGTATACCAGTGGAGGTACCTATGGCATTTTGCTAAACATTATTGATCAAGCTGGATGTGCTTTGCAATTTGAGATGACTGATTCCATTCAAGTTAAAGAGCCGGTTGCTGATTTTTTGATTCTTTCTAACGTTGAAGGATGTGATACAGTCGATCTCGCATTTGACAACACCTCTACTGACGCCACATCCTATTATTGGAACTTTGGAGACGGTTCGGTTTCTTCGCTCGCAGTACCAGGAAAGCAATACACGAATCCTGGACAATACTCGATATCACTCACGGCTACCAATGAGGGATGTACAAGTCAGATGACCATGTTAAATATTGTTGAGGTCCATGAAGCTATTGCCGACTTTGCCTTTGTTCAAAACGACTTTTGTATTCCTATAACGGTGGATTTGTCTGACTCAAGTGTTTCCGCCGTCTCATGGCTTTGGGATTTCGGAGACAGTACCTCCTCACTTGCGCAGTCGGCTCAGAACCCCGTATATACTTTCTTGAATGTTCCATCTGGTGATATTTCATTGACGATTGTGGATTCCAATGGATGTACAGCAAATATTACAAAGCCAAACATTAGTGTGCTTGAGGCGGATTTCACATTAAATGCTGCAGAAGGCTGCGCTCCTTTTACCAACTCTTTCAATGATATGTCTACAAACGCTGTTGCATGGACCTGGGATTTTGGTGATGGTGAAAGCTCAACAAATAGTGCTCCAGCTCACACTTATCSAGATACCGGAACATTCTCMGTACAGCTGGTAGTGGAGTCATCAACGGGCTGCTTCGATACRCTTAGCATGGATGACGCAGTYGCCGTTCACAAACCGGTTGCTCGCTTCGCCTCTGCAACGGTCCCGGATTGTGCCCCTTTGTTGGTCTCCTTTCAGGACTCATCTGTTGACGCTGCGTYCTATCACTGGAGTTTTGGAGACAGTTCAGGATCTTCCAATATAAATCCTGGCCACATCTATGTCCTGCCTGGTATCTATACCGTGGGGTTAGAAGTCACCGATTCTTTTGGGTGTTCTGACACCCTTGTGGAGCAAGCTTTTGTCCAAGTGCTGGGACCAATCGCTGATGCTAACGCTTCATTATTAGCTGGATGTGAAGGGATTGAAGTGTTTTTTACTGATGCCTCCTCTGATGCCGCTTACTGGAGTTGGAGCTTTGGAGATGGATACGCTTCTTCGTCTGCAAATCCAAGCCACCTTTTTGACGACCCAGGTAATTACACAATCTCTTTGATTGTAGAAGACACGATCGGATGTACGTCCCTCTATGTTCTGGATGATTCAATTTCAGTTTACCCAATTCCTGAGGCCTCTTTTACTTCTGCTGATTCCGTAGCCTGTTCCCCTTACTTGAGCAGCTTGACAAACAACTCCACCGGGGCAGATACTTACTTCTGGTCCTTTGACGATGGGGAGACATCAACCATGACAACCCCGGTTCATCAATTCAATGCAGGTGATTTTGAGATTTCACTGATCGCCGCCACGGATTTTGGATGTGCTGATACAAGTACCTTTAACCTGTTGGTTCCGCTATCACCAAGTTTAGAATTCTCCTCCAATACCGTTGAAGGATGTTATCCGTTAGCCGTCGAATTCCAGAGTTTGCTGGTGGATACCATTGACCCGGACTTTTCCTGGCAAGTCGGAGATAGCATATACAATGTGATGGATCCAACGCTTACAGTTGCAGAAATTGGAGCCGTTGATGTCGTATTGACCGTCACCAACTCCAATGGTTGTGAAGTGACCTTGGAAAAAGAGGATTTCATCAATGTGTCCGATACGCTGCCTCCCGCAGGCCCAACGGTYACCTTGGTCACAGTGAGGTCCAATACATCTATCAAAGTGGTGTGGGAAGAAGTTGAATTAGACGATTTCGCCCAATATAGGGTGCTGCGCAAGGAGAGCGATAGATTCACATATGCTACGGTAGCTCAATTGTTCGGGCAGGATGTAATAGAGTACATTGACCAGGATGTGAATACATTGATYGCCTCMTATTGCTATATGATTCAGACGATCGATATATGYGGGAATGAGAGTAAGATTGAGGACCTCATCAGTCACTGCAGCATAGAGGTCTCCTCTATAACCTATGCGGATAAGGTTGAAGTGAACTGGAAACCGTATGCGGGTTGCAGCATTGGAGYCTATGAGRTTTATCGCCTAAGAGAAGATGATTCCACCTACTTTTTCATGGGAGCTGTTGATTCAAGTATCAACGCGTTCACAGACACGTCTATCATTTGTCCYGATCGYTACAGCTATAGAATTGCAGGGACGWCAATYTGTGGAGGMGYGTTTAGGTCTTTTAGCGACACAACCACTGCCGGTCCCATTGAGAATCGATTTGCYGGGCARAGYGTSGATATAATACGGTCMACAGTTMTGGAYAATTCGTTYATCCTTACRGAATGGGCCGARCCKGAGRTWGAGCCTGCGTATGTCGCGGAGTACGATATATTTCGGTCAAGTGATAACGGGGCGTTTATTTATCTCAGTACMSTCGGTACTTATAACACTTACTTTATGGACCATGATGTRGATGTGTCGGAGGAAAAGTATCTGTATAAAATWGAAGTGAAGAATATTTGTGAAGTCAAAAATGATGCAGGYAASGAAGGGTCTTCCATCCTGCTTAAGGGTGATGTGGTTGACTATTTTCCGGTTCTAGAATGGAGTCCTTACCAAGGTTGGAAAGCGGGAGTAGAGTACTATAAAATTGAAAAGTTGAATGCTCAAGGCGAATGGGAGATGATCAAGAAAGTACCGTCAACAGAAAGGCGCGTGGTGATTGAAAACTGATTGAGCCTTTGTGTACATGCTTTTTACAGCGTCTGGCTATGATGAGTGGAAATTAGAAAGCACTAATCTTTCCATCCTCTCAGAGCCACACCGCTGTTTAAGTTTATTAATTGTGGCGCAGATTCCATTCCCCACAGTCATTTCCTTACCGATAAAGCCCCATTCATTTAAATGTTCTGTTGTGGGAAGTTTTTATTTTGGCAATCAAGCGTTCTATTAATTCTTTGTACTCGATTTTTGATGCTTTGATGTCATCTATTAATTGAGCCTCTAACTCCATTATAGCTTCCAATTCTTCATTTTCTCTGGAAATCTGAATTTCTCCAAATATATAATCAGCCCAGTTGTTTAAGTCATCTTCCGTTAGCTTTGGTTCTGATGAAAAGTGTGTCGCAAATTTAGTTGATTTCGTGGTTATGAAGTTATAACAACTTAGTCCTAAAGCTTCAGAATAAAACCCATCAGAACCAATCATTGACTTTGTAAAAACAACAAAATAAAACAACTCATTTTCAGGATTCTTAGTAAACAAACTATCCGTAATTGAAAGCATCAAAATGTCATCTGCTGGCATCAATTTTTCTTGAGAGTAAACATCCTTATAATATTCAAACTCTGAGGGGTATTTTTTGTATCCTACTTGGGGTTCCATATTTGTCGATTCAATATTTGTAATTGAATCACTCTTTGATGTTGTTAAAGCTGAATGTGTCTGACTATCTTTTGATTCGGGCTTTTTTTTATCAGTCTGGTTAATACAGGAAAGTTGTAAGATTAAAACGCCAATTATTACCAGTCTATATTTCATAATTGTATATCTTGATTTTAAGTATTTGCCTTATTAATGTGCGCGTCAGTCATTTTGCCTAAGCCAATATTACCTACAGTTACGTTCTGATTAGCACATGGCTCACAGGCCCTTTCTGGACTTCTAGACAATAATCATAATCTTCGGCTTCAGTTAAGCAGTCAATCTCGAAGAAACGCAATGTATCTGATGAAAATCCATATAAATAAGTTCTGGGTTCAGGCTCATTGTTGAACTGAAAATAAATTTTATCGTACTGCATTCCAGCATCAATGTAATCAAGGTTCAATTTAAAGGATTGGATACTATCCAGTCCGTAAACGATTCCATTGCTCTTGAATTCAATATTTTTACCATCAAGTAAATACTGGCCCGAAAAGAAGGCGTTATTTACCCGAGTTAACAATCCCTCTTTTTTATCACCGCAACCAAAGTATCGGTCATTGCCAACAATCATTAGGTCATCAATGAAATCGACTTCGAAATAACTTTCAGATGAATCTAAACTCACGATTACTCCACTGCTTGGTGATGTCATTAGAATAATACTACTTGTGCCTCCTTCATGACAATTCATTCTCATAACAGAGTTTCCATCACTTAATCGATAAAAATCATCAAATTTTCCTTCTTGAGATTTCTTTGTGGATTTTGAATTTTGAAGTGAAGAAAGGTATTTTTCATTTACCCATAATCCAATTTGGTGCTTGTCCAAAGAGAAGTACTTGACCGGTTCAGAGTGTTGAACAATGTTGTCAGTCTCCTGATCAGGCAATGGAGTGCAACTATACAACAACACACACAAAGTAATATATACAGCTTTCATATTAATTGTTGGTAACAAGCGGATAAAAGCAACCTAAAGCATCAATAGCATCTTTTGTCCTTATCCAAGTGAGTATAAAATAACTCGATGTACTCTTAGTCTTCATACATTGCCTCAATTTCCCTGGCAAACTTCTCCTCAATCACCCGCCTCTTTAATTTAGTAGTTGGGGTCAGCTCTCCATCATCTGCGGTCCATTCCCGCGCCAATAATGTGAATTTTTTTATCTGCTCAATATGGTTGATCTCCGGATTGAGTCCTTCAATTTCTTTGCTGATCTTCTCTTTCACGCGCGGATCCCGCACCAGTTCTTCCAAATTATCGAACCCCCAGGATTTTTTGGTGCAATAATCCTCGAGGTGGAGCAAGGAGGGGACAATTAAAGCACTCACAAACTTTCGGTTGTTGCCAACAACCATAACCTGTTCAATAAAAGGCGATTCTTTGTACTTGTTTTCCACTTGCAGCGGTGATACGTATTTACCTCCCGAAGTCTTGAAAAGTTCTTTCTTTCGATCCGTGATTTTCAAGAATTCACCYTCCACAAATTCACCAATGTCGCCAGTGTGAAACCACCCATCCTTATCGATCACCTCATCCGTTAAATCGGGCCTCTTGTAGTAGCCCATCATAATRTTCGGTCCCCTGGCAAGKATCTCTCCGTCTTCGGCAATYTTKATCTCTACTCCYGGTAAAGGTGAGCCAACCGTCCCAATTCTTCGTTKKGYRATWTCYAAYCGATTGGARGTGAGTACAGGCGAAGTTTCTGTTAAWCCGTAGCCCTCTATWATYGGAAYAYCKGCAGCGCCGAAAATTTTAGCCAGTTTGGGCTGAAAKGCGGCKGCCCCYGTWACAATKCCCAATASRTTGCCCCCTAASGCTTCATGCCACTTGGAGAAGACSARYGYTCTGGCCAACGCCAGTTGTAAATTGTAAAYCRCTCCTTGGTTTTTGTTTAGCTCAAAACGACTTCCCAGATCCACSGACCAGTTGAATARGGCTTTTTTGATTCCGCTGAGGCGCTTCCCTTTCTCCATGATTTTTTCATAAACTTTTTCCAATAATCGTGGTACCGTCGTGAAATATTCGGGCCCAAGTTCTCTTAAATTGTCGCCAATGGTATCCAGGTTCTCAGCGTAGTAAATGGAGACATTGTTGGCCATATAGGTATAAGAAATGGTCCGCTCAAATATATGGCACAGGGGCAGAAAGCTCAGTGCTTTGCTTCCTGAAACAATTGGCAGAATCTGAGAGATTGCTTGAATATTGCTGCTGATATTTCGATGCGACAACATGACGCCTTTAGGGTTTCCAGTGGTCCCAGACGTGTAAATAATGGTGGCTAGGTCCTCGGAGTTGATTTTGTCTCGAACCTGATTGAGTTGACCCATATTCTCCTCATTTGGCGCGACCAACAGCGTATTCCAGTGTGAGCAGCCTTCAACATCGTCGAAAGAATAGATCGCCCTGAGTGAAGGGACCTGATCGAGCAGTGGTCCAATTTTATCAAAAAGCGCCTGATCTTCCACAAAGCAAAGGTTGATCTCCGCGTCCTCGAAAATGAACTTGAATTCTGATGTGGAAATGGTAGGATAAACAGGGACGAGGATAGCCCCAATTTGTTGAACACCAAAGTCCAAAAAATTCCATTCGGACCTACTGTTCGAGATAAGCGCTATTTTATCATTTCCCTCAATACCCTGATTGAGCAATCCAAGACTGACGGAATTAATTTTGGTTACCGTGCTTGAAAAATCATGTTCCCTCCATCCTTCTCCGGGTTTACGGTTATGCTTGTCCGCATAAGCAATCTTATGCGGATCTGCGGCTGCCTTCTGGTGGATAATGTCAAAAAGGCGAGTATAATCGCTCATTGGGATTAATTGACCAAGATCTTGCCTTGAACCAGAACATCGTTGGGTGATGCAACGCGGTACAGATAAATTCCATGAAATTCCTCGCCTGGTTTAAAGGAATAATGGTTACCCTTCATGCGCTTCTTCCATACTGTCCTGCCTTGTAAATCAATAAGCTCCAGATGAATTGGTGACGCATACGAGCCTTCCATGGCGACATGAATATAGCCTTCATGTTGGGTCACTTCAATCTTTAAAGACTTCGGTTTGAGTTCTTCTGCACCCGTCGTAAGGCAAATTCCATTTTGGCAGAACAGCACATTCCCCTGAATGAATCCGGTATTATTATCAACGAAGGGCGTGTTAGGCGGGGGAGAAAGATCGCAAAAATCCATGGGTCCCAACATACTGGCCGTATTGGTGGTTGTGCCGCTCACGCAGTACGTACCCGGGCCATTAATCGCTCCATTATTGGTGAGATCTCCATTAATATATACAACCCCTGAATTATTAAATGCACCAGTTATGGTTGCCATGCTGGAAATATTGAAAGTATCGTTAACCGTAAAAACTGCGTTGCTGTTTATGGTGACACTATTAACCGTATGTGTACCTGATACATTGATGGTCAGCGCTACATCAACGACGATGTCCTCTGTAGCACCTGGAACGCACGAGCAATCCCAAACTGCTGGGTCAGTGAACGCTCCATTGGCTATGGCTGTTCTTGTTTGACCCGACGCTAAAGTGCTTGCCGACATAAGGCAAACAATCATACACAACTTGGAGATTCTATTTAATTTCATAATTCAATTTTTATAATTCCTTTTCAAGTTCTAGAACTGGTCGAAGATAGCGTAATTAATCAAACATGTAAAAGCAATGGCAGGTGGCCTCACTAAAGTTCAATCAGTCGGTTGTCAGTGTAATCAACTGGTTTAAAARTCCAGTTTCTATGAAACCAATCCTGATTATCAATGAATGTCCGTATGAGACATTCTAATTGATCACGATCCATGCAAATTCTCCAAATGTCTACTATATTTGCCCTTGCGATATGAGTGTAGAAAATATAGATATAGACCCTGTCGAAACCCAGGAGTGGTTGGATGCTTTGGCCTCAGTGGTTAAGCATGGGGGAAGTGAACGCGCACAGTATTTACTGACCGAGCTCAACAAGTTTGCGCAACAAGCGGGAACCAACACCCCAACGGGCATGACAGCCGCTTACTGCAATACCATTGCGCCGGAGGATGAAGAGCCAATCCCTGATGATAAAGGAATCGCCAAGAAACTACGCGCGATTGTAAGGTGGAATGCCGTCGCCATTGTTTTGAGAGCCGGGAAAATAGCTCCTGAGCTTGGAGGGCATATTGCAACGTATTCTTCGGCTTCTGACCTCTACGAAGTAGGATTCAACCACTTTTTTCGCGCACCTTCTGACGACCATCCGGGGGACCTGGTTTATATCCAGGGTCATTCTTCTCCTGGGATTTATGCGAGGGCATTTCTGGAGGGACGAATTTCTGAGGACCAGCTGATTAATTTTAGGCAGGAGGTGGATGGAAAGGGGATCTCTTCTTATCCACACCCCTGGTTGATGGACGATTTTTGGCAGTTCCCGACTGTTTCAATGGGCTTGGGTCCTTTGCAAGCGATATACCAGGCGCGTTTCCTTAAGTATCTGGAAAACCGTGGCCTGAAGGAGGCTAGCGATAGAAAAGTATGGGCCTTTTTGGGCGATGGAGAGATGGATGAGCCTGAATCTCTTGGGGCGATTAGCATTGCTGTTCGGGAGCGCTTGGATAATCTCGTATTTGTAGTGAACTGTAACCTTCAGCGTTTAGATGGGCCTGTCCGTGGAAACGGGAAAATTATACAGGAGTTGGCTTCAATATTTGGAGGTGCAGGGTGGAACGTTATCAAGGTTATTTGGGGCAGAAGATGGGATGAATTGCTTGCCAAAGACAAAACGGGCCTGTTGCTAAAGAGAATGCAGGAGTGTGTTGATGGAGACTATCAGCGATATAAATCGAGAGACGGTGCTCATGTACGGGAAGATTTCTTCGGTAAATATCCCGAATTGCTGGAGTTGGTCAAAGACATGACCGACGATGAAATCTGGAAGCTGAACCGTGGTGGCCACGATGCGGGAAAAGTATACGCTGCCTATCATGAGGCTACAAATCATGAGGGAGGGCCATCCGTTATCCTGGCCAAGACAATCAAAGGTTTTGGAATGGGATCTGCTGGTGAGGCACAAAACATAACGCATCAGCTAAAGAAAATGAGCACGGACCAACTGAAGCAATTTTGCAAGTGGTTCAAAATTGACATTCCGGAGGATCAGATAGCAGATGTGCCATTTCACAAACCCGCGGACTCCAGTCCTGAAATGCAATATCTCCACAAGCAGAGAAAAGAGCTCGGCGGTTATCTCCCTTCCAGAAGAACTAAAGGAGATAAGCTCACCGTTCCAAAGCTGAGCGACTTTCAAGTTGTACTGGATGGGTTTGGAGACAAGGAGATTTCTACAACCATGGCCTTTGTGCGGGTATTGGGTATCCTGCTCAAGGATAAGAATATTAAGGACCGAATAGTGCCCATTGTTCCGGATGAGGGAAGAACGTTTGGTATGGAAGGACTATTCCGGCAAATTGGCATTTATTCCCCAGTTGGTCAGCTCTATGAGCCCAATGATAGGGAACAGTTGATGTATTATAAGGAAGATAAAAAAGGGCAGCTGATAGAGGAGGGGATTTCGGAAGCCGGAGGGTTTGCTACATGGATGGCTGCGGGCAGTTCCTATTCCAATAGCGGTGTATCCATGATGCCTTTTTTCATCTACTATTCCATGTTTGGATTCCAGCGTGTGGGAGACTTGGCCTGGGCCGCGGGTGATATGCGAGTTCGCGGATTCCTTCTAGGCGCTACTGCCGGTAGAACAACACTGGCAGGAGAAGGCCTGCAACATGATGATGGGCAGAGCCATTTGTTCTCGTCCGTAATTCCAAACTGCTTGAGTTATGACCCGGCTTATGCTTATGAGTTGGCGGTAATTATTCAGGAGGGCATGGTGCGGATGTATGAAAATCAGGAGGATGTATACTATTACATCACCGTGATGAATGAAAATTATGTACAGCCTGCTATGCCGGATGGTGTAGAAGCAGGAATTGTGAAAGGCATGTACCTGCTTAAGAAAGCCAACAAAGAAAATGAGGCCCACGTTCAGCTGATGGGGGCGGGAACGATTTTACGTGAAGTAGAGAAGGCAGGCGAAATATTGGAGAAGGACTTCGGGGTGACTTCAGATGTGTGGAGCGTAACAAGCTTTACAGAGCTCAGCAGAGATTGTGGCGATATCGCACGTTCAAATGCTTTAAACCCGAAAGATAAGGCCAGGACAAATTATATTGAAGATTGTCTTGCTGACAAAAAAGGCCCTGTGATCGCAGCAACGGATTATGTTCGAATGGTTGCAGATCAGATTAGAGCTTATCTTCCTTCACCTTACTATGTATTGGGTACGGATGGCTACGGGAAGAGTGATACACGGAAAGCCTTGCGCCATCATTTCGAAGTTGATGCCAAGATGGTAGCATTTACGGCGTTGAGAGCCTTAGCAGACGAAGGGAATTTCCCTCAAGATAAATTAGAGGCAGCAATGCAAAAATTGGGTATAGATGCAAGTAAATCTAATCCAGCAAAATCTTAAATGTGGCGCATATTGAAGACATACTAGTTCCGGATATCGGTGGTGCTGATGATGTTGAAGTCATTGAGATCCTGGTAAAGCCCGGAGACCAACTGCAAGAGGAAGATTCTATCATCACCCTTGAAGGTGACAAGGCAACAATGGAAGTGCCGACCAATGTCGGTGGAATTGTAAAGGAAATCAAAGTAAAGCTCGGGGATTTAATTTCAGAGGGGACGGTAATCCTGACACTGGAAGTTGAAGGAGAGGCCCAGGCACCCAAGAAAGAAGTATCCACCGAAACAGTGGCAGGAGCGGCAACTCCCAAAGCGGCTGCTCCCAAGGAGCGTAAAGCAGCAGATTCCAAACATGAAGGGGTTGCACCTTCTGGAGATGTTTATGCCAGTCCGGGCGTAAGGAGACTGGCCCATGAACTCGGTGTCGATCTGCGAAATGTAGGAGGTACGGGTCCCAAGAACAGGATCATCAAGCAAGATGTTTTTGCCTATGTTAAGAAACGGCTATCTGGTGGAGGTGATGGCCTTCAGGTCGCTCCAGCGCGTAAAGTCGACTTTGCCAAGTTTGGTGAGATCGAAACCATACCGCTCAGTAAGATTAACAAGGCAACGGCAGTAAATCTTCACAGAAGCTGGGTTACGATTCCACATGTTACGCAATTTGAAGATGCTGACATCACTGAGATGGAAGCGTTTAGGCAAGAGAACAAGAAGGTTGCGGCTGACAAAGGATATAAGCTTACACCACTGGTTTTCATCATGAAAGCTGTTGTAGGCGCCTTGAAGGAAGTTCCAAAATTCAATGCTTCCCTGGATGCTACTGGGGATAACTTGATCATGAAAAAGTATTTCCATCTGGGTATTGCAGTTGACACGCCCAATGGTCTTGTCGTTCCTGTTGTGAAGGATGTAGATAAAAAAGATATTTATGAATTGGCTAAAGAGCTGGGAGAGATATCTGAAAAAGCACGTGATAACAAGTTGACACCGGTGGATATGGCTGGTAGCTGCTTCACCATCTCAAGTTTGGGTGGAATTGGCGGAACGGCATTCACGCCAATAGTTAATGGGCCGGATGTTGGAATTCTCGGGGTGTCTCGATCCAAATTAACACCGACCTATGTTGGAGACGAGATCGTACCCAGGTTGATATTGCCTTTGTCCCTTTCATATGATCACCGTGTAATTGATGGCGCTGCCGCTGCGCGATTTATTGTAGATCTATCGGCCAGGCTAGCTGATGTAACAGGTTTGACACATTAGATGAGTAAAGAATCGAAAAGTACGGAAGTCGTCATCCTAGGCGCAGGGCCCGGGGGCTACTCTGCCGCATTCCGCGCAGCTGATCTCGGAAAAAAGGTGATACTCGTTGAACGCTATGCGTCTTTGGGTGGCGTGTGTCTCAACGTAGGTTGCATTCCATCTAAAGCACTGTTGCACACCGCGAAGGTGATAGAAGATGCAAAAGACATGGCTGAGCACGGCATATCTTTCGGAGAACCCACGATTGACATAGAAAAAGTCTTGGATTGGAAACAAGGCATTGTTGATAAGCTAACGGGTGGATTATCAGCCCTGGCAAAAAGGAGAAATGTAGAGGTTGTACACGGGGAAGGGAAGTTCATTTCTCAAAATGAGTTGTCCGTTAAATCTGCTGACGGTGAAATTTCCATTGCATTTGAACAAGCCATTATCGCAACGGGTTCAAGGCCCGTTTCACTACCATTTATTCCTGATGACCCTAGAGTCATGGATTCCACAGGTGCGCTGATGTTGGAAGATGTCAATGTCAAGATGCTGGTAATTGGTGGGGGAATCATCGGATTGGAGATGGCAACCGTGTATCATGGTTTAGGTGCTTCGATTGATGTTGTTGAGTTTATGGAACAGCTCATTCCAGGAGTAGATAAAGATATCATCAAGGTGCTTCACAAGCACATCGATGCGCGTTACAACAAGATCATGTTGGGCACCAAGGTGACCAAGGTGGAGGCCAAAGAAGAAGGGCTGCTCGTCACATTCGAAGGTGATAATGCGCCGGCTGAGCCAGAGCTATATGACCGAATTCTGGTTGCCGTTGGAAGAGCGCCAAACGGAAACTTACTCGACGCCGATAAAGCAGGAGTGGAAGTGGATGAACAGGGGTTTATTGCGGTTGATAACCAACAAAAAACCAATGTAGACAACATCTACGCTATTGGCGATGTTGTGGGCCAGCCCATGTTAGCACACAAAGCCATGCCCGAAGGCCGCCTTGCGGCTGAGGTGATCGCTGGAAAGCGTCATTATTTTGATGCCAAATGCATTCCATCTGTGTCTTACACGGATCCAGAGGTAGCATGGGTGGGCATCACTGAAACAGAAGCAAAAGAGCAAGGACTGGATTATGGCCGCGGTGCATTTCCCTGGGCAGCAAGTGGAAGGGCGTTGGGAATGGCAAGAACCGAAGGCATGACGAAACTGATCTTTGACAATGCCGACAATAAACTCATTGGCGCTGCGATCGTAGGTGTGAATGCAGGAGAGCTGATCGGAGAAATGGCCCTGGCAATAGAAATGGGCTGTGACGCCGAAGATATTGCCCTTACCATTCATCCGCATCCAACGCTCTCTGAAACGACCATGCTTTCTTCCGAGGCTTTTGAAGGGACGATTACCGATTTGTACCTTCCCAAGCGCAAGAAATAGCGCAAGAGAAATCTTATAAATCTTGAATAGTTCATCCGAGCTGAAACGCTTGAGAATACTGCTGTGCTCCAATCAAGCTGTCTCAATTCAGGATGTTTGTCGTGTCTCGATTGAGTCTTAAGGGATTGTTTTAGAATACGTTGTGAAAGGTGTAAATTGAGGCATGCGCTGAATGGGCATCACCTGATCATCGGACTTCCCATACTAGTAAGAACTCAAAATTAGCGGATAATTCGTAACTTTGATGAAGGAATTTAGAGGAGAATACTATTTACATGGCCACAATAGAAAAAACCAAAGAAGTATTAGATAAGGTTGTGATCCGATTTGCCGGTGATTCCGGTGATGGAATGCAGCTAACAGGCTCTCAGTTTACTTTTACATCTGCCCTATTGGGAAACGATCTGGCAACATTTCCAGATTTTCCCGCGGAGATTCGTGCTCCTATCGGAACGGTAGAAGGCGTTTCTGGATTCCAGGTACAGATTGGAAAGGTGCACATYCACACCCCMGGTGATGAGTCRGATGTGTTTGTAGCMATGAACCCWGCAGCACTGAAATCCAATCTRAAATGGGTCAAAAAAGGTGGAACGGTAGTAGTGGATAYAGATAGCTTCACCAAGAAAGATATGGCGAAAGCAGGGTACGAGGAGAACCCCCTGGAAAACGATTCTCTTCAGGATTATAATCTGATTACCGCCCCTATCACCACTTTGGTAAAGACAGCAGTTGAAGGGTTRGAGTTGGATATGAARAGCACGCTGCGGTGCAGGAATATGTTTGCTTTAGGTATGATGTATTGGCTTTTYGATCGAGATGTCAATCAGACTGTGAGTTTCCTCGAGGAAAAATTTAAGAACAAACCGAAAATTGTTCAGGCGAATGTTAAGACACTACATGCTGGATTCTTCTAYGCTGAAACGGTAGAGGCGCTTCCATCAACCTATACCATTCCTCCAGCGGTCATTGAAAAGGGAAATTATCGCCATATCTCTGGGAATCAGGCAACAGCTTGGGGGTTCCTGGCCGCATCGCAAAAATTGGGTAGAAATCTGTTTTATGGTTCCTATCCCATTACGCCTGCTTCTGATATATTGCATGAGCTCTCCAAGTTTAAGCAAATGGGAGTGGTGACCATGCAAGCTGAAGATGAAATTGCGGCTGTATGTTC
>JAESRW010000082.1 GCA_016764395.1 Flavobacteriales bacterium
TCTGCCAACCACATCGGAACAGGTAACTGCCTAAATGTCAGCAAGCTCCCCCCCATGATCACCAAAAAGATCAATATTCCAGAATACTGTAAGTTATCCCGTCTCGATTCAATGTCTTTCAATCTCGCCCGCTCTTGCTGCTCGAGGCTCTTTTTTTCTACCTCCTCTTTTTCAAACTCATACTTTGCTTCTAACTTGCCGATCTCTTTGCTCTTATCTGCATTGAATAATGAATCTTTGAGCACTGCGTATTTCTTGTAATAGTCAAGCGCTTTTTTGTGATTTGACATGCCATCATAAACCTTGGATAAATCTTCATATAGCGAATGCAGTAGATCCTGGGCATTCGCCATATCAGCAAGAACCCGGCTTTTTTCAAGATATGTGAGTGCTTCAACATAATTGCCCTGAGTGATGTAAACTTCCGCAATATTAAAATACGACCGGGCCGCTCCAATACCATTGCCAATATCCTCATCCAAGATCACCGATTGGTTGTAATATCCGATCGCTAAATTATATTTGCCCATGGCCTCATACACTGAACCTATATTGTTCAAACTAGCTGATATGTCTTCCTTATTTCCCAATTCCTGTCTGATTTGTAAAGAACGGTCATAGTAATCCAATGCTACGTTATACTTTTCTTGTTCATAGTATATGACGCCTAGGTTATTTATGCTCCCGGCGATGTCCAATTTATTACCCTGCTTTTCCCTCAGACGCAACCCTTTTAGAAAATAGCGCTCGGACGTTTCGTAATTATCCATATAATAATAGACAACACCGAGGTTGCTCAAAAGATGTCCTATGCCAACCGTGTCCTTGATTTGCTCGTAAATTCGCAAGGATTCTAAGTACATCCTCAAAGCGCCTTCATAGTCTCCGTCTCCTTCCTGAATAATACCGATTAAGTTCTTAGCTCTCGCTATCTGACCTGGTATGTTGGTGCTCAGGGCCAAGGTAAGCGCGTCATTACCGAAAGACATTGCTTTGCCCCTATTCCTTGGCGTATAATAACGGCACAAATTATTCAAGATATTGACGCGAGTTGAATCAGGGATATTGGTAGACAATAAAGTTTCAAGAGAATCTGCTTTTTCTTCAGCATTTGCACCCAAAAATGGAAATACCAAAAGCGCTATTGCGACGAACAGCATTTCCCCACTACCAATTTTCATAAAAGGCCGCATGGGGCTATATACTTGAATATCAATATAAAGTTTCGATTTTGCCTTTCACTTTTTTCTCGCTAAATGAATGGATGAATACCCTAAGCAAGACATCACCAAGCGATATCTAAGAACTGAATGAACAAGGAGTACAGCAGAAAGATGGGCGTTACCTCCTATCCTAAATTTGTCCAGTTATCGTGACCAGAAGTTAAGAAATCTGGCAAGACTGAAATTTCCCGCTAGTGAATCATTAATTCTCCAGCAGCTCTTGCATCCGCTCCCAATTGGCATTGTCTTCGGAACGAGCGTAGAGATCCTTTAGGGAGTTGATGGTGCTGCGGTCAGTTGGTTTGAGCTCATGGGCCTTTTCCAAAAGCGGCAGCGCYTTGATCATGATATCCTCAGCTTTGGCATGCTCKGCACTGTAGATCTTATTGTCACGGATATTCTCATCCTCAATTTCCTTGAGCCTCGCAACACCTTTATTGAAATATAACGCTCCGTAGTTATAAAGGACGTTAAAGTAGTTCTCATGTATTTTATCCAGCGCTGCCTTGCTGCTTAGTTCGTTCTCCGTACCTCTAGCCAATTTATAGGCCTCTAATTTTAGATTGTATTCAGGTTCTGCAAGCGCATTGGCTTGTTGAAATGCCTTTTCTCCATTTTCGAAATCGCCTCCCTGGTCATACATGGTTCCCAGCCAATAATATAGGAGTACATTGTCTGGGTCCTTTTGAATGGCAACTTGCAGGACCTCAATAGATTTGCCCCTGTCATCCAGATCATTGTAWTATTTGAGTTGTTCGATAATGATTGAATTTTCATCTGGAAAGCGCTCCCTGCCCTTTTGGATGATCGCCAGGCGTTCCACATCGTTAGAGTCCAACCGGTGCAATTTGATCAGCAAAGAAAAGATGCTGGATCCACCGTATTGCACCTCAATCAGCTTGTTATAGTATTCCGCAGCCTCTTTGGTTTTACCCAGCCGATCCGCAGTGATACCAGCGTTATAAATGGACATCGTATCGATCAAGCCATATTCAGGCCGCGCATTGATCTCCTGAGCATAGACAAAGGAAACCAAAGCAGATTCAAAATCAGCGTCGTTGTACTGCTGTGCACCTCTGTAGGCGAAGAGTCTTGAACACATCTCTAATTTTACTTTGATGTCGCTTTTGTGCTTCCCCTTAACATCCAACTCAATGCACTTCAGGTATGACGCATAGGCAACATCCAGGGCATTCGCATCCAGATCATGAACTTTTGGATCCTTGCTCTCATGTATTTCCTGATAGATCAGGCCCTTGTAATACCACCCCCGAGGAAGTAAAGAGGCCTTTTCATCTTTGAGTCCTACATCAATTGCTTGTTTCGCTTTATCCAATTCCCCAAATCCCAGGTAATTGTAAGCAGAGACAATTTTAGAGCGCTGTGCATTGGCATTCAGGCCAATGAACAGCACCACCAGTGTTAATAATGCAGTAGGTGTACGCTTCATAATATCAAAAGTAGATTATTTATCCTCTTCTTCTTCGTCGGCATCTGGCGCTTCTTCAGCTGACTCGTCATCAGATACTTCATCCTCCCCTTCCGAGACTTCCGTATCTTCTTCTTCTGAAGCGTCTTCTGATAGCGCTACTGCATCAACAATTATTCCGTCCTCATCAATAGCTCCACCTTCTACTCCATCTTCTCCTTCAACCAGGCTGTCCTCATCTTCAGATATCTCAACTTTCGTAACCGCTGCAATCGCATCTCCTTCCTTAAGGTTTATGAGTTTAACACCTTGGGTGGCTCTTCCCATCACGCGCAATGAAGCAACTTTCAATCGAATCATGATGCCTGACTTATTCATGATCATCAGGTCATTTTCATCCGTAACGTTCTTAAGTGCGATTAACTTTCCAGTTTTATCAGTGATATTGATGGTTTTAACACCTTTTCCGCCTCTGTTGGTGATGCGATAGTCTTCAATATCGGACCTCTTCCCTATTCCATTCTCCGCAACTACCAGGATGGATTCATCTTCACCTAGAACGCAAACCATACCGATTACTTCGTCCTTTTTAGGATCTGTCAAGGTGATTCCCTTCACACCCGCTGCTCCCCTTCCCATGGGCCGTACCTTGGACTCTGGGAATCGAATTGCTTTTCCGGATTTGATACCCAGCATGATATCGTGGTTTCCACTGGTCAACTTAGCTTCAAGAAGTTGGTCTCCCTCACGAACATTGATCGCGATAATTCCATTTGCCCTTGGCCTGGAATAAAGTGCTAACGTGGTCTTTTTAATGATTCCTTTCTTGGTACAAAGGACCACGTAGTTGTTGTTGATATACTCTTCGTCTTTGAGATCCTTCACATTAACAAACGCCTTTACTTTGTCGTTAGGCGGAATATTAATCATGTTTTGAATCGCTCTTCCTTTAGACGTTTTGCCACCTTCCGGCAGTTCGTATACCCTTAGCCAGAACACTTTACCCTGTTCGGTGAAGAACAATAGATAGTTGTGCATCGTGGCAACGAATAAGTATTCGATAAAGTCCTCATCCCTTGTAATGCTGCCTTTAGAGCCTTTGCCACCTCTGTGCTGCGCCCTATATTCAGAAAGCGGAGTTCGCTTAATGTAGCCCAGGTGAGAGATGCTGATCACCATATCCTCATCAGCATACATATCTTCTACCTTGAAGTCTCCTGCCGCATATTCTATATCGGTTCTTCGCTCATCACCATACTTCTCACGAATTTCTACCAACTCGTCGCTGATAATTTGCATTCTTATATCTACATTGGCCAGGATCTCCTTCAACTTTGTAATTAAGGCCATCACCTCTTCGTGTTCTTTCCTTAATTTTTCAATTTCCAGACCCGTCAATTTCTGTAGTCTGAGATCCAATATCGCCCTTGCCTGAATATCACTAAGGTCAAACTTCTCAATCAAGCCCAGTCTCGCCTCTTCTGGAGTTGTGGAAGCGCGAATCAGTTTAATTACGGCATCCAGGTTATCAACAGCGATAATTAGACCTTCTAATATATGCGCACGCTTCTCAGCCTGCTTCAATTCGAACTCTGTCCTTCTAACTACAACGTCATGACGGTGGTCAACAAAGTTGCTGATCAACGATTTCAGGTTGAGCATTTCCGGCTTGCCTTTAACCAACGCAATGTTGTTCACTGAGAATGACGACTGAAGTGCAGTCGACTTGAAAAGGTGGTTGAGTACAATATTGGCCACCGATCCTCTTTTCAGCTCATATACGATACGCATACCGGATTTGTCAGACTCATCCTGCAGCAAGGATATGCCCTCCAATTTCTTCGCATTGATCAAGTCCGCGGTCTTTTTGATCATATCCGCCTTGTTGACTTGGAAAGGAATTTCGGAAACCACAATGCGCTCACGGTCCTGCCCGAACACTTCAATCTCATACTTGGCACGAACCACAACACGTCCCCTACCCGTCTCAAAGGCTTCTTTTACACCTTCATATCCGTAGATGGTTCCACCCGTTGGAAAATCAGGAGCAGTCACAAACTTCATGAGGTCCGCCACTTCCAATTCTGGATTCTCAATCAGTGCCAAAGTAGCGGTCACCACCTCCGTGAGGTTGTGTGGAGGCATATTGGTGGCCATTCCTACGGCAATACCGGACCCTCCATTCACCAGCAAGTTTGGAAACTTACTAGGCATCACCGTCGGCTCTTGCAGCGTGTCGTCAAAGTTCAGTTGGAAATCGACGGTATCCTTATCAATATCAAAGAGCATCTCCTCTGCGATCTTGGTCAGTTTCGCTTCGGTATACCGCATGGCCGCAGGAGGATCTCCATCAACGGATCCAAAATTTCCTTGTCCGTGTACCAATGGGTAGCGCAACGACCACGGCTGAGCCATACGCACCATGGCATCATAAACGGACGTATCACCGTGTGGGTGGAACTTTCCAAGCACCTCACCTACTATTCTTGCCGATTTCTTAAACGACCCCGTTGCCCGAATGCCGAGTTCAAGCATACCATATAATACACGGCGATGAACCGGCTTTAAGCCATCCCTTACTTCGGGTAGTGCCCGGGAAACTATAACAGACATCGAATAGTCGATGTAAGCTGTCTTCATTTCCTCTTCAATATTGATCGTTATGATGTTATCTTCCTCTGCCATAAAATCGCTTATTTCTTATACAATAATGCCTTCTTTTTTCGTTTACAAAATAGAGACCGAATTTACGCATTAATAGAGTCATTTTACGGATAAGGCAAAGGGTATATTACTAACAAAATTCTGTTAATAACATTGCTTTAAATCTGGCATGGAAAACAGGCCGAAGGTTATTTTTGACATTGCATGCTTATTCCATGGTTTTTGGGAGAGTTATTGAGTATCTTTAAAGGCAATTTGGCAACCCTCGGAATTGCTAAATCGTCTTAATAAAAACGGGTCAAATTATATTTATCTTATTATGGAAGCGAAATTTTCACCAAGAGTAAAAGATGTTATAAGTTTCAGTAAAGAAGAAGCTTTAAGACTGGGGCATGAATATGTGGGAACAGAGCACTTGCTGCTGGGCATTATTAGAGAAGGTGAAGGGATCGCAATTAAGATTCTTCAGGCGTTGGCAGTTGATACCGTCAAGCTGAGAAGGATGGTTGAACATGTTATCAAGAGAAGCAAAACCACAGTAGCCAACTCGTCGGAATCAATTTCCTTGGTAAAACAGGCGGAACGCGCTTTAAAAATCACGTATCTGGAGGCCAAGCTCTTTAAAAGTAATAAAATTGGTACGGAACATCTGCTTCTTGCCATTTTGAAAGACGATGACAATGTAGTGACCCAAGTTTTGAGCCAATTGGGAGTAGATTATGATGCCGTTAAAGATGAACTGGAGCAAAGTGATGTATTCCCTGAAGCTGAGTTTCCAGGTGGCAGCCCTACTGATGAGCCAGATGATGATGATGATGACGATGATGATGCATTCAGAGCTGGAGGAAAGCGGGTGTCGGACACTAAAACGAAAACTCCAGTTTTAGATAATTTTGGCAGGGACATTACGAAGATGGCAGAAGAGGATAAATTGGATCCTATTGTTGGGAGAGAAAAGGAGATTCAGCGCGTATCGCAAATTCTCAGTCGCAGAAAGAAAAACAATCCTATTCTTATAGGTGAGCCAGGTGTCGGTAAATCCGCAATTGCAGAGGGATTGGCCCTGCGTATCGTGCAACGGAAAGTCTCACGGGTTCTCTTTGATAAGCGCGTAGTTACCCTGGACCTTGCTGCATTGGTGGCAGGTACTAAATATAGAGGTCAGTTCGAAGAGCGGATGAAAGCAGTGATGAATGAGCTTCAAAAGTCTCCGGATGTTATTCTGTTTATTGATGAGATTCATACCATTATTGGTGCTGGTGGAGCCAGTGGCTCTTTGGATGCATCAAATATGTTTAAACCTGCACTGGCAAGAGGGGAAATTCAATGTATTGGTGCCACCACCCTGGATGAGTACAGACAACATATTGAAAAAGATGGAGCATTGGAGCGAAGGTTTCAGAAGGTTGTGATAGACCCTACTTCGGCTGTAGAAACCATCGAGATCCTTCACAATATCAAAGAACGATATGAAGACCACCACAAGGTAAAATATACGGATGATGCTATTGATGCATGCGTTCATTTGACTACCAGGTACATTACAGATCGGTTTCTTCCAGATAAGGCTATTGATGCTCTGGACGAGGCGGGATCTCGTGTGCACATCGTGAATATCAATGTTCCTAACACCATCACAGACATTGAGAAAAGGATTGACGAGGTAAAACTGGAAAAGAACCTGGTGGTAAGAAGCCAGAAGTATGAGGAAGCTGCCAAGCTAAGGGATACCGAGCGTCAATTACTTGAAGATTTGGAGAAGGCCAACAAGACCTGGGAAGAAGAGACCAAGAATCGACGAGAAGTAGTTAACGAGGAGAGTGTGGCGGAAGTTGTTGCCATGATGTCAGGGGTACCTGTTCAAAGAATAGCACAATCGGAGATGAACCGCCTGGTTAAGATGGAAGACCAAATTAAGGAGGCCATCATAGGCCAGGACGATGCGATTAAGAAAATCGTGAAAGCCATTCAACGAAATCGTGCAGGACTTAAAGATCCCAATCGGCCAATTGGATCCTTCATCTTTTTGGGGCCTACTGGTGTGGGAAAAACCCAGCTTGCCAAGGTGCTCACGAGAAATTTATTTGACAGTGAAGACTTGCTTATTCGTATTGATATGAGCGAATACATGGAGAAGTTTGCCGTATCCCGGTTAATCGGTGCACCTCCAGGGTATGTAGGATATGAAGAAGGTGGACAACTCACGGAAAAAGTGAGGAGAAAGCCCTACTCTGTCATCTTATTGGATGAGATAGAAAAAGCACACCCAGATGTATTTAATTTACTCTTACAGGCGCTGGATGATGGTCTAATGACCGATAGCCTGGGCCGAAAAATAGACTTCAAAAATACCATCATCATCATGACWTCCAACATTGGGTCGAGACAACTGAGTGATTTTGGAAAAGGGGTTGGTTTTGAAACGTCAGCYAAGGTGGAGAGTTCARGKGATTATTCGAAGAATGTGATTGAGAACTCYTTGAAAAAAGCTTTCTCRCCTGAATTCCTGAAYCGGGTAGAYGATGTGATCATCTTTAAYCATCTCAGCCGCGCKGATATTCATAAYATTATAGAGATAGARCTCGAAAGTTTATATGGCCGCATAGGYGAATTGGGYTATAACTTTAAGCTTACCAAAGAGTCWAAGGAYTTCATTGCTGATATTGGCTACGATGATAAATTTGGTGCGAGGCCRTTAAAGAGAGCCATTCAGAAGTACCTCGAAGATCCWCTWGCTGAAGAAATCATCAATGCAAAYGTGAAAGAGGGCGATACGATTACGGTCAAGATGAATTCGGAAAAGAATGGCCTGGTGATGGATGTTGATAATGGAACTCGAACGGATCAACCGAAGAAAAAGTCTACCCCTCGTAAAAAGCCCAAAACTAAAGGAGGTAAAAGTTCTGATATCGAATCTGCCAAACCTGGTTCAGAGGAATAAGAGCATCGCCTAAATCCGTAGGTAAATACATGCAAGGACATTCCGTCCAATCATCTTGCTATTGGTGACCTATTCATCAATGTAGGATGCTGTGCCTTTTATTTTGCCTAAATTATTCTACATTTAGGCCACCAACCCCAATTTATACTGTACTATGAACTTCAGAATGAAGTACCTACTGTTGCTATTTTTCTTCTCACTGGGTTTTCACAATTTAGTGAATGCGCAAATTATGTATGATGTACCCAATTACCTTTTTGCTGATGATGCGAAGATTGGCGTGAACTTAATGTTTGGAGTTATGGATAAGAGGATAACCAAAAGTGGATCAGTGTATAACAAAACTCTTTATTTTGTCTTGCAAGATTTGAAAAAACTTGGATTAGAACCCGTTTTCCACAGATTGCAGTCGGAAGTCACGATGAACGTACTCGATGAACCTAAAGTCACTCCAAATGTTTGGTTGACTTTTATGTTTTTTAAATATCCTAAGCGGGGAGATGTAAAACGGAAAGACCTTGCAAAAGTTTCATTGCTCATACAAAAGGTACCAGCCGCATCGGAAAAGGGTACTGTGCCCCTGACCTACGCGGTTGGGAATAGAAGTGGTGCCCCTGCTCTAACGTACATTCAGTTATTTGAGAAATTAGATCAATATATAAAGCAAGCCGGGCCGTCATACTTTGTGAATAAAATAGATGATGCAAACAATGAAGTTCTGATACCAAACACTGATACCGTGAATTATTTCCCCAAGGATCTGGATAAGGAGAAACTGGTCATTTGCAGGTTTACCCCCCGTGATTATTATCGGTTTAACAATGTCACGACGATAGATCAGGCACTTGCTAATTTTAAAAAGAAATATCCTTTTGAGATTCTGGATTGTGAGATACTGAAATATGAACTTAAGAGTTTGGAGGAGGAGAACATTAAATACCTTCTAAGGACGAGAACATACATAGGTTATAGTGGGGGTGAAAGAAAGGCTTTCTTAGTGTATTATATAAAAGACTTGCAAACCGGAGTAAACTATGTTGGAAAGATAGTGGCAAACTCAGATTCTTATGGGGCTACCAGAACCTTCTGTAAAGCTGTTAAAGAGCAATTCGACATTAAATGATTGTTTATTGGCCTCAATCACCAGTTGCAATTATACACTTTCAGCGTGTTAAACTTTCTGAACTTCTAAATGATAAAATAGAGCCTCTGCTCTATCGATAGTTGACATACACGATCTTGCAGAACGCTTTTCGCTGAGCAAGCGTAGGTGAGATCTTGAAGAGTTCTGCGATCCATTGCGGATCATTGCTATCTGATTTCCGGTACACACTTGTCACATCCAACTTGATACCTTCACCGGGTGTTGCAGGAATATCGGCAGCATGGTTGGCCGTGTACATTTCGCCATCCCAAATTTTGAGAAAT
>JAESRW010000250.1 GCA_016764395.1 Flavobacteriales bacterium
CCAGACCGATCATCATCAAGCGGGTTAAAAAAGCCAATCATGCTTTTCATGGCTCAATACACAAAGCCAAACCCATGATCAAACAGAAAAGAACGATGCCCATGAACTCAGCGCCACCCTCAATAAACTTCTGCTTCACGACCTGGTGAAATGACAGCTCTTCCGGAGCAAGCACCTCATCTTCAACCTTCTTTGCTTCTTTCTTCTCAGCATGCGCTGTAGCTTCATCGGCTGCCGCTTCTACCTCTGCCAAGTCTACCGTATCGCCATCAGGATAAATCAACCATGTTGTTATCTGGCCGTCCGACAGACTTTCCGTCTTAACAGTATCGGGTACTCCTTCAGCTGCATTAATATTGTTGTTGGTACCAAGTGCAAACAAACAGGCAACTAGCATTAACGCAAATAATCTTCTCATGATCTTAATGTTTAATTTAAATATGGTCTTGTCGTGTTAAACTCTATTCTACTTTTAATATCGTCTGCGGAGAGGAAGGGATTCGAACCCCCGATACCTTTTCAAGTATACACGCTTTCCAAGCGTGCGCCTTCAACCACTCGGCCACCTCTCCTTTCGGAGAGAAAACGCTCCCCATGAAAGGCCAAAATCATCATTTACCCTTTCGAAACGAGCGACCAAATTACAAAAAAATCAAATATTCCGAAATTATTTTAATCAGAAGAACCTCAATAATCACGCCGCTGTTATTTCGGTTTCAATCTGGGGTCGATGGAAATTGCCCTGTCAAAAAATGTTTGAGCTTTCTCTTCTTGCCCCATCATACTGTAGGTAATTCCAATGTTTAGCAACGTACTTGCATGATTTGGGTTGAGTTCCAGCACTTGATTGAAAGCTGAAAATGCCTCATCATAACGGTTCATTCTTGAGTAGACAATGCCTAGGTTATTGAGCACCTCAATGTCTTTTGGTTTGAGCTGGTTAGCAGTTAAGATATTGCTTAAAGCACTGTTAAAATCCTGCAGATCTCTCCCATAGATTTCTCCTAATTTCAGATATATTCCGTAATCGGGTACATATTTTGCCAAAAGGATATAGCTTTTCAAGGCCATATTCACATCGCCATTCTTTTCAGATAACTCTCCCACATAACGGATGTTGCTTACTGCGTAAGAATAACCAGGAGATCTTTGCAAACAAGCCTCAAAATAAATTAAACTGTTGGCATAGTCTTCTAGTTCGAAGTACGCATTGCCCAACAAAAGCATAGGTTGAATGTATGTTGGATATAAACTCAGCGATTTGTTCAAATAAGTGATCGCCTGGACCAGATCCGTCCTTCTAACGGCTTTATTTGATTCCGCCTGTGCTTTAGTGATCAGTGACAGGCCCGCTGACATGTTCGCCTTGGCACTGTTGGTGGAGATCTTTACATCGGTTGTGGAAAGAACCAGATCACTTTCCCAGGCCTTATTTCTGCTAATGGTTTTTAATGAAAATCCAATTAAAACAATAATGGTCAATGCCCTAAATATAGGTCGTGTCTTTACTTCGGGTTTAAAGTGTTTAAACAGCCCATGGCTGACGCCAATACCGACAAACATTGCGAATCCTATGGAGGGAATATACATGAATCGCTCGTTCATAAAAGAACCGATCGGGAACACAACATTGGATACTATAGAGAAGGTGGCCAGGTAAAACAAAAAGGCATAGAACGTTGGTTTCTTGGTCCATAATCCCCGAATGCTCCAACCTATCAGCATCAGCGTTATTATAAATGGGACCCAAGCTCTGTAGTCGCTCCAGGAAATTATCGGAACCTGAAAAGGATAGTAATCATGGGTTAGGTCCAGGGGCCAAACCAATAGATACATATATTTCCCAAACGTATGGAATATGGTAGCAAATTTATCCGCATCGGAAGCACCAACAAAAGGATTGTTCATGAGTTCGGTTGCATCTTGCGTATCAGGGATCCCCAGCAGTGTGAAGCGAATTACAATGTATAGCAATGTCACACCAAACAAGGGAACAAAAGCCTGCAAGTTTTCTTTAAGCTTATGTGCCGTAAAAAAGTGAACCGTCATTGGAATGATCAATAGAAAGGTTATCGCATTCTCTTTCGCAAACAGCCCAAGAAAGAGGCAAACAGAAGCAAGAATGATGGTCTTTTTTTTCTTTTCGTCTAGATACTTTAAGGTGTAATAGAGTGCACCTAGAGCTCCCAACAACGTAAGGATTTCATCTCTCCCTTTAATGTTGGCAACCACCTCCGTATGCAGCGGATGCGTGATATAGAAACAAGTGGTCACAAATGCAGTGGTCCAGAAGGTGGTATTGTTATTTCTATCCGGCAGTATTTTAAGAAAGAGGATATAAAGCAGCACCCCGGTAAAAGCATACAACAACACGTTGATCAGATGGCTAACAAAGGGATTCTCACCAAATATTGCGTACTCTATAGCAAAAGTCACCAGCGAAAGCGGACGATACCTTTTCCCTGTAACGAGATTTTTATCGGTCCCATAAAATCCCACAAACACATCGGTGGTGAGCAGCTCAGGTATGCCTGCGAAGCCTTTTTTGGTGAACTGATTTTCAGTGATGACAATTTTATCATCAAGCGCGTACTGATGGGTCAGCGTATTCGCGTACAGGCCAAAACCAATGAGGAAGATTATGATTACGTCTTTTGAGAGCTTCATTGCGGTTTCGTTGCCTCAAATTTAAAGACTTCATTGGCATTATCGGTGGTGATTTCTGCTACCCTCTCGAGGGTCACGCCCTTAATTTTCGCCAACTTACTCGCTACTTCAATCAGATAGCTACTCTCATTCCTTTTTCCTCTGTACGGTACTGGCGCCAAGTATGGAGCATCAGTCTCAAGCACCAAATGTTCAAGCGGGACATCCGCAATGGTCTTGTCTAGCCCAGAATTTTTAAAAGTCAATACGCCCCCCAATCCTATTTTAAATCCGCCATAATCGATAATCCGATTGGCCTGGGCCAAGTCTCCCGTAAAACAGTGAAATATGCCAAATAGTGCATCGTCGTTGAGGCCATCCACCACTTCAAATATTTCGTCAAACGCTTCACGGCAGTGAATGATGATGGGCAGGGCCAGTTCTTTGGCCAGTTCAATTTGCCTGGCGAACGATTCTTGTTGTGCGGAGAGAAAAGACTTATCCCAATAAAGATCGATGCCAATTTCACCGATCCCAAAGAATTCACCACTTCTGGCTTTCTCATCGACAAATGCCAATTCATGCTCATAATTCTCTTTGACAGAACAAGGATGCAAACCGATTAAGGGCATTACGTTGTCAGGATATTTTCTGACCAGTCCCATCATATCATCAAAAGTTGAGATATCAATATTGGGTAAATAAAACCGTTGGATATCCCGCTCTATTGCCCGTAGCATGACGGTGTCAATATCATCGGAAAACTGTTCGAGAAAGAGGTGCGTATGTGTATCGACGAACATTCAGGCACAAAAATAGAAATTTCACCTGCTAATTTTTCAATACTTTTAACGCGAATTACCTGGGATTTATGAGTAAGATTCTTGTCGTACGGTTTAGCTCTATTGGAGATATTGTCCTCACCACTCCGGTGGTCCGCTGTTTAAAAGAACAGCTCCCAGATTCGAAAGTACACTATCTGACCAAGACAGCTTTTGCGTCGATACTTGAGGGCAATCCACATATTGATAAGCTGTACACTATCCAGAAAGATGTAAGCGAACAACTGAAAGCGTTAAAAGCAGAGAACTATGATCACATAGTGGATCTACACCACAATTTGCGCACGGCTATATTGAAAAGTGGGCTCAAAAAGCCGACTACCAGTTTCAATAAAATCAATTTTCAAAAGTGGCTGAAAGTGAAATTCAAGATGGATCGTTTGCCACCAACCCACATTGTCGAAAGGTATTTAGAAACCGTTAAAACACTAGGTGTAAAAAACGATCACAAAGGGTTGGATTATTTTGTACCGTCCCAAGATGAAGTAGGACTCAGCGAACTTCCTTTGTCACACCAAAATGGATACGTCGGTTTTGTAATTGGCGCCAAGCAGAACACCAAAAAAATGCCGCTGGAAAAGATCATTTCCATCTGCAAAAAATTATCTAAACCCATTCTTTTACTAGGCGGGAAAGAGGATATGGCCAATGCAGAAGAAATCCTGAAAGCCGTTGGGCCAAATGCATATAGCGCATGCGGCAAATTCAATATAAATCAGTCAGCATCCCTGGTACGACAAGCCGACAAAATCATCACCCACGATACAGGCCTGATGCACATTGCGGCTGCCTTCGGAAAAGAAATAATATCGATTTGGGGAAACACCATTCCAGCATTTGGCATGTACCCTTACCTCACGGGCCACGGAGACAAAGGCGCAGGAAAAATCATGGAAGTTGAGGGCCTCAATTGCCGCCCATGTTCGAAATTAGGATTTGACAAATGTCCCAAAGGGCATTTCAAATGCATGTTGAATATCGACATACAAGCGATAGTCGATGCAGCCAAATGACAACTTACCCAAGACAGATTGTGAATCAAGTGCTATTCAAACACCAATGTTGATACCAACAAATCCGTATCGATACTCACCCTCACCACATATATTCCCTTAGGCAGCATGGTCAAATTCAAGGTAAGAGCATTACCAGTCAAATTGGACATTCGCACAACCTCCTCGCCTTCTGCATTGAAAACAGTCAGCAAAGCACCCGCAATGGACACGTCGGATTCAACAGTAAACACCCCAGCACTTGGGTTGGGATAGACGTTCAACCGTTGAGGCTCGGGGGATTCCTCAATTCCAACAGGCGCCGTAACGGTAATACTGTCACAAAACGTAGCAGTCATACATTCGTTTGTTGCAGTGAGGCAAACATTATACGTGCCGCCACTTGGAAATATATGTGTGGGATTGGCTGCTGTAGCGCCTCCTCCATCTCCAAAATTCCACACCAGCGAAGTAGAAACAGGCGTGGTATTCACAAAATCAACGGTCAACAAGGAATCTGWATGTGTAAAATTGGGAGYGGGCGCCATAAAAGCGTCGAAKAGCTGTTGCAMAGAATCAAKTGGCTCAWCTCCAAAAGGCGTYTCAACTACCTGCAGATCCATATAAAATGTGCCKGTTGTATCCYCAGGCCTGGCTACYCTCAGAAAAGCSGATAAGGAAGATACKCCYTCAGAKGTACACCTGGTATCCGCRCCTGGCACGTTGGCTCCCTGAAGAGCCGCCATYAACTTGCAAGCCAGACTTCCTTCTGCATTTAAGAATCGGGACTCCATGGAGTCCAATATCTCTTGGCCCAATAAAATATTTCCYTGGATGGTGTAGTATGGCCCAATTATGTGATTCTTGTAATCAAAGGTATTGCCACCCGTGTAAGCTGCCGCCCTCGGAGAGCCAGTATTGTCAAGATCCACTACTCCATACTGTCTAATGGTCGCATCGCCTTGGACATCATTGAAGATTAAGAAATTTACAATGGCCTGGGGTGAGTCCCCTGCATCCATCTTCGTTTTGGCATTACTCTGATTCCCGGGATTCCAGGAGGCTTGCGTGTGGATGGCTCCCACACCAGGGTGAACATCCGAAATAATGAGTACACCACCGGCAATTTGAGAATTATCCAGACAAGAGGCCCCGGCGCTGCCGACTTCTCCTGTAACTGAATCCACCGCCACAATGGAGAAGGTGTCCTGTGCTGCTGATTGCAATGTTAGAAGCGCCAAACATAAAAAACCAAGTATGTGTTGTCTCATCTGGTATCTACTTAAACACGACCATGTTGATTACTCACAAACATAAGCAATTTCACAGAGTGGTAATTAGGTAATTTTGCTCAATTCCAATCCGTTCAGAAAAAAGACTGGCAACTTTAGCAATTTGAGGCGTCTTGATAAGAGACCAGCCAGAAAAGTATTAATGCATTGCTTTAGGGTATAGATTAATTATGTTTGTGCTTTTTTCTGATTGGTCTCCGAAACTTATTTATAGATTGTGCGTAGAAAACCTACTTGTTCGAATCATACTTAACCCTGAGAAACCCTGTTCTGATAGAATTGATGCGAAAGTTTAGATTCATAGCGCTTGTTTTCACCCTCTTATTCTGTGGCTTCCTCTCGAATCCCACCAGGGGTGAAGTAGGTAAAATCACACCTATCAAGAATAGTGATGCACGTGCGATTTACGCGCGTTCAACTGTAATTATATCTACGCACTCAGTTGTTTTAACACCTTATAGTACATCGTGCAATGACTCCTGTGATGGTGCGATCAAAGCAGTTGTATCAGGCGGTGTAGGCCCTTTTGGATATGATTGGATAGGTGTAACTTCTGCCCAGGGCAATGGCACTGATTCGATTTTTGATATTTGTAATGGCAATTTCACGGTAGTGGTGACAGACAGTGGCGATGGAAATTCGTTCATCGTAAGCAGTATAAACGTATTGGAGCCAGGTGCAATAGGTCATATTTTCTTTCCTGTAACCGCAGAAACGAGTTGTTTTGGTCTATGTGATGGAGCTACCACAGCGATTGCAACAGGAGGTAATGGTGGATACTCCTATCTATGGAGCAATGGTGAAACGACTCCTTCCGCTGTTAGTTTATGCACCGGAGATAACATCATTACCACCACGGATATCCTAGGGTGTATGGGAACTGACACCATCAACATAGGTTCACCTGCTCCGTTTCTTGCCAATGTCACAGGTACTGACCGGAGTTGTGGTGGCGGAGTGAACGATGGCACCGTAACCGCGGCTCCAACAGGAGGCACGGTCACGGGCCCCTACGTCTATTCCTGGGATAGCGGACCCACACCCACATCTGCATCTCAATCTGGGTTAGCTATAGGAACTTATTGTGTGACTGTTACTGATGACAATTTATGTACGGCTTTAGGCTGTTACACGGTAATAAGTCCTCCTTCATTGACGCTCACCATGGATAGTGTCAACGAGTCTTGTGGTGGGCTTTGCAACGGAAGCACTATTGCGATAGTTGGCGGTGGAAACGGTGTATATGCCTATTTATGGTCGGATGGTCAGACCACATCAACTGCAACAGGCCTCTGCGTAGGTATGTGGATCGTCACTGTAACTGATGGTAACAGTTGTCAGATCATTGACTCCGTTCAAGTAGGTTCTCCCCCTCCGTTGACGCTGACYGTTAACAATAACGACGTCCTGTGCTTTRGTGATSCTACWGGMTCCGSAGACGCYATTGTYGGGGGAGGCACACCAGGCGTAGCAGGTTATACSTATGCCTGGGATACMGGACCCGTTCAAACKACWSCWWCAGCAATTGGMCTYATYGCWGGAACTTATTGTGTCACSGTAACAGATTCYTTRCTSTGCACCATATCTGGCTGTGTYACAATCGSYGARCCRACGCTTCTAAGTGTAACTGCCGTAGGCACCAATGCCACCTGTGATGGMGTATGTRATGCCACYGSAACRGCKACTCCCAGTGGKGGAACACYWCCGTATGCATTTTTGTGGGATGATSMMTYYKCMCARACAAATGYYGTCGCCGTGTCGATTTGTGCACCGGATACTGTTACCGTTACACTTACAGATGGAAATGGGTGTACGGATACAGCAAGCGTGATCCTTACCGAACCTCCTGTGCTCGCTAGTACCACCGTAAAAACGGATGAATCCTGTAACGGAGCATGTGATGGAACTGGCACTGTTACCCCCACCGGAGGTACGGGTCCAGGCACCTATTCTTTTCTGTGGTGTTCGGGAAGCACAGGGCCAACCCAAACCGGTTTATGTGCAGGAACCTGCTTTGTGACGGTTACTGATGGGAATGGATGTACAACTGTAGACAGTGTTGTACTCATTGCCCCTCCAATACTCACGGTAACTGCAACCAGTACAGCAGCGAGTTGTGGTGGCGTATGCGATGGTTCAGCTGAAGCATTTCCCGTTGGTGGTACGGGAGCAATAAGTTACTCCTGGGATACAAGTCCCGTTCAAACTACTAAAATAGCCACGGGATTATGTGCAGGGGTGTTTAATGTAACCGTAACCGACGGCAATGGTTGCACGAGCTCAACCTCTACAACCGTAACTGAACCCGTAGTATTGACCATAAGTATGGATAGTACACTGATCACTTGTAATGGATTCAGTGATGGAACTGCTACAGCGAATCCGGGTGGCGGAACCGGTGGTTATGTATATGTGTGGAGTACCGTTCCCGTACAAACCAATCAAACTGCGACCGGGCTGGCGCCAGGTACTTGGTGCGTTACGGTAACTGACGGTATAGGATGTCAGATTTCAGCGTGCATTATCCAGGTTGACCCTCCCTTGTTAACGGTGGCAACATCTAAAACAGACATTTTATGTAACGGGCAGTGCAATGGAACGGCGACTGCTGCACCAGGAGGAGGTGCCCCCCCATATGCCTATGCTTGGGATACTACCCCAATACAAACAACTGCCATTGCCACAGGACTGTGCTCAGGTGTTGTAAATGTAACAATTACGGATGCAAATGGCTGCACGGTAACGGGTGCTGAAACGATTAATGAGCCCAGTGTTATCCTAGCCAATGCAACCACGACACCGTCTACCTGCGGTAATGCAGACGGCGGAGCCTGCCTCGCTCCTAGCGGAGGTACACCTTGTGGACCACCTACCCCTTATGGAATTAACTGGTATAATATACCTGCCTTCACCTCGTGTATTACCCTAAAAGCTGCAGGCACTTATGAATATACCATCACTGACTGTAACGGATGTGTGGATTCAGGTGCCGTTTTTATCACGGATATTGCTTCACACTCGGTGGTTATGTCTGACACAAATGTTACTTGCAAGAGTGCTTGTGATGGAATTGGCGAAGGTGTGGTATCAGGAGGTACAGCACCTTATAACTATCAATGGCTAGATGGACTAGGTGCACCAATACCAGGTGAAACCATCCCAGTGATTCTGAATCTTTGTCCAGGGCTGTATATCCTACGGGTGGGGGACTTCCTCGGTTGCACCATCTTTGATTCTATCACCATCACCGAGCCCGATTCGCTTTTCGCCAACCTAACGTCGGTAGATGTATTGTGTAATGGAGATGCCAATGGATCGGCGTCAACCGTACCCTCCGGTGGTACTCCGCCCTATTCATGGATCTGGCAGACTGGAGCAACGTCTTCCACTATATCTGGATTGATCGCAGGATCGTATGCGGATACATTGACGGATGATAATGGATGTCAAAGAATCGAGTCAGTTGTGGTCCAGTCACAGTTAATATTGTCGCTGACTACAGATACGGTTCACGTTCTCTGTAACGGGGATGCCACAGGACAAGGTATTGCAATCCCCGCTGGGGGAGTGGGATCTTACGTTTATTCGTGGGATACTACACCGGTGCAAACTGATAGTATCGCCACGGGACTCATAGCTGGCACCTACTGTGTAACTGTCACCGATGGCAATGCCTGTACAAATACCGCTTGCGTAGAGGTGCTTGAACCTCCTGTACTTACGTTATCCCTGAGCAAAGTGGATGAAACGTGCTTTGGTATATGTAACGGAACGGCCACAGCAACAGCTGGGGGAGGAAATGGCCTCTACACCTACCTCTGGAGCGATGGACAAACCACACCCATAGCGACTGGTCTTTGC
>JAESRW010000325.1 GCA_016764395.1 Flavobacteriales bacterium
GTTAACATTTGTAACAACGCTGTTTTGATTGCTAGAGCCCGCGATATAAAACGGCGTGCCTGAGAGGGATCCATATGTATGCGGCTCTTGTTGGTTTTGTGTGCTCTTCAAAACATGGTCACGAACCTGTCTAAACATCAGGCTGATTTCCAGATTTGGTTTTACCATGTTTTCCATTAACGCCAGCGCAAAGGGGCTGTTGCTGCCTGATCCATCCAATGCACGTTCACCATCACGGGCTGCAAATGCCACCAGGGTTCCGCGATCGGGGGATGGTTTGGCCAAGCCACGATTACCAACCCCGCGCGTTTGCTCCACAGTTGTTGCAGTTGCTTGAAGCACCGCTTGATCAAGCCCATCACCAAATGGATTATCACGACAGGAATCTAAAATCACGATACGCATTTTTCGGGCGTGTTCGACCGATGCTAAGAGCTCTTTCAGAGACAACCCTTGCCGTTGAATATCTTTGTTGGATTTTACATCTGCATCAACTGGGATCAGGAAGTTTTCCCCCTGCACTTCTACGCCGTGACCTGCATAATAAATCAATGCCAAATCAGCGGCTTCAGAACGAAAAGAAAACTCATCAACTGCGTCACGCAACTGTTTTGAACTTCCCTCAAGCACAGTCGTTACCTGAAATCCGATACTGGAAAGCGCATCAGCAATTCCACGCGCATCATTTACTGTATTATCCAGTTTTGGAATTGTTTTATAATCGCTTATACCAATGACCAAAGCCACACGTTCGCTGGCCCATGCTAAAGTAGGCAGCATTAAAAATATAACTATAAATATTTTCCGCATGGCGCAATATCCGATATTTTAAAGAATTTAGGTGTATTGTGCATCCTAGACGATAAATAAGCGAGTCACTTATTCATATTAGATCTTACCCTCAGATCGCCATTTTGTTAACATTTGTTTGCTTACTTCAAAATGCATGGAATCTTCGCGTGAAAACCCTGCACCCCAAACCCATCCTTCTTCGATAAAGAAATCGGCCAGAATAGTCAGGCCTAGCTGGGTTTTTCCATCTGCAAAATTATCAAGTTTCCCGTCAATATTCAAATCAACGGCTAGTCCAAAAGAATGCGTTGACGTGCGCCCTTTCGTCCCTCGAATTTGTCGCACACAAAGCGAACCCGAAGTGTTTATACGATCATAAAGATCAGGGTCCGTAGCTTTAACCTTTCCAAACACGCGTTTAATACTGTCTACGGCCGGTTGTAGCATATTAACACGGATTGGCCCAACATCTGCTAGAACCAGTAATTCTTTTAATTTAGGGTTTGTCATCGCTTCGCATTTGTCGCTTAACACTTCGCGCGGACGGCCTAAGAACTTTTCCAAAAAACTGGGGCCTGCTACATTAATAGCTTTGTTTACCAACCGTCTTTTTGCAATCAAAACAACYGAYGCATAGGCATCAATAATYGCGTTTGGCCCWGTRTTCACWACACTGCCATCATCGAAAGGTTGCAAATTCGGTTGCGCTTGCACACGGGCAATAGTTTGGTCTTGGATGCGCATCYGCTCTTTTAAACCTGTGATTTGTTCTTGCAAACCTTCAATTTGCTGGCGCAMCACCTCAATTTCAATKCGCGCACCACTGTCTATACCAGGGCCGCTATATTCATCCTTTTCGGGCATAAATTCAGTGACCGCCAGATAGGCCAATGGCGTCGCTAGAACCCCGATCGCAATTAGTATCAATGTAACTGGACGCATAATGGCAACTTTCTAAGTAAAGTAAGAAACGTAAGCATTTCAGTTTATAAAGTCCAAGCCTTTTGATAACAAATTACATGCATCAAAAACATCATATCGAAAATGATTGGTAGTTAACATCGTATCGTGTACAATCATTACGAAAGATTTATCAACTTTATGAAAGAAGATATTATGAAAACTACTGCAAAAGTTCTTATGGGTATCACATTGTTAAGCTTTGGTGGGATGGCATCTCTAGCGGTTGCACAATCGACCACAGGAAGCAGCTTATCTGTGGAAGAAATGACAGCCAACTTTAAAAAACAAAAAACTCGGGGGCTTGCTTTGGCAACACCCACTGCAAAGGTTAACGACACAGCAACGACTGAAGTGACCGCAACCGAAACCGCCAAGGTTACTGAACCAACGCTCACATCAGTCGCTGTTGACGACGTGGCTATTGCCATCGTTCCAAARAGCGAACAGGTCAATATTAACATATCATTTGATTTTGATAGTGCCGCATTGCGCCCTGATCAGGCACCAAAACTGGTAGCCTTATGCATTGCATTAATTGCAGCTGATGTTAAATTCATCCGAATTTTAGGACACACAGACTCGTCCGGCAGCGCAGAATACAACGAACGCTTATCGAAACTGCGCGCCATAGAAGTGAAACGCCAATTAACCAAAGATTGCGACATAGCGCCTGAACGTATGGAAGCTGTGGGCGTTGGTGAACGTGTTCCGCTTGATCCAGAAAACCCCAAAGCAGATGCTAATCGCCGTGTCGAATTTCAAGCTCTTAGCTAAGGATTATGATACTTCAAAGAATCCTAGTCCACTTCCCTAGAAGCTTGGGTTTATGATGAGTAATTCTTCGCAAAAAAGCATGTTTAAAATCGGCGATGTGCTGAACAACACCTATAAAAGTGCCAAAGCGACAAGCTTTGAGCAAAAAATTGTTGACAGCCGTCAGCAAGGGCCCAAGGTGTCGGACGAACATGGCTTAACCTGCCCAAAGTGTAAAGAAGGACATGTTATTAAAACAGATAAGGTTTGGTATTGCAATAGGGGAAAAGATGCTTGTGGTTTCGGGATGTGGAGAACAGTAGGTAAGAAGAAGCTCAGCGATAAGCAATTGGAGCTCCTGGCCGCCAAAGGTAGTACAAGGATCATCAAAGGGTTTACCAGCAAGTCAGGAAAGAAGTTTGATGCCAAGCTGGTGATTGTGGATGGCAAGGTGAAGTATAGTTTTGATAAGTAGTGTAATCCCGTCAAGTTTTGTGTGCTTGCTGTGCCCAAAGGGGAATTCTGTTGTGATGTGAATACTTCTGCTTCAAAAGATGCCAGTAATTCCTGGTCCAAGAAAAGGGAAGGGTTACACGAGCTTCACTTATAGCCCCGTGTTAGACACTCTTACAATAGTCTATAACCAACATTCAAACCCAAATAGAACTTTGGGATAATATGCGTACCACACTTTTCAATGAAATTGGACGGATTGGTCCAGTCACCCAACTCACGAAATCTGGCTTCTGAATTTGATAAATTGCACTTAACCATATTGAGCCTTATTCCGGCGCCAGTATAAAAGTCAATTATAATTCTGCTGCCTAATTGTTTTCGAGCACCTATGTGTACTGATATTCCTGCGAATTTTCGAGATATTGAATAGGTTTTTGCATAAGTAGGTGTTTGATTAACGGCAATGCTATCCGTTCGGAGATAGGTTGACTTAGAATAACCCAATTCCATCGAGATATATCCTCCTTGACCAAATAATTTCTGTTTATCAGTATAGAATTTAATTGCTTCCTTCATGATAAACCCTTGTTGGTTCATTATAAATTGAAAAACCGGAGTTGAATTATAGAAACCGAATTCCGAGTAAGATGATAGATTGTCCTTTAGTTTAATCTCAATGCCCAAATTAACCAGAGATCCATTGTAGACACCTAGAATGCTGAAAGGGCTGGTGGTAATAGACCATTTAATGTCAGGAGCCTCATTAGATTGGCCAAATGCGATTCGAGATATTAGCAGTAAACCAATGCAGAGTTTAAGATTCATTTGAAATAGTGCCTAACATATCCGTAATAAATATACGCATTATTAGATGCCGTCTCGGGATGGCTAATGTTCTCATTGCCTTTATCCCTTTTGGAATGACTGCATGGATGAGTGATGAACTGTATGGCTTGCGCGGATCTTGTCCGTGTGAGTTCCTGTTTTATCTCCAAGTTTCAACGAGAGGGGAAATTACACGCTGTCTGTAATGATTGATGTGCACCCTCGATGAGAAACCAGGTTGCGTGAAGCTTTTGGGAGATCCACAGAAAAATTTAAGAGCCTAAATTTAAGAAGGATAAAAAAGAGGGTAGGAAATTTAACACTCCTAAAAGGTATAACAAGGCCATAATGACAACTGCAATAAGTACTGTATTTAAAGACATTCGCTCCAACTTAAAAAGCATATATGCTAATCCCATTTCGATGATAACAGGAATGCCATAAAACCAAGGATTATACATTAAACTCCCGTCTCCTTCCCCAAACATTAAAAATCCTAGGATTATAAATGAAAATCTCAATAGAACAAATACCACAATAGATAAGCAGATTAACAGTACGCTTAATCTCATTTTATTGGTCTCAATTGCTGGTTAAAACGATGGGCTATTAGCGAAAGACTTTCAGTTCATATCCGCTTTCGTGGTTTTACTTTATGGATCAACATGTAAGGCGAGTGTAAGCTGCCCATGTTTAGGTCAGTGCTAAATTAAGGAACTTTCATTTTCCTGGTTTGTTTCCTTTTGACAAGACTACATGCATCAGTGTTGAACCGMTTTTSWRRYRGCCTTGATCTTTTTCGTTCTTTTTGTACTGCGCCTTCGCGTAGCCGCTTCGGCAGAGCAAGGTCAAGACAAAAAGGACAAGARCTTGACTTGAACAAGATAKGTTGGATTGTGACAAAACAGCCTACAGTTAACAATATCCCCAACACACCTAAATATATGGTGATTACCCTATTGTCGAACCCTGTTTATATCTGTAAAATTGTAATAGATTCAGATTAGATGAACCCTTTTTATTCGGATTGAGAAAGGCGGTTTAAATAACCTGCGTGTGTAGAACAGATGGATGATCAATGTAAGTTGAAGTCAGAGGAATGGATAATTGAGCAGCATGTGCACATCAGCTAGGAGTATTTCTGAAAAAGGGCGGGCACGAGTTTTTACTTGTTTGAGTAGGGGCAATGGAAACACCCCGCTAGACTATCACACAACTACCCGAGCTAGGGGGCCAAATTTATCGTCCATTCCAATTTAAGCTACCTCGTAATGAATATCAATAGATCTTTCTAAAACGTTCATACCAATTGTATAATGGATCGGACCGGATGAGGAAATTGATATTGATGATAACGATTCTACTGGGTGTCAATACGATTTACGCCCAGGATCTTATCGTCAATGGAGATATGGAAATCGGTGCGATGTCAGTTGGCACGGTACCAACAGGATGGAGTCTAATTACAGGTACCCCAGATCATTGCACCTCTGTGCCGGCTACCAGTTGTATGCCGCCGCTTACAGCCATTGTCCCAACCAACTCTCCCCAAGGGGGTAAATGGACACGATTTTTTTGCAATCCAAACAATAATGAAAGGTTTGGACAATTCCGGGAGCTACTTTTACCTGGCAAGATAATTCTACAAATCCAACTTTCACCGTTACAAACTCAGGAGCATTTTGGGTGGAGGTCACCAATAGCTGCGCGACGATGGCCGACACGCTCAATGTGAATTTCGTGTCGGCACCACCTCTTGAGTTGGGCAATGATACTGCCATTTGCCAGGGAAGCGTCCTGAATTTGGATGCCACAACAATTGGTGCGACGTACTTGTGGAGCGACAATACAACCAACGCGGGGTTAAGTGTTACGATAGCGGGAAGCTATTGGGTTGAGATGGAGGTCAACGGCTGCACTTCAAGAGACACCATTAATGTAATCATGGACCCTTTGCCTACGGTTGTCTTGGCCAATGATACGATGCTTTGCCCGGGGCAGATAATGACGCTGGATGCAACCGGCAGCGGTGTTTCTTACTTATGGCAAGACAATTCAACCGGCCCCACATTCAATGTAACACAGCAGGGAACTTATTGGGTGGAGGTGACCAATAATTGTGGAACAACACCTGACAGTATTACGGTCAATTACGATTTGTTGCCTACCGTTGAGCTAGGTGATGATACAGCCCTGTGCCCAGGCGATGTTCTTGTTCTAGTTGCCACAACGCCCAATTCAACCTATCTGTGGCAGGACAATTCCACGAACCAAAATCTTAATGTAACACAGCAGGGGACGTATTGGGTAGAGATTAGTGATAATTGTGGTTCTGCGACTGACACGCTTTCGGTCACCATGGAATCAGTACCTACCTTAAATCTCGGTAACGATTCCACTTTGTGTCAAGGACAGAGTTTGATGTTGAACATTGTAGGATCCAATGTTTCATATTTATGGTCTGACGGTTCAATGAATTCAAGCTTTAATGTGACGCAGCAGGGAACTTATTGGGCAGAAGTCACCAACAACTGTGGCGTCGCATCAGATACTATTGACATAAATTTCAATCCTTTGCCCATCTTTGAATTGGGCAATGATACCATCCTGTGTCCCGGTGATATTTTGGTATTGGACGTGACGGCTCCAAATTCAACCTATCTGTGGCATGACAATTCTACCAACCCCACGTGGAGTGTTACTCAACAAGGCACCTACTGGATAACGGCAACGAATATGTGCGGCGTTGCAAGTGATACCTTAAACGTGGATTACGATTCAATACCGGTAGTTGAATTGGGCAATGATACCCTGGTTTGTGCAGGGGATAGCTTTCTCGTTGATGCAACTGCTTCCAATAAATCATACCTATGGCACAATAATGCAGATAATATAAATGACCAATTTTTACCGGTGCCTCATTGTACTTTTGCCTTGTATAACTTCCTCATTTATGACCGGTGGGGAGACCTGATTTTTGAAACCGACGACTACCTGGTCCCCTGGGACGGAAAGGCCAACGATGGGAATGATATTGCGCAACAGGATGTGTTTGTTTGGATGATTCTTGCATTAGATGATCAGGGAAAAAGACATCAATATGTTGGGCATGTGACTTTGGTGCGGTAAAAATTTGAGAGGGGGGAGCTTCAGCGATCAACTTCTTCCACCGGAGAAACTTATTCAGCTACTAATTCAAATACCGCCATATCATTCCCGGCATAGTTGATTACGTACATTGTATTTCCAATAATCTCTATATCAGTTGGCTTATTGAAGTTTTGCGTCAACGTCTGCAACAGTTTGCCATCGTGGTCATAGACCAGTGTTCTGTTCCCCTCAAAGTCGGCAACAATCACTTGCGTATCGGTTACCTTTAATCCTGTGGCTACGTTGATACCTTCATTCCAGCCAATCATATTAACATACTTCCCGTGTTTGTCAAATACTTGCACCCGGTTGTTATAGGCGTCTGCCACGTAAATAAGGTCATTGTGAAAGGAGACATCAGTGGGGTAGTATAGTTCTCCATCGTTGTGGCCTTCTTTCCCAATAGTAGTCACTTCATCTCCTCGCTGCAATATAATTCGATTGTTATAGAAATCTGCAAAAGCGAAAGTGCTTCCATCAGTTGCCACTGCGCTGATTGCATTGGGTTGTTCAGCAAGAGGGTAGGTTGAAATATGGCCATTTTCAAGTATGCGAACGGTATCCGAAGTATATTCCGGGATAAAGAGCTTGTTTTCATAAAGCGCAATGTGCATAGGGCGTTCAAATCCAGCGTATTCTTCCAAAATGGCTCCTTTCGTGTCAATCTTTAAAATGCGGTTGTGGTCCACATCTGAAAGCCAAAGGAAATTGCCTTGTGCAACGATACCAATCGGGGCAATGCCTTCCAAAGCAATTTTTTGGGTGAACTTCCACTGGGATGGATTTTGTTGTTCAGTCACTTCTTGAGTTTCTGAACAACCGACAATAGTTATCAGTCCTACGAATGTTGCCAAAATAATGATCCTATTCATCATCTTTTACTTTGAAGGGTTTGTCGGAGAATGTAATTTCTCTTGGGGTAAACCCCGCCTCGTTAACCACAGCTTCCACTTCTTCTTTAGTGGGTTGTTGGTCTTTTAGAACGCTTAAGGTAGCCTCTCCCGCTTCCAGTTCGATTGATACGTCTTTTGACCCGGATATGTCTTTGAGCTTCTTTTCCAAACCGTAGGCACAGAAAGGACAAGAAAGGCCGTCCACTTGTATTTTGACGTAAACTTTTTGTGCGGTCTCTTGAGCATTTGCAAGATTGGTTGTTCCGATGAACGCAATGAATAGCACCGCTACTGAGATGGCAATTCTTCTGATCGTAGTTTTCATTATTGTCATGGTTTAAAAGGTGCGCTAAAATATTAAAATTCTTGTGCCGAGTGTATACATGAAATTCGTTTTCTGTCCGTCGGGTACATCTTCAATCAACGGAAGTTGCAACCCGGTTTCAAGCAGAAATCGTTTTCCTGCGATCCATTGTGCTCCGGGTGAAATAAACAGGTAGTTGCTGCTATTCTCCACTATGTAGGTGCCATTGAGTTCTATAGATACGTTTATTTGTTTGGGCGGGTATTGTTGCGGTAATAACGGATAGGAAAATGCGGTATTGTATAGGAGCTTATCCGGTAATCCATCTGAAGTCAGATTATAGGCAACTTCCGCATAAAGGCCGTATTTGAGGGTTATATATCCACTTATTATTCCAAGCGTAGTTTGCCAGGCTCCGGTTCCTAGTTGGGGTAGGCCGGTTGAATTTCCAGAGGGAAATGTTTCGGTCAGTTTGATAAGTGTGCGGAAGGTTTTTCCCTTGCCATCTTTTTGAAACAATTGGTGTTTGGTGAAAACACTGATGTCGCCTAGCCCAAATTGGTCCTTTAAACCATTGGGCTTTTTATAAGCAAACGGAATAACAGCTCCTACCTGCCATTTGGAAGAAATATTGAATGGTATGGCAATGGGATGCATGTAAACAGTGGTGTTTTCTTTGGAAATGTATTTTCCAAAGGTGCGTACCCCTCCGCCGTCCAGGCCAAGCATAATCGGTGTTTCGGTAAATATAGGTGGTCCCTGGGCACTGGTATCACATGCTACAAGCAAGCCAACCAGGTAGATGGTGAAGCGGCCAATATTTCCAATGTTCAATGCGCTCATCTGTTAAATTTCAACACTGTCCACTAAGCTTTGCTATTATATCAGCTGATAAGGTTTTGTTGTTTTAGGAGCAATCTAGCGCTGACCATCTACAGTGATCAAAGGTAACGGTTTACAATGTATTGTTCCCTCTTCAAGAAGGAACTGTTTCCCCTTACACCGCGCGACCAAATCACGAGCGGTAACATTATAACCATGATGAATCGCAAAGTACTTGAGCTAAAAATCAACGATGATCGGACATCAATCTGAGGAGCCATACTCGACTCCCGGCATGGCCTAGCCAGGGCTTAAAAATGTTGGGTTTCCATGATTTACCCTTGAAAATAGGAGGGAATTAGATTTGGCTCGGTCTCATTAATCGCCTTCCACCAAATCTGCTGCTGCTTTAATATTCTCCTTTACTTGCTCTGCGATTTCTTTATTGCCGTCATCGTTATCCGGATTTATTTCAATTAAGCCGTCACGGTCTTCATCTCGGGCTTGCGTTAAATCAATAGCATGAACGGAACTTATAAAAGCGTCAATGTCAAAATTGATTGAAATGGTGATGGTGCCACCTTCAAAGCTAATTGGATTTTCTAAATCAAAATGCTCATTCACGTCATGCCACATCTCGAACGGATATCCTTTTATGGTGCCGGCTA
>JAESRW010000312.1 GCA_016764395.1 Flavobacteriales bacterium
GAAAAACAAAATAACTGCAACCAACACGAGTCTATAAGTAATGGCGTGTACCAGATAAGTTTCGTAAGTTATTACCATCAAAACAGTTTGCAATGGGCGATCGGAATGGTGGTTATCAATCGCCACTACTTATAGCCCAAACGTTAGCTGCAACCTGTAAGACGTAAATATGAACGTAAGACTGACTATCACTGCCCTGTTACTCTTGGGATTGACCTGGTCCGGTTGCAAGAAGTATGAAGAGGGGCCCAGAATTAGCCTGAAGAGTAAGAAAGCAAGAGTCGTAAACCTGTGGCAATACGAGGAATTCATTCAATTTGCCATGTGCGTTGGCCCTTGCAACACGAATTACCTAAACGTGACTACTGACTACCAGCTCTATTACATTGAATTTAAAGATGATGATACGTTCTTGGATTCAAGAAGATTAGCGGGATGGACAGAACCAAAGAACTATGAAGGTGAATGGAAGCTTATTGATAAGAAAGAGTGGATTGACATGTGCTATCAGGGAGATTGTGGGACATACAAATGGAAAATAATTCGACTAAAGGAAAAGGAGATGTGGATCGAAGAACACCTGAATGATATGCTATGGTCGATAAGAAAGCTTAAACCACTCTGATCAGCACTACCTGAACGGAATTAGGCTGCATCCCTTTTTGTCCAACAATACCTTCCATTTCTGGCTGAAAAAACCGCTTTTGAACGGATTCTAAGCTCTTTTCTTTCCCAATATCGAAAAACAGGAAATATTACTCATTTTCAATATCTTAGTCGGGGTTAATGCACAGACTCCCGTTGTAGCCAATTAGAAAATCGCAAATGATAATACTTTTAGTATCAATTGGAACACGTGGAGATATGGAGCCTTTTCTTGCCATTGGAGAAATGCTTAAGCAAAAAGGACACGAAGTAATTTGTTTATTTCCTGAGCAGTTTAGAAATCTTGTTGAAGATTCTGATATGAGATTTGCATCATTGGGTAGTGAATTTATGGAAATGCTCGAAAGTGATGTTGGCAAATTTGCTCTTGGTGGTAGAGGTTCAAAATGGAAAAAAATATTGGCTTACGTGAAGCTTGCAAAAATGCAATACAAAAACAACAAGCTGATGATTGCAAAGCAACACGATGTAGTTGCACAAGAAAAACCAGATAGGATTATTCACAATGGYAAGGCTATGTATCCCGTTATTTGRGAGGCGGGYAATCAAGGAAAAACGATTTATGTAAGTCCTGTTCCTTATCTGCACTATGTAAAACACCATACTCATATAGCTTTCAACAGCAACTATGGAGAGTTCTTCAACAAATTAACTTACAAACTCGCTGATTGGGGACTSGTAAAAACCATAATGACTTCTGTGAAATGGCTAGAGATATCTGATATTCGTAAAAGTCAGATAATTAAGGTACTTGAAAATCACAAAATCATTTATACAATATCGCCCCAACTCTTTGCAAAACCATCTTACTGGAAGAAAAATCTAAAAGTGCTTGGTTATCACGAAAGAAACAAAACTTTAAATTGGAAGCCAAGCAATGAATTACTTGCCTTTCTGGAAAAACACCCTAAGTGTATTTTAATCACATTTGGGAGTATGACAAATCCTGAACCCGAAGAGAAAACTAAGATTGTACTAGCTATTTTAAAACGAAATAGAATTCCTGCAATAATAAATACCGCTTCTGGCGGACTGGTTGAGCCCAATTCCTATGACAAAAATCTTATTCATTTTGTTTCCCGAATACCATATGACTGGATTTTCCCAAAAATGTATGCCGTGATTCACCACGGTGGTTCTGGTACTACGCATATGGCACTAAAATATGGATGTGCGACAATGATAATCCCACATATTATTGACCAGTTTGTATGGAATAAAATTGTAGACGAGAAAGGTGTCGGTACTAGAGGGATTAAAATAAGTGACCTAACAAAGGGAAATCTTGAACCGAAAATTCTTGAATTGCTTAACAATAGTTCCTATAAACAGAAAGCAGAGAAGGTTGCAAAACAAATGGAGAATGAAGATTTTAGAGAGGAATTGTATAACTCAATTGTAGAATAACTGGCTATAACAAAGGTAGCTGATGCACAACCCTCCGTTTTGAAGAAAAATGGCTGATTTTAAGCCTTTGTGGGAGGTCTTGATTTTAGGATCAAGTGGTGTGAACTGAAAAAAACAACTGCTTAGAAAGGCTTAATCTTGCTGTCATACGGCCAAAAATCAAAGACATGGTATCTCTCACCTGGTCCGCCACTGTTTCCACCTTGTTTTTGGTGAATTTCAGGTAATTTTTCAGATTATAGGCCATTGCGGCTTTTGATCTCCTTTAACTCCCTGTCTGTGGCCGTTATCTTGCGCTGTTCTTCTGGTGCTTTGTTTTCCTTCGCTTTGCGAATAGGCCGATCAATACGACTCATCTGTCTTACTTTCTCTAGGTGGGACTGAAGCTCTGAGGCCGGTACTTTCAGCTCCAAACCATCCATTGAGGCGTTGGCTTTTACTGGTGCCGAGTCTACCGCCTGGGTGTGTCCGCTTACCATCCCCTCGTCCACACACATGGAAAGTACCCTGTCAAACACTTGTTCAAATAATGCCCTGGGGAAAAGGTTCCGGGTACGACTCAGGGTGCTGTACCAGGGAAGAGGCTCATCTACATCGTAGTTTAAAAAGTACAGGATGTCCATGCGCATACTGCAATGATTCATCAATGAGCGGTCACTGATGATATTCTCTAAATACCCAACCAAACACAGCTTAAAGAACACAACCGGGTCTAGGCTCTTTTGACCTTCTTCTCCATAGTAGTCCTTGGTCAATTTGTAGAGAAAGTTTAAATCCAACGCCTCTTTCAAGCGCCTGTAGAAGTTATCAGTCGGTATGCGATCTGATAGCTGGAAGCTTATATACAGCTTCTCCTGGTAGTCTTTTTTGCCTTGCATATAGTAAATATCTGGTTTTCAGCAATACAGATGAATAAGGATTGCCCCATTTTATTAACTTAGTTGTGCAACAGGCACATTGGCTTTAGACAATACCGCGGAACAGGGGTTTATGTAACTTGGGTGGGTAAGTGTGCGTTAGGCAGGTATCTGAACGTGAGGCGGCACTGCTTTAAGCCGGACCGTTGGCAAACATGTAAAACAAGACAATGGACAGGACTTACAGACAAGAAACCAACTTTCTAACAGTAATATGGGTCGCCTTGACTTGTGTACTGACGGGAGGAATGATCGGAGCGACAACAAACGCCTTTAACGGTTACGTCAGCCCAACATATTTTCAAAACATACTCGGCTGGGACTTTCACGACATTTGGACAGCAAGCATAGCCCAAGGCATTCTCGAAGGACTGATTTACGGAGTAATATTCTCCATCGTGTTCGGAGCGACAGTTTTACTCGTAACAAAAGGACAAGCAACTTACCGCTTTGCATTTCGACACTTAATCAAAATAATCGGACTGGTTTATCTCTGCTGGTGCCTTGGGGGACTAATAGCAGTAGGACTTGCAGCCTTAAGCCCTGACTTTTACAGAGCGACATTTAAACAAGTACCGGAAGACTTCGGACAAATGCTTGGTTACGCTTGGGTTGGTGGTTCCATTTGGGGCGGGATGTTCGGTGGACTGTTTGGACTGACTTTAGGCGTTTTAGGTGTTCGGACAAGCTGGAGGAAAAATAAAAAACATGTTTGCTAATAATAATTAAGAATGGATTTTACATGTGAGCGATTAACAATAACAGATGATCCTGACTTTGGATGTACAATAGAGTTTTCGGATTCTGAAGAAAGAATTGATGAATTTACTCCGGTTAAGGAACTTCTTCATCCCAAAAACAAATATCTCTTAATTCAGAGAAGTTATCCGGAGGTCGAAGATGAAATTGACTGGTATTCAGTAGAATCATCAGAATCTGAAACAGAATTGAGTTATAGAGACAAAATGATCATCAAGCTAAGTCGAGAATTATTTGAAATTAACTGGTCAGGAGATCAGCTGGCAATAAGTTTAAAGCTAAACGATAAAGAGTATTCGCAACTTAATCGAATATTGAAAAACAGATTTAAAGATAGAACTATATTAATGTGGAATTAAAAAGAACGTTTGTCAACAACCACTAAATCTGCACAGCTGCCCTACGCGACAGCAACGACAGTTTAGCGGGGCCGTTGGGCAACATATAAAACGATCATGAGAAACGTAATTCTAATTATTTTTCTAATTATTCCTTTATTGGGGGTTTGTCAAATAGACAGTAAAAAACTGGAGCAACGTGACGGACTATTTTATGAAATTGGCAAAAAGAAGCCCTTCATAGGAACTGCATTGACTTATTTTGATGATGGCAAGAAACAATCATCAACCGAATACAAAGACGGTCAAATCAAAGGTAAACTTGAAGGGTGGTATCCAAGCGGAGCAAAACAAGCAGAGGGAGAATTGATAAATGGACAAAAAGCTGGTGTATGGACAGCTTGGTACGAAAACGGACAAAAAATCAGACAAGGTGCATTTAAAAATGGAAAAGAGGAAGGAGAATACATCTGGTGGTTTAAAAGCGGTAAACTGAATAAAAAAGGCATTTACCATAATGGAGTCTCTGATGGTAAATGGGAATGGTATTACGAAAACGGACAGAAGAAACAAGAAGGAATTTTAAGAGGAGAAACTGAAGACGGAACTTGGAAAGATTGGTATGAAAACGGTAAGCAAAAAATGGTTGGAACTTTCAGGAATGGGGTAAAAATTGGGGAATGGACTTGGTGGGACGAGATTGGCAACGTTACAACCAAGAAAGTCTATCAAGACGGTCTGCTCGTTGAAGGAATAGACGACCTTGATACCTATATTGAGAAAATGGAATACCATTTATCACAAAGAGATTTCAAAGCAGCTCTTTCAAGCGTTGAAAAAGCAATTGAAACTATTGAGGATAAGTCCGAAAACAATAAAGTTTATATGGGTTTGGCTGTTTATCATTCAAAAGTTTATTCATTTTTTCGGCACATAGATGAAGCGGAAACAGTTTTATTGAAAGCAACAGGTCTTCCAGATAAAGACATTGCTGTCATTGTTATGGCAAAAGACCCTTCTTCTCATAGCAATTTAAAGGAACTCGCTGAAGAGATTGAAAATTATCCTGAAACCAAAACCAAAGTCGGACCCCATATCATATTGGCATTAATCTACAATATTTTGGGTGACRCCATTACACTTCAAAAAGAGCAACAATTAATGATGGAACGCTCAGGTACGAGTGACTGGGTAATAAAGATTTCATTAGAACTTTACAGATTAAGGGCAGTGAAAGAGAATGCTTATGGCTATGTTAAACGAATAAAAGAGGCGATGGTTAAAGAGGGTGAAACTAGACAAAATCAAAGGTATTTAGCACACTATATATATGAAACTGGACGGTTCCAGGATGCAAGTAATATTGCTGACAAATACTTAGGAATAGATAAAGAAGATCTTGACTTTCTATTCGTGAAAATGAATATTGAAATGGCTCTTGGCAATGTCGATAAAATGAAAGAATACGAAAATAGGATACTAAAAATAGACCCAAAAGCATTTGAAAAATAAAAAATACGTTGCTCAACATGGGATGTTGGAGACGGATATTTCATTGAGCAATTTAAAGTATTCCAAGGAGGCGTTCATGCTGGAGACTTAAGATCATATTGAGTGACAAATTCAGGATCGCTCACTGCAAACCTGTGTTTCAAGATGTCAGTTCCTTGCTTTAAGAGATCATTCTCTGTGCTCCTTCTTGCAGAAATTCGCGTAAACAAGCTAACGTTGCTATTTTATCACAACAACTTTGCGAGATACCACTTCATCTCCCGCAGCCATCACAATGTGGTAAACGCCTCCGGGCAAACCGCTGCCATTCAACGCAATGCGATGATGCCCAACATCCTCCTCTCCATTGGACAGGGTGCTTGCGACAGCGCCGTGCATATCAAAAAGCCGAACGTACACATGTGTTCTCTTGCTGAGGGTATAAGACACAACAGCCCCGTATGAACTGATACAGGGATTGGGGAACACTCGAAAATCCAGATCAGTAGTCTGTGCATCTTCAACAGTGGTGGCGCAGCCCGCATAGAATGGATCCGAAACATTCCAGCATCCAGCGGTGTCGGTGACTTTCACGGTATAAAAGCCCTGCCCGTTAGCGGTGAGAAATTGAGACGTTGCTCCAGGCAGTAACGCCCCATCCAAATACCATTGGTAAGTCACGTTCAAGCTGCTCGTGGCTGCTAGATTGCAGTCCGTACCTTGTATCTGTGGTATTGTCGGAGGTGTTCCGCCGCACACCGGCTGCGGCTCCTGGATTACCTGGTATACATGAGTCAGGACCGTGATGGTCCCAGTGCGCTGAACCATATCAGGATTACCGGTGACTGAGTAGCTAATAACCCCGTCCCCGCTACTGCTGTTGCCCGCGGTAATGGTAATCCACGTGTCGGAAGTACTGGCAAACCAGGGACAGGAGCTATTGGTATATATGTTAAAGGATGCGCTGCCACCGCCAGCAGAGATGATGTGGGATGCCGGACTGCTTGAAGAAGTGCAATTGTTGCATAGCACGCTGTCGTCCTGTGCGAATGGGCCATTAAGCGGAGTAACGATGTTTGTCCCGGTTATGGAATCAACCGTTGGGTTAACTACCGTCTCTGTGACGGCAGCCCCAATGACTACTGTGCCTGTATTGTGTTCATTGCATCCACCGCTGAAACCACTCCCATCCATCCTAACCAGATAAATACCCGATGCAAAGCTGCTGGAGTTACCCGATATAATAAACCCTCCTTCTCCTGTTTGGTCGATGCTATATGCATGCTCACTGCTAATTCCGCCATAGCTCTTCGTCCAAACGGTATCTCCCAAGGCATCTGTGCGAATCACATATATGTCTCTAGACCCTCCTCCAAAGCTCTCCGTCTTTCCTACTAAGACAAATCCCCCATCTTCAGTGAGCGCTACCGCTTCCCCATATTCGTTGGCGAGCCCACCATAGGCTTTGCTCCACTCAAGGTTTCCGTCACTATCAGTCCGGATCGCATAGAGATCAAACTGTCCAGACCCAAAACTGCTAGTCATCCCCACCATTACAAATCCAGAATCATTCGTCACCGCCATGGCATAGGACCTGTCATCGCCCCCGCCTCCATATGACTTGCCCCATTGGAAGGTCCCGGAACCGTCAAACTTGACGAGAACTGCACCATTGCTTCCTGCACCTGTCACGGCAATTCCTCCATCAGGCGTTTCAACCAAAGCCCAGACATTGTTGTAAAAAGGATCTCCCAGAGATCTTGACCATATAAGCTGTCCCCCTGCATCCGTTCTTATGAGACACACCGACCCTGTTCCTCCGTCTGAGGTACCACCGATAATGAACCCCCCGTCGCTTGCTTCTGCCAAAGCCCATCCTCTCTCCGACTGACCGCTCCCATAGGTCCGGCTCCACAACAAGTTACCCAAGGAATCCGTTTTGATCAGAAAATAATCATCGCTGCCCGCGCCATAGCTGTATGTCTTACCTAGAACGGCGAATCCCTTATCCTGCGTTTCCACGACTTCTGTTCCCCACTCGTCGTAAGCTCCACCGAAAGATCTGCTCCATTCCACATCTCCCGATGTGTTCGTTTTTAACAGGAAGACATCCATCTGTCCTGAGATGGAGACGTTTCCCGTCACGATAAACCCTCCATCAGACGTATGCTTCGTGTCGCCGCCAATGGTACTGGCAGATCCATCGAATGTTTTTTGAAATACATCTTGTCCGTGTACCTCTTCACCCGATAGGATTAGCACTGCACAGCACCACGCTATGAGTGCACATATGTACTTGAGCCTATCTTTAATGTACCAGGTTGGGTTCATTCCTGCTAGTCTAAGCGTTCAAGCGCTCGTACTGCCCGACAAAAAGGGCGAGACAGTGAATATACAAATATAATCGACTCTGTACATTGGCATCTTCGTGCCTTTTTTGATTTTTTCTAACCTCGGATTCTGCTCGAACGACAGCTAAGAAGTTTCTTCTGTAGCCCGACACATTGGTCTCCGTAGAGAGAGGCGGGCTACAGTTGGTAACAATGGCTATCAGTAATGGCGGTTGAGTGGAAATGCCTAAATTGGGGTATTAAACAAACAACGTGGTTCAGCCCAAGAGTGGTGCCCTAGTATACCCACACTTCTCATAGCCAGGACCGTTAGATTGTGCATTAACCCGTTTCGAATCACAAAGTATTTGGTCAGGGGGCTCAGGGTTAACCAGGACCCCGACTATTACAGACACAGGCAACAGATAATCGAACACCAGTTTGGAACACTCAAACGGCAATGGCATATTGAATATACCCTTACAAGAGGAAAGGAAAAAGTACTTGGGGAGGTCTACTTAGCTTTTACCACCTACAATCTCAAAAGATCCTTGACTATTCTCGGGTTTGAAACCTTGATGAGCAAAATAGCAGCTCATTTACCTTCTATTTCTTGCTGGAAGAGCTGCTTCTTAACGCATGCTAAGCTCTTTTCTTTCCCCGTATCTAAAAACAGGAAAGATAGCACATTTTCAATATCTTAGTCGGAGTTAATACACAGACTCCCGTTGGCAGAAATTAACATGAAAAGTCCATTAAGGGTAATATATGTATGCGCGCTCTCCCCACTATTGGTGGGTAGCGTGACTTTTTTCTATTGGTTCTATCAGCGATTCTGGTTTGCCAAGGATGCTGAAATTGAGTTATTGGCTTTCTTCACCATATTGGGGTTCGTGATTTTATCAATAGTGACTGTTGGCTTATGTATAGATTTTGCACGCAAAGATTTATCCAGATGGAGAAAGGTCGTAATACCTCTGGTGGTTATCACCTTTACATTTCCGGCAATTGATCTATACGGCACTATGTATAACGTTCTGTCCAAGAAAGCTTTTGTACGAATCATCAATGATAGTAAGGGTGCCACACTAGACAGGTTTTGGTCAGCTAATTTGAGCAAGGAATATTTTAAAAGAAGAAACAAGTACGTCATTCATTTCGATCCAGTATATAATTATGATTTTGAGTCCGATTATAGTGGAATGTACTGGTATGAGATTACCCCTGTCTATTTCGATTTAATGTATCCGAATGACTCAATTGTTAGATATTCACTTCCGGACCTGTCACGTGGTGACTGTGTAACGATTCGAGCAAGCAAACTTACTGATGGGGAGCACCTAACCTCAGCCGACAAAGGATTAAGGTAAATGCGAGGAATCGCAGTCTGTAAAGTTGTGTAATTTAAGTGAACGGTAAGTAGGGATTGATTAAAGGGCGCCACCCCTACCCTAATCCAGGTCGTTGGCAGTAATTAAAAGAAGCATGCAAAATCTTCCTGTACCAAGAACTCTTGAACCCTTTGTAAAGGATATTTATCGCTTAGAAAGTGACGAAGCAAACACAGATCATAGGTTTCCATTTTATGCAGATGGCTTTCCCGGAATTATCTATTCCAGATCAAGCAATCCATTTTATCTGCAACCCAGAAACAAAGAGCTGTCTGATTTTTATTTGTA
>JAESRW010000251.1 GCA_016764395.1 Flavobacteriales bacterium
AAGGCCGCGCCGGTCATTTCAGTGCCATTGGCGTTATATGCTTTGGCGGTATAGGTAACGGTTTCACCTTTAAAAATGTCCGAAATATCTGGAGATACAACGACTCTGGTGATGGGTGGCGTTATTGGGGGAGCGCCTAGAACCATCACTGGAACCACTACTGCCGGGCTACCATCCAGCCCGGATGCTACCACCGTGATATCACAGCTTCCACTTCCATTGAAAGTGACGACTCCGGAAGAACTTACTGATGCTACGGATGTATTATTGGAACTAAAGGTATACGGTGTTGCCGTTTCTGTTCCAATATAAAGCGGCTCCAAGGTTATGTCTGACCAACCGGTCTCAACAAGAATGGCGCTGGGGCCAACCACAAAAATACCAGGGAGTTGAACCACCAACGGAGCGATAGCAGTTAGCGTGGCTCCATTGTGTGAAACAGAGGCCGTTACCGTTACGCTCCCCTGACCAACTGGAGATAAAACGTTTCCAGAAAATGTAGCAATTGAAGTTGAAGAAGAACTCCATGAGGCTCCGGTTGCGAGCGTAACGGTTCCATCTAAATCAATTATTGTGGCTGTGTAAGCAACCGTGTTGCCAAGCGCCATTGAGGTTGCCCCATTGTCTATAATCATCATAGCAAGGGTTCCACCACCACCACCACCTCCTCCTCCTCCTGTTGGTGGATCGTTAGGAGCAGGATTATCTTCTTTCTTACAGGAATAAGCAATAACGGAGCATAATGCGATTAGTATTGCGGGTAAATAGTACTTTTTCATTTGTTTTGAGCGTGTTAACTTATTGATTAGCAAATAGGTGTAATCTTAACATGTTGAAAACTGATTGCAATAGGATTTCTTTGAATTTAGCATAAGCCTTATTTTTTCAGAATTTTAAAGGATGCCATGTCTCCTTCATCCGTTTGGACGGTCACAAAGTAAACCCCTGGTTCACCTTGGATGGGTAAGGTTACTTGGGATACCGTTTCATAGTCGGTACTCAACATGAGTTGCCCTATCAGGTTTCTTACTTCTACGGTCACCTTGCTTCTCGTTGCTCCCAAATCCACTGTCAGTTGATCCGTTGTGGGGTTGGGGAAAACAGTTAGCATATTACTGAAGGTCTTTTCTGTCAGTCCGGTGGTTAGAATCGCGTAACAAGAGGAAGTATCGGTACAGCCGTTTGCTGTGATCATCAACGCGTAACTTCCATTAGCCGTACCGGTATAAGATGAGTTGGTTGCCCCGGAAATAGGCGTATTGCTATTATTACAATCTATCCACTGATAGGAGGCTCCGCTGATGGCGCTTGTCAATACCAGGTCATTAACCATTAGCGTAGTATCAACCGTATTAATGGTAAGATTCAGGGTGATGGTGCTATCACATCCTGAGGCACTCGCCAATGTAGCTGTATACGTACCTGTGGAAGTGTACATATTCCCATCCGCAGGCCAGATGTAACTATCGCAGACGGTAACCGATTCTGAACCAGTAATGGACGGACTCACGGTGAGGTTGGTAGTAACGATGGAATCACAACCGTTAACCGCTGCCAATATATCCGTAAAGATACCTGATGTACTGTAGGCACTGGTTCCCACTGTAATGCTTGAGCCAGCACAAATAGTTAAGGTTTGTGAACCGGTAGTTGGGTTATTGACAGTCAAGTTTAGAGTGACAATTGAATCGCAACCCAAGCTATTGATTAGGGTAGCCGTATACGTACCTGTAGACGCGTACATATTACCATCCGTGGACCAGGTAAAATTGCCACAGGCAGTAACGGTCTCTGTACCAGTGGTAGTTGCACATTGTGAGAGCTTTAGGACAAAAACATCGTCATTGCCATTTGAACTCAAATTGAAGGTCCCCGGACCCGGATCAAAATCTACCACACTGCTTTCAAAATATCCAGTTATATACACATTTCCAGATGCATCAGTAGTGATGGATCGACCTTTCTCAATTCCTGATCCTCCTATGGATTTGGCCCAAATAAAATTACCACTAGCATCTAAATTTAGGATAAAAATATCTAGGCCGCCGTTAAAAGGCAAATTGAAGGTCCCCGAACCTGGGTCGAAATCTACCGTGCCTGTATAATATCCAGTTACATACACATTGCCCGAGATATCGGTAGTGATAGATAAACCACGATCATTTGATGTTGAACCTATGGATTTGGCCCACATAATATTCCCCAAGGCATCCAACTTTCGGACAAAAATATCGGAAAGGCCATTTGTGCCTGCAAGTGTTCCAGTTACGTACACATTTCCAGAGGCATCGGTAGTGATGGATGCACCATTATCCCATCCTGATGTACCCAGTGATCTGGCCCAAATAAAATTGCCCAAGGCATTTAACTTTAGTATAAAAGCATCTCCGCCTCCATTTGAACTCAAATTTACGGTGCTCAAGCCCGGATCAAAATCTACCACATTGCTTATAAAAGATCCAGTTACATACACATTTCCAGAGGCGTCGGTAGTGATGGAGCGACTATACTCATTTGATGTTCCCCCCATGGATTTGGCCCAAACAAAATTCCCTAACGCATCTAACTTTTGGATAAAAACATCATTAAGGCCATTTGAACTCAAATTTACGGTGCCCAAGCCCGGATCAAAATCTACCACACTGCTTTCAAAATATCCAGTTACATACACATTTCCAGAGGCGTCGGTAGTGATCGAAGTACCATTCTCATTTGATGTTCCCCCCATGGATTTGGCCCAAATAAAATTACCACTAGCATCTAACTTTTGGATAAAAATATCAGCAACGCCATTTGAGGTCAAATTGAAGTTCGCAGAACCCGGATCAAAATCTACCGTGCCTTCATAATATCCAGTTATATACACATTTCCAGATGCATCGGTAGTGATGGATTGACCTAGCTCAACTCCTGATCCTCCCATGGATTTGGCCCATTGAAAATCCGGCATTTGTGCATTCGTTTTTAGGGTGCTGCCTACTATGATTAAGAAAGCAAGGGGTAGTAATATTAGTTTCATCCGTTTATGTTTTTTTGTTATTAAATAGGTCGCAACAAATCCATCGGAAGACGGAAGTCTGGAGTCTGGAGTTTTGTCAGTGCGTGCCTGATTTGGTCTTTAGTGTCACGTGATTTTCCTTTTAGATGCCACCCTCCTATTTATCCGTTGATAAATGATTTGAGTTTCAGGGTGCGAAAGTAGCGTCACCCACAAGTTTCACCAAGAAAAGCATCCATACAGCATCACTACATGGATTGTAATATGCTGATAAATAGCTATTTATATATTGGAGAGAAAGACCGTTAGATCTGTTGTAGGCTCAAGATTCAGCTTCTTTTTAAGCCGATAGCGTTTTACATCTACACTTTTGGGCTCAATAATGAGGAGGGTTGCGATCTCTTTTGAGCTGAGCCCAATTAATAATAGGGAGGCTAGCCTAACATCGTTTTCAGTGAGTACTGGAAATTTTGTTTTCAAATTAAAGTGGAATGAGCTGTTCAGCTCTTGTATTCGATTGTAAACTTCGGCTTTACCTTTATTGATAATGTTGTACTGTATGCGTTTCAACTCTTTCATAACATCTGGCGATGAGATGTTTTCGACCATAATTTTTGATAGCACTGTTTTGAGGTCAGTGGATAGTTTCTCACGTTCACTGAGATTCAAAGAAAAAGTGATGAGCTCTTGCCCTTTAAAATCCAATTCCTCCTCCAGTCTCTTTTTTTCTGCCTCTTTGATCTCAAGTTGTATCTGAGCCATTTGGTTATTGGATGCCAATAAAGCATGTTCTATCTGATGCAGTTCCAGATCCACCGCTCTGATCCTTTTTTGTTTGCGGTAGAGTAAGTAGGACATGAAAACTATTAAGAGTGCAATGCAAATAATAATGTATAGGATCAAGGTTGCCTGTTCCTTTTTATTTTTTGYGACCATTTTGTCTTTTTCCAACAATTCGATGTCATGGTTAGCTTTACTTAGGCTCAGTTCATTKTTATATTTTTCKTCCAWCCATTGYGCTACTGAAGTAGATTCCAATGTTAGCAATTCGGTTYTCAKTTCCTTGACTTGATCCGTTATCTTCAGCACCGAGTCGATATTTCCGACCATTATATGGTACTCCGCYAGYMTTTCAAGATTGGCCAKGATGGTTTCTTGTGCGGMKATTTTGWTGGCAACCTGCATGCTGCTGTCTATATAGYGTCGCGCAGMTTCGGGCTCMTGTTTTCTTAGGTATGMTTCTGCAATATTTCCCAACCTRYTGGCTGTKGTAAACTGAGCGTTTAGGCKCCTGCTTATTGATACYGCTTTGATATAGTATTGAATAGCYTCATCATATTTTTTTTCATCMWACARTAAATTTCCAAAGTTGTTCAGGCAMATGCCAAAATTTCTTTTTTGGTTMTGTGCTTCGTAGWATWGASTTGCTTTGGAAAGGTATTCTTTTGCCAAGTGGTTGTTATGCTCCTCTCTTAGAATCACGTAATACTGCACATAGCAGTTCATTAGTTTAGCAGTATCTGCAATATGTTTGAAAACTTCCTGAGCCTTTAGGTTATACTTACCGGCCTCCTCATTTCTTTTTAGTGCTATATAGGTGGAAGAAAGGTTATAATAAGACAAGCCCAACCTGATAGAATCCCTGGATAAATAGGCCAGTTTTGATGCTTTATAATAGTTTGTAAGACACTCCTCGAATTTACCCTGCCGTTTTAACAGCTCGGTCATATTCAGTAACAACTGGATTTGTGCCACGGTATCTGTTGCCCTAACTAGCGAACGCGCTTCCATGAAGACCTCTTGACACTTTCGATATTCCCCGTCGAAATAATAATCAAGTCCCGATTCAATTAACCGGTTGACCAGGGAGTCGTTGGCTATAATCTTCTGATCTGTTATCTCTCTATCATCAGGCCTTTCCGTGCATGAGAAGATGGCCAGGACGACCAATAAGATCCATATATATCCTAAAAAGTGTTTTTGGTTCATTTATAAGTGATGCGATATAATAATACTTGCGAAAGGGTGGCTGTGCAATGCCTCATCTTTAGTCTTGAAAACGGGTTGTGTTTTTCGAATTTGGATTAAGGCCTTTAAAATTGCTTATGATGGAAGAAAAAAATCAATTAGAGATTGTTTTGGGGGTTTTAGACTTGGGCTCAATAAGGATCCTTCGTATGGTTTGTGTAGTTTATCATGCGTGTCTCTAATTGTTTTAGCGGTGATATGAAAGCGGCCTCTCCTGCCTGCCTATCCGGACGGAAGGTAGACAAGTAGGTAGGCTCATTTGCGGGGACAAAAGTAGCGTCACCTCCTAGATTCTCTTAAAAATGTATCTCTACATCTTCACTACAAGAATGACAATACTTTGATTGGTAACACCGTACAAGTGAGTAGGGCAGGCCTCCAATTCCTTTATGGGGTCAGGATTGAGCCTCTTTTAAGTCAGAACTGATTTCTTCTGCTGTAAAATCAACGATAAACTCCTTATTATCTCTATAAAATGCGATGTTATTACTACTCATTTGTGGGTGTGGATTGCGTTTAGTCATTTTCGTTTGGTCACTTGAAAGATTGTGACCTACACCCTTTTTCCACCCTTTATTACCAATAATCCAGGTTAACCATCAATAGGAATTTATTGTTTTACCGCTGGATACTGGTTGAGAGCAAAGCCATAATCGATCATTGCCCATTGTCAATTGATTTCAGAACATGGAATCAACCCAAGAGCATAGAATGCACAATTCGACTAATGCGTGCTATTAGGACAACAATCTCTGGCGCAACATAAACTCTAACTGCTCATTAGCCGTCATTAATTTGTTGGTCAGTTTCTCTTTGTCCTTCTTGCTCTTGTAAATTTTATAGGCTTTATGAACTGTCTTTTTCAGGTCAGCATATTTCCAGGGTTTATTGAGATAATGGAAAATCTGCCCTTTATTAATAGCGTCTATCACTGCTTCCGTATCTGAATAGCCAGTAAGCAAGATCCTCACTGGATAGGGATATGCTTCAAGAATTGATTCCAAAAATTCAACTCCCGTGGTGTCTGGCATCCGCTGGTCAGTAATAATAACATGAACGCTGTTTTCTTTTAGGATATTTAAGGCTTTCTCTGCTGAGTCTGCGGTGAGTACATTGAAATCTCTCCTGAAAGAGCTCCTGAAAGCTTGTAGGTTATTGGCTTCATCATCCACATAAAGCACCTCTATCTTCTCTTCTTTCTCCATACCAAGATTATGAGTGTGACATAACGAATATAACCATTTGGTGGAAACTTGCGTATCTGACTTAGCTCCTGTGAGGATTGGCAATGGTGTTAATTGGCATTACTGGGGGGGATTTTAAGGCTGAGATTAGAGTAGCCAAGTTGATTAATACATTGTGGAGAATGATCCGAATCAAAGCATTCAGGGCGGTTGACGATATTGATTCTTGTGAAATTTTTGCACAAGGTCATACCAAAGTATTGGAGGACCACGGCATTAAACCAGTAGCGAGCTCTAATTCAGAATGGTTTTTCAACCCGACTGTATACGGGATACTGATACTGTCCTCAACAAGTGATGAAGTTTATGGTGGCGCCAGGCTTCATATTGCCGGAGGAGCGCAACCCTTACCCATTGAAACAGCCATTGGAAAGCTCGACAATAAAATCTATGATCTGGTAAAGGGATATGCTGACAAAGGAACAGGAGAGTTCTGTGGATTGTGGAACGACAAGAAGGCAGCTGGGAAAGGTTATAACATACTGTTAGGCAGAGCTAGCATAGCAAGAGCAAGCGTGGTCATAGCTGGAATACTCGACATACTTTCCCTTTTTGCCTTATGTGCGTCTTATACGTTGCGTCCAGCATTAAATGCAGGTTTTGAAGTTGAAACTTCTTTGGGCGATAAAGGCACATTTTCTTATCCTAAGCCGGATTTAAGGGCAGTTGTTGCGGTACTACGAAATTTAACAACATTGTCGGCTGCAACATTGAAAGAAAAAGAGTCGATCTTAGAATTGATTGCAAATCCCCGTCAACAAAAGATTGAGATAGGCCCCAAGGGGCCTATAGAAGTAGAATATGACCTCACTATACCGAGGCACGAATAGTACTTCATAAAAAAGAGGCTTACTAACCTAATAGCGATTACAAAAGATGAAAAAGCACTATGACGCAGACTACTTAAATGCAACTGCACAAGCCACCTACAAATTAAAACAGCATACCTATGATTTGTTTAAGAACATCTCTAAAGGGGCAATTGTTGATTTAGGATGCGGAACGGGAGCAGATGTACTCCGTATGTCAGAACAATACGGAGATGAGGTGAAGATCATAGGAGTAGACCATGACTCACAGATGATCTCAGAGGTGGAAAAAGAAACAAGTAGTGTCAAAAAAGCAAGAGCGGAATTTATACAAGCAAATGCGGAGGAGCTTCCTTTTCAAGATGCGTCCCTGGAGGGATTAAGAGCAGAAAGGCTGATACAACACATTGCATCACCGGAAGCTGTGTTTGCTGAAATACATCGGGTACTCAAAACAGACAGTCTTTTAGTGATCATTGAAACCGATTGGACGGGGCTCTCAATTTTTAATAATTATCCAGGTATTGAACAAAAGATCAAACAATACCTTACGGTAAAAAAAATAAATAATGGCTTTGCATCCAGAAACCTATATGGATATTTAAGCAGCCATAATTTCAGAAAAATAAACATTGAAATATTTCCACTTGTTTCAAAATCCTTAGCGGACGCCAATAAGTATTTAATGATGGAAAAGATATTGGCAGAATCCAGGGATGCAGATTACATAAATGAAGAGGAGTATGTCCAGTTTAAAGCTTCCCTGCTAGCATTGGATCAGATCGGGTGTTTTGTATGTTCATTAAATATGGTAGTTTTTTCAGCTATAAAGTAAACAATTGTGAACCACTTCTTAGGCCGCATCTGGCCTGTGCTTTTACTCTCCTTACTTATCGCACCTGCAATATGTAAAGGAGAACCTTTCGTTGTGCAAAACGGCTTTCAAAGGGATATAATTGGAGAACATTGCTGGATATATGAAGACAGCARTGGACTCTCGCTTGAAGAAGTAATACRATTAGATGACTTCAAGAGAAGTGCCAGAAAAGTCCCCAATTTRGGATTGTCTGAATCMTRTTTTTGGATAAAATTCACCGTTCAGAATGAGAGCRAGRACGACAACCTAYTKCTAGAGGTCGCCTATCCCATCCTGGATGACTTGRYACTATTTCTACCAGRGAAAGGRAAYAAATATRCYRCCGTTTATACWGGASAGCAWAGGGTATTTAACGATCGAAAGTATAAACATCCCAACTTTATTTTTGACATAATCACCCCCRYAGGCGTTTCAAAAACCTATTATCTCAGGGTTARAAGCACKGAACAAATAATMCTTCCGCTCTATATYAATCGTCCAAAKGCGTTATGGGAAAGTACCAATACGGAAAATWTGATTACCGGYATTTACGCCGGRATTATCATYATCATGTTTWTATACAATTTGTTYGTCTTTWTATCSACCAGRGACAAAAGCTATWTAYAYTAYATCATYTATGTGGCCTTTGTYGGRYTKACYCAGATAGGSATAAAAGGATTTACRTTCCAGTTCTTATGGCCTMASCWRCCGGCATTTGAGRTGAAAAGCATCATCATATTTGCWTCTRTTGCCGGAATGGCRGSACTTGCCTTTRCSCAGAATTTTCTTCRAATCAACAAGTACTTTARRCGTTTAAATATAGGATTTACGGCATTGATCGGCCTTTTTATTGYTCCTATTRTAKSCAGCATYATRGGRTTTGAACACTTGGGATTCTCYATGATGCAAAGCATCACCAGCTTRRGCTCARTCTATRTTTTARTAATCTCTTATGTTGCGGTTRTAAAAAAACACAGACCCGCAAAGTTCTTYGCGCTWGCCTGGACTGTTTTGTTGATAGGGGCTATWATTTTCCTRTTAAAAGACTATGGGGTTCTCCCTTACAATATTATCACCAATTACAGTATGCAGGCCGCCTCCGCAGTGGAAATGGCGCTATTGTCATTTGCATTGGCTGACCGAATCAACATCCTAAAAAAGGAAAAAGAAGATGCACAATTAAGAGAGCTTTCACTTGCCAGGGAAAACGAAAAAATGGCCAAAGAACAGGCAGTAGTATTGGAAGAAAAAGTATACGAAAGGACAAGAGATCTTCAAGCCGCAGTTGAGGAGTTGCATGAATCCTTAAATAGAGGGCAAGAGTTACAGGCCGAATTGATGCAATCGAGAAAAATGGCATCAATCGGTCAGTTAACAGCGGGTGTCGCCCATGAAATTAGCAACCCCCTGAATTTTATAAGTAATGGGATCGAAATCTTGAGAAGAGATATGGATGATTTCCAGCAGATTATGATTAAATACGGTGAAATAGACCATGACAATATTGATAAAAAATTGCTAGAAATAGAAGATTTTAAGCAAGAGATCAGCCATGATGAACTCACTCAGGAAATAGATGATATGTTTAAAGGGATGAAGGATGGCGCCTTCAGGGTTGAAAAAATCGCGGATACACTGAAA
>JAESRW010000252.1 GCA_016764395.1 Flavobacteriales bacterium
AATTCAATGTGGGTATACTGCACATTGACAACTTCGGCAACGAAGTATGGAGGAAAGACTATGGCCAGTATGGGATATCTGAATTTGCTGGCTGGTCAGGCTCTTTGATACCTGTGAGCGGAGGGGGCTATGCGCTTGCAGGGAGCATTCAATGGCCATCAGGTGATGCAGACATCATGCTTTGGCGCTTTGATTCCAATGGAGACACCCTTTGGACCCGAACATACATAGACACTTCTTTGTGGGCTGCTGGACGCGCCTGTCTGCAAACTCCAGAAGGGGGATTCGTAATTACCGGTGATTTATCCAACAACCTGTTGCTCATGAAAACAGACAGTCTTGGCAATGAACTCTGGTCAAATGTTTACAATACCAACCATATTGGCCTTTCAATCGACAACAGTGCAGACGGTGGATATGTGGTTGGCGGCGGGACTGCTGCTCCCGGAATAGATGACCAATCCTTCGTGGTGAAATTTGATAGTTCAGGCGCCACCCAATGGATGAACTACTACGGTGGCCCCCTGGGGGAGGATGGGTTTATTGTCAGAACCACCGCAGATGGAGGATATATTTGCGCCGGTGATACTTCTTTCGCTCAATATATTGGTATTGGCGACTCAACAAAAATTTACCTTGTAAAACTGGACAGCTCGGGCAACACGGAATGGAGCAAGGCCTACGGTCAAAATACTATAGAGGAGCAGGCCATGGGCGTAAGAGAATTGAGTGACGGAGGTTTTATTGTCTGTGCCGATGATCCTGGAGGCTCATCTCTTGTTGAGTACGCCCTATTGCTCAAGCTAAATTCTCAAGGTGACAGCATATGGATGAGATATATAAACGTATGTGATGAAAATTCCTTTTCTATACATTTCCGGGATGTTCAACAAGCCAATGATGATGGATTCATTGTATGCGGCTTTAAAGCAGGAAATGCTTGCAGCCCGAGTCAGGATATGTGGGTGGTCAAAACGAATTGCCTGGGCTTCTTTGAGCCCCCTCAACCTTTTGTAACAGATAGTATTACGGACCTACAATCAAGCTTAATTACGTTTTCAAACGAAAGCGAATTTTCGGATAGTGTGCTGGTAGATTTTGGGGATGGAGACAGTCAAATGTTTCGAAACCCAGGTCACAAAATCACGATAATAAATTCTGCCACAGTATTTGACACGGTTAACTACTTTTCCCACTCCTACCCCGACACAGGCACTTACACTGTTACAGTAACCGGCTGGGCCTGCGGAGATACCGGCGTGTTTACCACCACCGTCAACATTCCTACTTTTGTCGGTATCGAGAACCTGGGGTTGAATACCGGTGCAACACTCAAAGCCTACCCCAACCCTTTCTCTGACTATACCACCATTGAATTCTCATTATCTGGTGAAGAAAAAGCGGAACTTAGGGTCTACAATCTTGCTGGAGAGGAAGTGGTCCTACTCTTCAATGAAAGAACCGTTGCAGGCCAACAATACCAGGTTAATTTTGATGCAGGAGCATTGGGTGGTGGCGTTTATTTCTACCATCTCACAACACCTACTCTCACACACGTGGAGAAACTTGTTCTTATTCATTAGGAAACTGGATGTCGGGCAAGCTGGACGGAAAGGATGTTGACAGCTCTTTGATGTTTAGTTTCACCATTAAGAAAGGTATCATCAGCTTTTGAGAAAGGTGCACGGGCATTCAATGATGCACAATGCACTAGCGAACATCCTTCTTCACCTGCTCCAAATCCCAATCGATTACCAGGCCCTTGGCAATCTGGTCCGCAATGTCCTTCCCGTAGAGCAGCTCCACCAGGTAAAGTGATGCTTCAAAAGATTTTGCACCTCCCGCTGAGGTAATAAACTTCCCATCGTGAACAAGGATCACCCCGTCTACCACTTCAAGTTCAGGAAACATCGTGCGACGCTTCTATACTTTAACGTTGTTAGGCGCCCCTCTTCGTTCTTTGAACTGGCGGCAACATCAATAAAAGAACGACTGAAAAACAATCAGAGAGCTCCCAAAGAAGTCTCCAAATACGAGAAGATAATAGTAGGTTGACAATTCATCGGGTTCCTTGGCCCACGCCTTTGCACACGTTAAAAGAAGTAAACTGCAAACAAATGTAAATGATTACACTTTAGAAGGCCATGTGAAGGTAAATTTCCCAATCAAGGAGATCAATGCATTTCGCACTCCCAAAATAGGGTATTTATACTCTATTTTTTTGTCTTTAGATTATTTTACTTTGATTCCGACAGATAAGGGTAACAAAGCATCCAATTGTTACAAGCCTCTAGGACCCAAGAGGATTGGCAAAGGAGAGAGTAATGAGAAGCGGAATCAGAGCAATTATAGTTGACGAGGAGTGTAACGGACGAGAAACCTTGCTTCATGTCATTGAGCAACATTGTCCCGGTGTTGAAATAATTGGGATGGCCGATTCTCTTGAAGGTACTTTTGAAAAGAGTATCAAGCTTAAGCCTCACCTAATGTTCCTGGAGATTGAAATGCCCGCTGAAGTCGGATTTGAGCTACTCAAACGTTATGGTAAAATCGATTTCAAAAGTATTTTTACAACTTCAAATGGACACAATGATATGGAGGCCCTGAGATTCGCGGCTCTTGATTACCTCATGAAACCTGTCGTAGATGTTGAGATGCAGCAGGTCATTGACAGGATAAATTCGAGTATCATTCCTTCTGCAATTAGCGACATGAGTGCTAGCACGATGGCTTCAAACTTCAAACCTCACAATAAGAAGATCATGCTTCCAAATTCTAGAGGACTAGAGTTTTTGACAGTAAGCGACGTTGTTCATTGTCAATCAGATAATAATTACACAATATTATACACACTAGACGGGAAGAAAAAGGTCTCTACCAAAACACTGAAGGAATATGAGAATCTGCTTTCTGATTACAATTTTATGCGTGTGCACAATTCACACCTGGTTAATCTGCTACATGTCAAAGAATATATTAAAGGTGATGGTGGCTTCGCTACCATGGAGGATGGCTCACAAGTAGAAATATCCAGAAGGAAGAAATCTGAATTTCTCGCGGCACTTGCCCGGCTTTAAGTATCTAGCTATCAGAAAGAATTACAAGCGAATCCTCTATTAGTGGATCGAAGATAGCTGCACCGAATATACTTCAACACATGCCACGCACTAAGTAATTGGTACCACCTACCAGTGATTTTCAACCACACACTCAAAGTTCCTTGACACAACCTTCTCTCAAAACGTAATTTCGCGACCCAATTTTAATTTTTCTCAAAAAAAATACAATAATACTTTCAAACGTTATGAACATGAATAGCCTCAAATGTTTCAATTTTCTCTCAATTTTTAGCTACCTAACAGCAACGCTTCTATTGATGTTGAGTACATCGGTGCTGCTATCAGCACAGAATTTAATGTATGAGAATAATATTCGCTTTACCACACAACCTGGAACCAATGTTACTATGGTCAATTCTATAAAAAGAGCGACATCTGGTGGAGATGGATACTTGATTACAGGATTGTTATCCGGGACCAATTCAGGAGAAGTGTTTTTAATGAGGACGGATATCGAAAGCGTTCCAATTTGGTCCAGAAGCTATGGCATTTCAACCACTCAGGACATCGGTTCTAGTGCTAAAGAAACGGTTAACGGTGATATTCTGCTAGGAGGCAGCAGGGGAAATGGTGGAATGGTGATGTTGATAAATGATGCTGGAGGCGTTATTTGGTCTGTTATGATACCAGTAACAGATAGGGTCCATGATGTAGTAGAGATAACAGACAATCAAGGCAACTCTCTTGGATTTACAGCGCTCGGATCATCAGGCCTTGCTACTGGAACGCTTACACGGCTTGATGGGAATGGAAATCTTATTTGGCAGCAATTCTTGGATCTAAGCCCACGCGGAATGACCAAACTTGGAACAAATAACGGTTATGTCGTTGCGGGACAAGAGGGCGGTGACGCAGTATCTATGAAGCTGCGAGAGAATGGTGACACAGAATGGAAGCTAATCTTGATGACCAATGACGTGCCGGGCTCAAGCTCCGTTGCCAACTCCGTGGTCACTGCTCCAGGTGGCTATGTAGCGGGAGGACAAATTACTCCAAAATCCGGAAATCCAGTGGCATTTACCGTCAATTTTGGATTTAATACCAATAAGCAAGAGGTCGTTGTAAGATGGGCCAGGATATATGACGCAGGTGTTTCTACGAATCCGAACTCAGTAAAGCAGTTCGCCGTAACCGACATCCTCCGTGTGCCGGGTGGATATATGCTCAATTGTCAAAAGCCCTTTTCGATGATACGGGTGGGACTGAATGGAGTGCCGATTCAATCCATAGATGCTAGTTTTCTTCACGCTGAGGGTGGGCTCAACAATGAATGGCCAAATAAATTTGACCTCGGTCATGATCAAGGATACATCACAGCAGCAGTAGGCTTCACAAATGCTCAAAGTATTGTAACATTCAAAACAAATCCAGCAGCGACCACAACGTGCGACAATTTTTTCACAACATTGACGTCCACTGCCTTGGATGTTAATCATTTCTTAGGGTTGCTCGTCGGTGGAGGCTCTCTAAACACAAATACCAATACCGGTCCTGTGGCCCTACAAGTATTCCCTTACACTTCTACTGGCGCTCCTGCTTGTATAGTGGATTGCGTACCCCTGGTACCAACCATCAACAGAAATTGTAATGACAGCTTATGTCCTTGGGAAATCGTGGATGCCGATGTTACGCCAGCCTTTGACCATTATCTATGGTCAAATGGAGGCTCTATGCAAACCACTCAACTTGCGCACGGAAACCAGATTGTTACTGTAATCAACAATGACAATTGCTGGGGCTTGGACAATGAACCGATCATCGATATTCCTCCGGTAGATGCCAGATTTTACCGTGCTACAGGTACCCAAACATGGACCCCAACAAACAACCCATGGTCCACCGGTGTCAATCCCAATTTAACAGGCTTGATTCGAATAAAGGACACACTGGTCATCGCACCGGGAGCAGATATTACCATCAACGACATGGTTTTTAAATTTGGAGACAATGCAGATGTAATTATCAAAAGAGGAAAACTAAACTCCGATCCCAACGGTTATGTAAAAGGTGGAAAATTAACGCTTAACAACACAGACTTCTCCAGTTTTTCATGCTGTTCGGACGAGAGAATGTGGAAGGGCATTCAGGTTGAAGGTTATAAGGATCAGTCTCAAACCGCCTATAAAGATGGAACCACTTTCAAAATCACCGTTCAAGGCCGCCTTCAGGTGACCAATCAATCTCTAATTGAAGATGCACGAATGGCAGCTTATGCGGTTAAAGATACCGTTGACGAGGATGGTGCCAGAGTTATCGATTTGGCGTATACCGGAGGTATTATTACAGCCTCTAACAGTGTGTTTAAAAATAATGGATCGGATGTGGTTTTATTGTTCTATTTGAACTTTAATCCTTTTTCGTCAACATTGGGAAATTTTGTTAGAATTAACAACTTGAGCAGCTTCAGCAACAACGAATTCCTAACCACAAGAGATTTGTTGAAGCCAGGCGAAACAGGATTTGGGCCAGAGTGGACCCATGTTATGTTAGCCTTGGTGGATGGCATTATGTTCAGAGGCAATACCTTTAAACATGACATCTTATCCCATCCAACACCGGTAGAGGAAAGGGGAACTGGAATCTTGGCCTTTGCCGCGGGCTTCAAAGTTTTGGGCAGATGCTTACAGCCTGGGCCGGGCAGCTCCTGCCAAGGTTGGGATGAAGGTGAGTTTACTACGCTTACTTACGGAATCAATGCCAATGGTTTATTGCAGCTTTCCCTGCCTCCAACCATTAGCAATAATGTCTTCGGAGACTGCATCAGGGGTGTGCTGATAAACGGCATGGATGCCGTTACCATCACAGAAAATACCTTTGGTTTGATTGAAACAGGGCTGGATGGTGCTTACGGACTCTACTTGAGAGAATGCAGCGGATACCAGGTAGAAGCAAATGAATTCATAGGCCTGGGCCTTTCGTCGCCTAAAGTGGGTGTTATTGCATGGAGATCTGGTGAGACAACCAACCGCATTTACCGAAACAGTTTCGTGGGTTTTGAGGTTGCTACCCTTGCCATGGATGACAATTGGAAAAATGGATCTCCATTTGAAGGGCTGCAAATCAAGTGCAACGAATATACCAACGACGATGTTCACATTTCAGTAGTAGATGGGGAAGTGGCACGACGCCAGGGGAGCTGTTTATTCGGTTCAGACAAGCCGGCCGGGAATAGGTTTTTCTCCCACAATTGCCCCAGTGTCAATTCAGAAAATGACTTCCTAGTAGAGCTAAATATGGGTGGCTGGTCAACAGCTTTTATGGAGTATGCACACCATGCTGGTAACGCATCTTTGTTTGGGCTTGAATGCGCTTCAACTAATCCCCCAATTGACGTACTCAATTCGCCTTGTGGCACCCTATATAACTCAAGTTTGGGTTCTTCTGGGTCTTGCTCAAACCAACTTACGGTTACCGGAGGCAAACAGGAGATTCTCGGGAATATTGCTAGTGAGGAGGCAAATATCAATGGGCTAAACGGGCAGATTGATGGAGGCAATACCCAAGCCTTGTTGAACGCCATTGCGACTCAACCCAATGGACAATTGAAGAATACCATAGGGGACGCTGCTCCTTTCGTGTCTAATACAGTTTTGCTCGCTTTGATCTTCAGGCAACCAGCCCTGCCAACAGGACACTTACTGCAAATCATGACGGCCAACGCACCACTAGATGATGTTGTTTTTGATGCCCTGACCAATCTCAACTTACCCAAGGGTGTACAAACGCAAATTGCCAACAATCAAACCGGAACTTCTGCCATGGAGGAGCTTAAATCGGAAATATCCTTCCACACAGCTGAACGGAGTTTGGAGGTGGATAGGTTGATCCGCTTTGTTTTTAATGATGAGCTGCAGAACATCACGGACCGACTGAATGAGGTGGAGGCCATCTTACTTGCAGAGAAGGAGCACAACCGATCAGACCAAGCTGCTGCCATCATGATCGTTAAAGAGAAATTCCCGCAGGCCCAGCAGCATCTTAACATCAAGCACCCCATTGCAAAAGACGCCCGGGCTAAGTTGATGGAAGTTGAAATGGAACTGCGACAACGCCCAGAAAAGTCTTTTGCACTCAAGAAGGATAAGGTTAAGGAGACAATCGTTCGCACTATTGCGAATGATCAAAGCAAGCATGGCTGTGTTCAGGCACAGAGCATGCTTAAACTGGCTTTCGGGGATAAATTCCAGGAGGCCATTCGTTTGCCGAACAAAGTTCAGTTGAAAATGGCTGAAATAGCAGAAATGGCAGAGCAGGAACATCCTGACACAGACCAGCGTCCTGTGCAAAAATTAAAAGCCTACCCCAACCCTTTCTCTGACTACACGACCATTGAGGCGATTGTACCAGAAGGATATACTTCGGCCAAGCTGGTCATTTACAATATGGTGGGTACAACCGTTTTTCAAGCACCGGTTCAAAATGGATTCAACAAGCTGACCGTAAGTAAAGATGACCTTAAGGATTCTGGTATCTACTTCTATGTTTTGTACGGAGATGATGAGCTGCTGGAGCGGGATAAGATGGTAATTATTGAATAGGAGGTAACAATAATACCCCCTGAACGTATGCGCCTTAGGCTCACCGTTCAGGGGTTTGCTTTATCCTGCAAATATCTATGCTCAAAACATTTAAATCCATAATTTTTGCAACGTTCATCCTATCGAGTGTAGGTTATGCCCAATCTACGTATTTCAACAATACCTATGATTTTTATGGAACAGCGGACATAGCTTTTAGTGTTCTTTCGATAGACAGTGGGTATGTTATTGCGGGGCCTATATTCGATACTACCAACCAGTTCAATGTGGGTATACTGTACATTGACAACTTCGGCAACGAAGTATGGAGGAAAGACTATGGGCAGTACTGGATATCTGAATTCGCCGGCTGGTCAGGCTCCTTAATACCTGTGGCAGGAGGGGGCTATGCGCTTGCAGGGAGCATTCTATGGCCATCAGGTGATGCAGACATCATGCTTTGGCGCTTTGATTCCAATGGAGACACCCTCTGGACCCAAACTTATGTTGACACCTCCGTCTGGGCGGCAGGACGCGCTTGTTTGCAAACTCCAGAAGGGGGATTCGTAATTGCCGGTGATGTATCCAACAACCTATTACTCATGAAAACAGATAGTCTTGGCAATGAACTCTGGTCAAATGTTTACAATACCAACCATATTGGTATGTCAATCGACCATAGCACAGACGGTGGATATGTGGTTGGGGGTGGCACTGCTGCTCCAGGAATAGATGACCAATCCTTCGTGGTCAAATTTGATAGTTCAGGCGCTACCCAATGGATGAACTACTACGGAGGCCCGCTGGGAGAGGATGGGTTTATTGTCAGAACCACCGCAGATGGAGGATATATTTGCGCCGGTGATACTTCTTCCGCACTAAATATTGGTTTAGGTGACTCAACAAAAATATACCTTGTAAAACTGGACAGTTCGGGCAACACGGAGTGGAGCAGATTATATGGCACCTTCGCTTTGGAAGAACAAGCCACTGGAGTAAGAGAATTGAGTGACGGAAGTTTTATTGTCGCAGGGGATGATATCGGAGGCTCTTCATCCTTTGGAACGTATGGCGCCTTGCTCAAAATAGGTCCATCGGGGGATAGTTTGTGGATGAGATATATAAACGTATGTGATGAAAATTCCTTTTCTATACATTTCCGGGATGTTCAACAAGCCAATGATGATGGGTTCATAGTATGCGGATTTAAAGCGGGAAATGCTTGTAGCCCGAGCCAGGACATGTGGGTGGTTAAGACCAATTGCCTTGGATTCGATGAGCCTCCTCAACCCACTGTCACGGATAGCGTAACCGATGTGGAGAACAAACTGATTTCATTTATTAATGAAAGTAGGTTCTCAGACAGCATTTTGATTGAATTCGGAGATGGAAACAATCAGATGATTCGCAATCCGACGCATACCATAAGGATTGTTGAGTCAAATATTGTTTATGATACAGTCAACTTCTTTACGTATGCTTACCCGGACACAGGCACCTACACCGTTACAGTAACCGGCTGGGCCTGCGGAGATACCGGTGTATTTACAACCAACGTCACCGTACCTATTTTTGTCGGTATTGAGAACCTGGGGTTGAATACCGGTGCAACACTTAAAGCCTACCCCAACCCTTTCTCTGACTACACGACCATTGAGGCGATTGTACCAGAAGGATACGCTTCCGCCAAGCTGGTCATTTACAATATGGTGGGTACAACCGTTTTTCAAGCACCGGTTCAAAATGGATTCAACAAGCTGACGGTAAGCAAAGATGACCTTAAGGATTCTGGTATCTACTTCTATGTCTTATACGGGGATGATGAGCTGCTGGAGCGGGATAAGATGGTAATTATTGAATAGGAGGTAACAATAATACCCCCTGAACGTATGCGCCTTAGGCTCACCGTTCAGGGG
>JAESRW010000253.1 GCA_016764395.1 Flavobacteriales bacterium
GCACCATCCACACTGTCACAATTTTGGTTGAGTACGGTAACCGTTGTAAATATTTCCGGGTTCTGAGCAATAGTTACCGTTGCCGTATCAGGGCCACAACCGTTTGCATCTGATACGAGTACCTGATAAGTACCCGCACAAAGTCCAGTCGCCTGTCCTGTTATTTGAGTGTCGGGATCATTCCAAAGGTAGGTATATGGGGAAGTGCCACCAGAAGTAGTTGTGGTGGCTGTGCCATCACAAGCTCCAAAACAAGCATCCTTAAAGTTATTAATGTTCGTATTGATCGTTGTGGGTTCAGCAACAACAACGCTATCCAGTATGGAACAAGCGTTTCCTGTTTGAATATCCAAATAATAGGTGCCGGTACAGAGACCACTCAGTATTGAATCCGTTTCCCCAGGGATGGGAACGCCTATTGGATTTTGCCATTGATACGTGAATGGGGGAACTCCCCCAATAGCCGTTAGGGTAACGGCCCCATCACATGCACCTATACAACTGGTTAAAGTTGGTGTAAGCGTTAGAGCAGGTAGAAGTATCGACACGCAGGTAGTGTCTGCACATCCTGCCGCATCAGTTACCACGACACACCAGGCACCTGCACAGAGGTTACTTATTGAACTACTCGTTTCACCCACTATGGGATTAAAAGTTTCATCGTACCACTGGTAACTGTAAGGAGCAGTACCGCCAGCAGGAAGCACAGAGGCACTTCCGTCACATCCCAGGCTGTCACAGGTCACATCAAACTTGTCTGGAATTACTACGGGCTGAGAAATAGCCACCGATCCAACTCCGCTACATCCCGTTGCATCCGTTGCAGTTACCTGGAAAAGCCCACCACTCAATCCAGTTGCTGTTGCTCCAGATTGCGGTGGTGTTGTTCCCCAGTTATAGGTCAGTGTACCAGTGCCTCCTGCGGCCGATACCGTGGCTGAACCATCACTGGCCCCAAAACAAATAACATCCGTAACAGAGACGGTTGATATTGTGAGTCCTGCCACCGTAAACGGTAAACAAGCTGCAGGCGACACATTGCCACATAAATCAGTCACGCCGGAGCTTGAGGTAAGACATAAGCTATAGGAGCCTCCGGTCGATATGGCTGGGGATATGGTGGCACTGAACTGAATTTCTTGGGTTCCTCCACCAGCACACACTGCGCCTGTGATTCCAGAAACAGTAAACGGCCCTCCAGGTCCAGACAATGTAATGTCACCGTCGTTCATGGTGTTACAGAGCACGCTTTCTGAAAAGGAAAACACAATATTGGTTTCGCCACAACCAATTGGGGTATTGTCAACTGAAAGGATGGCCGGTGCTGTATTGTCAAATATACTCGCACTAGACGCCGAAAAATCTATCGTATAGCCATTGGGCGATGACGAGAACTGGCTGACGTTTACTACATATATCTCACCTGCCGACACAGACATACACGCCTCATTTTGATCCCCTGTCAATCCGTTGGGCCCGGTGGCGCCTGTCACAGAACTAAAATTACAAGATATTTCCAACGAGCCATTTCCGAATATATCAGAACAAGCTGCAGTGGTTAAATTATATACCGCCCAATCATAATCATCAGAAACCAAATTGGGTGTAATGGTAAAACACAAATCACCAGACGTTTGGACCGTGAATGTGTACCACACATCGTTTTTTTCCCCGTCCCCGAGGCAGCTTGTAGCAGTGTTAATTTCATTGGGCACATTGCCCGTTCCTGAATAGGCATTTGATTCGGCAAAAATCGGTTGACAGATCGCGATAGCACCCAAACAATCTTGTGCATTGGGTTGTGCTTGAGCCCGAAAAGTGATCCAAAACAGGAGGAAAAGAAGTAGAGGGAATACCTTCTTCATGTGCCAAATATAGACAAAACAGGTGCATTCTGAGAAGATACAGAAGAGGTTATAAACGGCTAGATGTGCATAAAGATCAAAATGAGTCTAATCAGGAAACCGCTTTCTTTGTGGTGAAGAAAAATACAATCTAGCTCAACCCCTACACCCCAAGTCTTATCCATATGTTGTTCAATGATATACATTGCTTTCATCTGTAAGTTAGGCTGATATATGCACGCGGTAAAACCCGGTCGATATTTCGAATTGTGTATATTAGTGCATGCAAGAGAATCGCTAATGATGGTCACTTCAGCTATATCAAGATTATGTTATGCGCCATTTAAGATCAAAAAAAACTAAGGAATGAAGCGAGCCATTATCACAGGAGCAAGTGGAGGAATTGGGTTGGCCATTGCCCAACAATTGGCAAATAAGGGTTACAATCTGACCCTTGTTGCCAGAAATCAGGAGAAGTTACAAGCTATAGTCCAGACATTGGAAGGCAAAGAACATCAGTTCATTACAGCTGATTTGAGCGATAATGGTGGCATTGAACAAGTTGCCAAACACATTCGCACGACTCCTTATGATGTCCTCATTAACAATGCAGGAGCCGGTGTTTATGGGGCCTTTACTGAGCTCAATCTTGAAGCTCAGATGAACCTCATCAAGTTAAATATGGATGCTCTCGTTATCCTCTCCTACTCCTTTCTGAAAAAAGCCAGATCTGGAGATGCGCTTATTAATGTAGGATCTGTCCTAGGGAGCACGTCTTATTCAGGGGCCTCAACCTATGCAGGCACTAAAGGTTTTGTAGTTAGATTTTCTGAATCCTTGTGGAATGAATATAGAAAAAAAGGAATTTATGTTTGCGTTTTTAGTCCCGGCCTAACCAGCACGCACTTTCACAAGGCTGCGGGTGGAGACAGCTCTGACTTCCCAGCCGCCATTCAGCAAACAGCGGATGAGGTGGCCAAAGAGTGCATCAGCGCTTTGAACCATCGCAGCAAGCCTCATGTAGTATCTGGGTTTATGAATCGTACGATGTTACTTTTTTATCGGCTTTTACCAAGAAAGATGATCGTCAAGATTATGGGGTCATTTTAGCGATTACCTAAGCTGGATCACATACTTACAATAGGTACTCCATTTCCTGCAATTACTTGACGCTGGTTGACGTTATTGATATAGAGGGAAAAGTAAAACCAGGCTACCAAAGGCTAATAAGTCAGAGCCATCCTTCTAAACGTCACCGCTTCTTAGCCGTTATGTGAGCCTTCATTAAAGGATAATGATTGATGCACAACAAGTACAAAACAAACAAGCTGGTCGAATTTATAAACCGTTGTATGTAAAGGAATATACCACGGTGGTGAAAGCTCTGGTCGATGGCAGCTTGCAAAGCGATTCCGAGTTACTCATTATTCGAGTTGGTTCAGAGCATTTGGCATTTTCCAAACAACTGATGGCCTATCATCACATAGCAGAAGGCTMTTTAGACGRTASSCCCTATATGSTYACRTTYTGTGTSRTYTGTAACKCYGGKATGGTCATGAATCCAGWGGTAGATGGSAAAATGCACCATTTTTATGYKGSAGGMGTTTACGATGGAATGYTMTTAATGGMRGATMGAGAAACASATACCTATTGGCACCATGTTACTGGAGAAGGATTGCTGGGGAAGCATGAACACGACCATCTTAAGATACTGCAACCGCACCAAGTACTCCTAACAAGAGAGGTGATAGCGCAATATCCAGATTGTAAATATGGAATTCCAAAAGTGAATGTCTTACAAAAGTCTTTTGCCAAATTTCAGAATTGGAAGGCACGGACCTCTGGAAAAGGATTCCTCCCTCCTGGCTTCAGGCAATCGATGTCCAATATTGATTCCAGGCTGGATGAAATGGAAATGGGGATCGGCGTATGGGTCGGCGATAAATCAAAATTCTATCCAATATCGGTATTAGAAGAGAATGGCAACTTTATGTTTGACCAATTTGATGATCGAGTTTTACTTTTATATATATCCCCTACCACGCACACCCCCAGCGCTTTATTTGTCAATAAAATTACGACTGTTGACTTTTCCAAGGATCGCTTGGTTTTTGAAGATGGCAACTACCTACTCTCAAGTAATCTCTATACCAAAGAAGGCGAGGAATTAAGTTCTTCGGGCCCCTGCTATATCTTTTCAAGATGGTATGGCTTTGTTGTGACGTTTCCCAAATGTGAAGTCATGCAATAATGAGACTCGTAATCTGCTATTTAAATTACTGAACAACAGTATCATATAAAGGCTTTTAATATAGCACGCTCAATAAACTTTTCCCCAATTTGACACTCGCTAAGTTCTAAAGCCCTATATTTCAGTCACTAACCGTAGTTGTCCGTGCAAATATGAGAACCATCAGGTCTATACTGACACTTTTACCATTCTTCATGTCATTGTGTATTAGTGCGCAAACTGAAAGGCTACCTACTCCAAAGAAACTTGTCTTAAACGAGCAGTTGGTAATGCCTCTCTCTACAGAAGTTGCTCAGAAAAGTGATACTTCTGGTTCAGCAGACTTTGAAAAAATGAAAGGCCTGTTAATCGTTCCCGTTGACAAATACTTGTCGGCGAAGAATCGTGGCCAGGACCTAGACGTTACGAATATTCTAATCACAACGTTTAACCCTATGATCAAATTTGAAGTAACATGCGATTCTACTGCAAAAGCACTTGCAATAGCCAAACTCGACCCTGCGCACCGGATAAAAACAAAATGAAATTTTACGCCCTTCTTGTTACTCACCTAACAAAAGATGACTGACTTTAAAACCATCCAGAAAGATTACCTGAACATAGAACCTCTTGACAAAGACAAAATATTTTCGTTCTACAAAAGTCATAGGAACATCTTTGAAAATGATCCTCCAACCGATGATGACGAATTGAGAATTCATCTTTGGATGTTAGCAGAAATCGGAGCAACCTACTCTTATGCAGAAGAGCACAGCACAGCGATACCCATCCTTAACATGGCGCTTCACCTGTATGAAAAGAATGTAGAAAGACTGGCAATTAGACTGAAAGAAGAGAAACTATACGCAACAGCTATATGGAGTCAAGGTTACTCTCTCTTGGGCCTGAAGCGATATTGGAAGGCACGTAGATACTTTAAAAGAATAGAGGACCTAAACACACAGAATCATACTTACAATGATACAGCACTTCTCCAAATTTGCGAATGGAAAATTAAAAACAGGATTGCAATTATACTGGGAGTTGTTGGGCTAATAATCCTAATAACAAAGTACTCGGTTGAATGGTTTTCACCCGACAACTATGTTGGCATCCTGGTTTATTCCGGATTTATAGGCGGGCCGTTGCTCATTACAGCCAGCCTCATTTATAAAACAAAGACACAAGCATCTACTACTTATTATCTCCATTCTAAGTAAACATTGTGCTTAATTAATATATTTATGAGAAACCAAAATCCGATTATCCTTCTACTATTAACCGCAGTTCTCTTGGAATCATGTGGAATATTTGGGATACACTTTAAAGTACACAACCCTTCAAAACCGGGAAAGACTCCGCAATTTTCTGAGGAGACCATCTTGCTCGGTGAAATGACGCGGTATCGCAGTTGTTATGATGTGCACTATTATGATCTCTCTTTAAATATTGACCCATCTCAAAAGTCATTGAACGGGACGGTAGCCATGCACGCCATCACAGTAGAAAATTGTGACACCATTCAAATTGACCTCCACCGCAATTTTGAAATCACGCGTTTGATTGATAAAGAAAGTGGAGCCGATCTAAAATATCAAAGAAAAGAACGGGCTGTATTCATTCACTATCCCAAGCGCAAGGGCGAAACGTTCGTTCTTCAAATTGAGTACCGAGGGAAGCCCCCAGTTGCCAAAAAACCACCGTGGAAAGGTGGGTTTGTTTGGAAAAAAGACAAAGAAGGAAATCCCTGGATCGGTGTGGCTTGTGAATCTGAAGGAGCCAGTATTTGGTGGCCGCTAAAGGACCATACTGCAGACGAACCTGACAGTATGCGGATACACTATGCTGTCCCAAATGGATTAACGGCGGTTGGCAACGGCCGGTTGGAGGGCAAAACAGAAAATGGATCTACCACCACTTTTAACTGGTTTGTATCCTACCCGATAAACACGTATAACGTAACGCTTTATGTGGGCAAGTTCAAATTGATTGAAGATGAATACACCGGGGTCACCGGTAAGAAACTATCCCTGAATCACTACGTGCTGAAAAAAAATTACGAGACCGCGAAGGAGCATTTTAAACAGCTGCATCCTCAATTGAGATTATACGAAAAACGCTTTGGTGAATATCCTTGGTATAGAGATGGTTTTAAACTGGTAGAGTCGCCTTATGCTGGCATGGAGCATCAATCCGCAATTGCGTATGGAAAYGGGTATAAAAATGACAAATACACRGGCACCGATTAYATYATTCTCCACGAAACSGCMCATGAATGGTGGGGAAATAGTTTAAGYGCAAAAGATTTAGCGGATGCCTGGCTGCATGAGGGATTYGCRACTTACTCAGAAGCCCTGTACTTTGAACACAAGATCGGCCAGAATGGGTATCAATATTCCCTTWACTTGTACAAGTTATTTATCAARAATAAATAYCCCGTGGTCGTTGTGAAAGGCCGCAGATGGTTTCATTTTARAAAGAACGCGGATGTWTACTCAAAAGGAGCTTGGATCCTYCAYACACTTAGGGGGCAAATTGATGATGATGCCCTKTTYTTTGCCATCCTTAAGACCTATTCTGAGAAATTCAGGTACCAGGTAGTGGCCTCTCAGGATTTTATTGACGTGGTAAACGAATTAACGAAAACGGATTACAGTTGGTTTTTCGAACAGTATTTGTTCAATAATTATGCACCGGAATTGGAGTATACCCTATCCTCTGATGGGCTTCTACATTATAGATGGACAAAAACAAACCCCAGCTTCGATCAACTGAAAGTAAAAGTCATATCCGGTCCTGCGGCGCTCGTTTTAACACCAACGTCTAAAATTCAAACGGTTAAATTATCAAGGAATGTGAAAGGGGCCTGGGATTACAAGTTTATGAAAGAAGCATTATACGCTACGCAACACAATAAAAAGTTATTGAAGACAGCGATAAACTAAACGTCCGCACAGATAAATGGCATACAAACGAAGTTGATACAGAGCATTATCAAACAGCGTAAAATGACAGAAGACCAGATAGTATTATGGACCAAGGTTCAAGACTTTGAAATTGACGACAATCAATCCGACTTCACCTTTACAGATCGCCTTGCGCGAGAAAATAGCTGGCAATTTCAATATGCTGTAAGGACCATTGAGGAATACAAGAAATTTGTTTTCTTAATCTGTATTGCTGACCACCCTCTAACACCCTCGGACCAGGTTGATCAAGTTTGGCACTTACACCTGATTTACACAGAATCTTACTGGATTGACTTATGTAAGCATACAATTAACCGGGACATACACCATGGGCCGACAAAAGGTGGAGGAACAGAAAAAGCCAAATACAAGAACTTGTACGAGGAAACCAAAAAGTTCTATCAAAAAACATTTGGGAAAGAGCCACCTATTGACATATGGCCTACAAGCAAAACACGATTTGGAGAGTTGAACTTTACCAGAATAAACCGGCATCGAAACTGGATTTTACCTAAAGTTCAAATCAAACTATGAAAGAACTATCCCTTCTATCGCCAGCTGAGACCTTGTTGATTTTAGACCCCACCCAAGCAACTGCTGAACAATTGGCAAGGCTTACATTTCTTGATCTTGTATTGCGAAAGATACTTGTGCTTGAAATACGTGACACCGCTCCTCACAATCCAAACAAGACTAAAAACCTTAGGAAGAGTGTAAGTATTGGTTCCAACTTTAAAAATTATCGTCCAACAAAAAACGAATCAATATTTCTAAAGCCGTTCGTCCGGGATTCAGCATTAAAAATCAGCCTTCGCAATTTAATTAAGGTAGCATTTGAAGGAATAGAATCATCTAATGATTATAAATTAAATTACGTTTACAACAAACAGATTTCCCCGTATTTCTCGGCAAGCTTGCTTCAACTACTCATGGGTGTAAAAAGACTCAATCAAAACGGAATCAAACTACAAAAAAGAATTTCCGAATTCCTAAACAGCACTGATAAGGAGTTAAGATCAAACAAACAGCACACGAACAATCTTCAGGAAAAACTGCTTGCAATTCATGGCAATATACTTTTGTTGAAGCATATGGATCACCGTTCTTTCAAAGTGCTTGATGAATCTGACAATAGGAAATCAGTAATCCAAAAGAAAGAGGATAGTGCTTACTATGATTACGGTTTACTTTATATGATTGATTCCCACGGCCCACAATACAATTTTGGCGTGTTGGCGGCGACCCACACCACCTTTAGTAATACCATGGACTCTTTAGATAGCTTTGACTCCAGTGCAAGTGATTCAACGGGTGCGTCGGATAGTGGTGGATGTTCCGGTTGCGGTGGCTGTGGAGGCTGTAGCTAAAAAATGAACATAATTTTGGGTTTACTTTGGAATGAAACGGCACAGAAAAGATCTTGGCCCTTGATCTAAGTCTTAAGAATCACGTAATAAGATAGTTAGGTAATTTTGACTAATATTGTTAAAATAATATTGGAATATATAAAGTGGCAAGATACCAACATAGGTAGAGCGTACGATTAAGCTAAACTGAACAGGGGATAGAAGTAATCTAATATGGTAAATGACAAACATCACCCTATACCAAAGCATCCCTTCACACCGGCCATTGCCGACCTTGAGACTTATCAAATCGCTTCTTAATACCAATTGCAAAGTTGCACTTGACCTTGAGGATGGCATTCAAGACATCCTAAATCCGGCCCTAACAACTGGCCTAAAGGAGCAGGCAAGAAAGGACTTTGCCGAGATCATTCACCAACTCCCTCACAAGAAAATTAGTCTGAGAATAAATGCCATTCGAAGCAATGAATTTCAGAAAGATCTGGCCTTGCTTCACCAATATGCCGACCATATAGAAAGCATTATCATCCCTAAAACTGAAACTAGCGAAGACCTGGCAATCTTCTGTAAAGCGTTTGGCCCCACCCACAAAATCAATTTGGTCGTAGAAACACAACGTGGGATTGACAATATTGATGAAATATTAAATTCCAACTATAGCGATCTTATCGAGTTTGTTTTTTTTGGTAACTATGATTTTCATCTGGACAACAACACCTACCCCATTACAGAACAGGGATCGTTAAACTACTGGAGCATAGTGGAACCCATTATTGCTAGTGTTGAAAGCCATAAAAAGAGTTTTGGCAACAGTCCTTATGCGAACATTGCTGACACAGATTGCCTTGATTTTGCATTGATGCAGTTAAAAAAACGCTGTAAAAGGAAATTTGGAATGATGTCATTGCATAAAACCCAAACAACCTATATTCAAAAAAACATCGCCAATAACGGCACTGTAAAAACCCACTCTAACAGGATTAATCATGACACGTTTACACTCGAATCATTCGTAAATAATACACAAAAGGGACGCAGCTTTGCATTTGACAATAAGAGGATTATCACTCCACAGGAATATCTTTTACTTCTAAGAAAGCAGCATGGAG
>JAESRW010000254.1 GCA_016764395.1 Flavobacteriales bacterium
TAAAATGGAAATTGTAGAACAAATGAGCAAGACGGATAAAGAGTGGAGAGCGACATTAACAACTGAACAATACACTGTGCTGCGTGAAAAGGGCACGGAACGACCTTACAGTGGCATGTTTGATCGGCATATTGAGAAGGGTATTTATACCTGTGCTGGATGTGGAACAACCTTGTTCTCTTCTCAAGATAAGTTTGATGCCGGATGTGGATGGCCGAGCTTCTCGGATTCTGAGGAAGGTAAAGTGAAGACGGAAAGGGACATGAGCCTTGGGATGGTCCGTACTGAAATTGTGTGCGCCAATTGTGGAGGACATCTGGGGCATGTATTCGATGATGGGCCCACAGAAACCAAACAACGCTATTGCGTGAATTCCCTTTCTTTGGACTTTACACCACGTGAGGGTACGGCAAACAAAAATGAAGAGAAAGAGAGGGATTAGCCCTTTTGTATACAATTCCGCTAAAATCCACAGGCTTTTTGTACCTGTGATTCTCTTACATTTGTTATTCGTTGGGATACAATGCAATCCCCCCAATAAATCATCAAAATCCAAAACCCCGAAATCCATGATACGATACGCAGCGCTAGGTGATTCCTATACCATCGGAGAAGCTGTTGCAGAAGAGGAGCGTTGGCCCAATCTTCTGGTGGCTCATTTGCAGGAAGCCGGTGTAGAGATTAAAATTGTTGCCAACCCTTCAGTTACGGGCTGGACAACTCAGGATCTTATAGATAAGGAGCTGCCGATATACCGGGAAGCCGAACCTCACTTTGCTACGTTACTCATCGGTGTCAATGACTGGGTTCAGGGATTTTCGGAATCGCAATTCAGGGAGAATTTAGCGTACATCATGGATGAGATGCTCAAGGAGCTCTCCTCCCATACGCAACTGGTCATTATTACGATTCCCGATTTTGGAGCGACTCCGGCAGGGCCCAAATATTCCAAGGGACGAGACATTACCGCAGGCCTGGCGGCATTTAATGCAATCATTGCTGAAGAAGCGGCCACGAGAAAGCTATCGGTAGTGGATATTTTTGAGGTATCACAGGGAATGAAAGACGATACTGATCTGGTTGGACCTGATGGATTGCATCCTTCTGCCAAGGAATATGCGCTTTGGGAGGAGTTGATCTTTCCAGTGGTCAAGAAGAAATTGATTTAGCGGGCATCTGAGATCATCAAGTAAATTAGACGGATTATCAACGAATTACGATAATCGAGTAAAATTAGCATATAAGCGGTCAAATTTGTCTCTCGACAGCACCCACCGTTTCACAGGCTGCCTAAAATTCAAGGCCCCCGGGATGGTGACATACTCCTTCACGAATTGGAAACCTAATTTCTCTAGCGTTCTATTAGGAGCAGGGTTCAGCGCATAGGGCTCGCAAAAAAGGTTCTTCAATTCCAGGTTATCGAAAAAGTAGGGTAGGGACAGCTTCACCAGCTCAAAGCCACAACCCCGCTTTCTATGCATTGCTTTCCAGATATGTAAATGCATTGAGGCATGGTTCCCGTATTCAATCTCACCTACGTTGCAATGGCCGATGGCGTTACCGTTAATTTCCCAAATGGTACAATAGGATTTTTTCTCTTGATAGCTTTGTTGCAATTGCCCCTTGAGCATCGCCTCTAGATCTCTCTCCGAAGAGATTTTGTCCAAGTCAACACCCATTCCGAATAGAAAGTTCGGGGCGGAATCCAGCCAGTACCTGCATATGGATGGAATGTCTTGGGATTCAATTTCCCGTACGCCAAGTGACATATCGAGAAAAATTTATATCGATAGAAGTTCCCCTTTTAGAATGGTGATGGCTTTGCCGCTCAATAGAATGCGTTCATCTTTAAAGCCAATATTCACTTCTCCACCTCGTGGGGAAGCTTGGAAAGCTCTGAGCTCTTCCAGACCTAACTTTTCTCTCCAATAAGGTCCCGTGCAGCAGTGTGCTGAACCTGTTACAGGATCCTCGTCGATGCCATGCCAGGGTGCAAAGAATCGGGAGAGGAAATCGTATTCGGGAACATCGGATTTGCTGGTTACAATGACCCCTCTGGTATTGACTTTCCCCATAATATTAAAATCTGGTTTGAGGTTCCTTAATGCTTCTGCAGATTCTAGCTCTACCAGATAATCCATTCTGTTTTGTCCGGTGTAGACGGTGTTAACACCCAGTGACCTGGCAATTTCTGCGGGTAATTCACAAGGCTCCGCGATTTCAGCAGGGAAGTTGAGTTCTATCCCCGAGCCCAAGTTTCTGGCTGTTAGCGTACCGCTTTTGGTATGAAACAAAGCGTTTTGCTCGGAATTTAATAAACCAGTCTCCCACAGAATATGTGCTGAGGCGAGTGTGGCATGGCCACATAAATCAACTTCAAAATTGGGAGTAAACCAGCGAAGGTTAAACGCGTCTCCTTTTTGCTCTAGGAAGGCTGTTTCCGAGAGATTCATCTCCTCAGCCAGTGCCTGCATCCATTCTTCACTCTTCTCGTTTTCGAGAATACAAACTGCTGCAGGGTTTCCCGAAAATGGTTTACTGGCAAATGCGTCTACCTGGTAGATTTTCATAGTTCCTCGTTTTCTTTAAGATCAAGAAAGAATTTTCTGCTTACTGTTCTTATATAGTGTTGAAATACCGGAAAGTACATGTTCTTACTCAGTTTATCTTCACGATAATTATTACAACCATACACTTTCATGTGTTGGTCATTAAAAGCCTCTCCATGAATAATCGTATAGGTATTGTGATTAAAAGGCAGCTTGGTGATGGTTTCAAAACGGCTTATTGAAATAAGCAGCTGAGGATGGTATTCCGAATTAATTTTCCCAAGTAAGCTGGAGGTAGCAGAATCGATTAAGAGTCCATAACTCTCATCCTCGTAATGGTCCAAATCCTCAATTGAAGTTCCAATGGGCGGTGAATCTGGAACCCCCGATTTCATACTAAAGCAGGACCAGGATTTATACACACCCAAGGAATCCAATGCCTGTGCAGCCGGGCTGAGTGGGTCGATTATAATCGTATTGTAGCCCGAGAATACTGATACAAACTCTTCTTCTATAATCCTTTTAATCACGTTTTTCGCGGAATCAATGGTTACCTTGTTATAATCCAAAATATCAAACAAGCGCTTTCGAAGGACAATGTGATCGTCTTGTAAAGGCAGGAGCACGACTTTGAATTTTGCTTGACCTTGAGCACTGACACTGGAGGTTAGAATCGTGTACAATGCAATAAAACAGAAAATTAGGATGGTTGCGGCTTTCAACGGGAACTTTATTTATATCGAACGTAAAGTGTTATACCCAAGTTGGCTGTTAACTGTCAAGTTTGCCTCATCTCCAAAATATGGTGAGCCACTTGTTAAAGGAACGTTGTTTAGGTGTTAAGCGTCAATTGCCATTGGTAAACTTTTCATCTTTTACTTTTCACTTTTCACTTTTCACTTTTCACTTTTCACCTTTTACTTTTCACCTTTTACTTTTTACCGCTAACCATCAAAGCTCATCCCTCCTCAATACTCCGTCTTATCCTCCATCTCTCCCCATTCTCCAAATATTTTCAAGGATTCGTCCCTTGAAATCTGGGTGAATGGAATTTTTCGGTCGTGGAGTGGGAGCTCAAGTTCTTTGTAAATGAAGGCATCATCAAACCCAACATCGGCTGCGTCAGTTTTATCACAGGCATAGTAAACTTTATCTGGACGTGCCCAGTAGATGGCACCCATACACATGGGACAGGGCTCACAGGAGGTATATATCTCACATCCGTCTAATTGAAATTCACCCAGTTTTGCACAGGCATCCCGAATGGCGACTACTTCGGCATGGGCTGTTGGGTCATTGGTATCCGTCACCCGGTTACTGCCACGCCCTACAATTTCTCCATTCTTCACTACTACGGCGCCGAATGGCCCTCCGCCCATTTTTCTCATTCCTTCTAAGGCGGCATTGATGGCCTCCTGCATAAATTTTTGCTCCATGCTATTGATCATAATTATATAAGACAGAATTGGTTAACGACCTCCGTGATCCGTGCCCCAGCTCTTTCAATCTCTTCTTTCGTATTGAATCGGCCCAGTGAGATCCTCAATGATCCTGTAATCCGATCGGGTGATAAGCCCATACTTTTCAGCACGTGTGAAGGCGCTACAAGATCTGCATTGCATGCGGAACCGGTGGCCAGCGCTATTTCCCTGCCCAAGCTCTCCATCACCAATTGGCCTTCCACATTTTCAAAAGATATATTGCAGGTATTTGGCAATCTCTTTTCTGGATCCCCATTGATAACTGCTCCTGCTATATTCAGTAATGTTGACTCAAGGCTGTCCCGAAGGGGTTTTATTCGAGCATTGGAAGCTATCAGTTGCGCTGCGCCTAAGGTACAGGCCTTTCCCAAACCAACAATTCCGGGAACATTGTGTGTACCTGATCTGAGTCCCAGCTCTTGTGCCCCTCCATGAATGATAGGGGTCATCGTTTTGATATTTACATCCTTGTTGATATAAAGCGCCCCAACTCCTTTAGGTCCATAAAACTTATGTGCTGAGCAGGGGAGATAATCAATGCCTTTGACGTCAACGGCCACCTTGCCCATAGCTTGTGTGGCATCGCATAAGAAGGGTATGCCCCTCTGGCCGGCAATATCGGCAATGGCTTGAATGTCTTGAATGGTACCCGTTTCATTATTCGCAAACATAACAGCAATCAGTGCAGTATCTTCCTCCAGGCTTTCTTCAAGTGTATTGAGGTCAATTAATCCATAAGTATCTACTGGTAAGTAGGTGGTTCTCACGCCCGAGGATTCCTGTGCTTCACAGGCAGCAAGCACTGCTTTGTGCTCAGTTGCAACGGTGACGATATGCCCACTTTTTATATTGGAGATGACCAGATTGATAGATTCTGTAGCACCGGCAGTAAAGATGATCTCCTGTGCGTTCGCTCCAATCAGGCTAGCGACCTCTTCCCGGGAGGTTTCAACGGCATCTTCTGCCGCCCATCCGAAAACATGGCCCGAACTACCAGCATTGCCGGGTTGATCAGTAAAATAGGGCAGCATGGCTTCCAGTACCTCTGGGTCCACGGCTGTGGTTGCATTGTTATCCAGATACATTGGAGCTCTGCTCATAGGTATGCTTAATTATGTTTATCAAATGTAAGGCTTCTTGGAATTTGATCGGTTGAATGGGGGAAAAAAGTGTAAGAGGGGGGTTAGATGCTGGATACTAGATGCTGGTAGATCATATACGTGGCTAGTATTGAGAAACTCAACCAGCATCTAGCATCCAGCATCCAGCATCTAACCGCAATACACCCGCATCTTTCAATAACCTCCAATAGCCAATTGACATTCCTCCTCGGTCTGCAGATCGTATTTTGTCCTATATTTGGCACCTGCAATATGGAATTTATAGTCTATATCTATGCGATTCTAGGTGGGCTGGTTGCCGGCTTTATCAATACCTTGGCGGGAAGTGGTTCCCTGATTACCTTGCCTATATTAATGATCATGCTAGGCCTGCCGGCCGGTATTGCCAATGGAACGAACAGGCTAGGGGTCGTGCTGCAAACCATCGTATCAGTCATTACGCTGAAAAAGAAAGGGGCCTTCGACGCTTCCAATCACTATTGGTTGATTGTACCCGCCGTCATGGGGGCAATCCCAGGGGCCATGTTAGCAGCTGATATGACGGATGAGTCACTGAGATATACCATAGGTGGCGTCATGTTGCTCATGTTAATTCCGGTGTTGATGAATACGAGCAAATGGTTAAAAGAGCATTCAGATGACGGCCATGCGAGTAAGAAGTGGTACGTGATTCTGGCCTTCTTTTTCATCGGTGCTTATGGAGGGTTTATTCAAGCGGGAGTGGGAATATTTCTGCTTTCGGGTATGGTGCTTTTAGCGCAGCTAACGATGTCCCATGCCAATGCTTTGAAAAATTTAATCGTGTTGTGCTTCTCAATTCCGGCACTCATCGTATTTTTATACAATGATCAAGTTGATTGGAAATTGGGCCTGTTGATGGCTTCAGGCCAAATGTTAGGGGGGTGGAGTGCCGCGAGGTTCGCCATGGATGTAAAAGGGGCCAACGTTTGGATACGCAGATTGCTGATAGTGATGATCGTTGCCGCAACCCTCAACTTGTTCGGAATATTCGACCTGTTTAAAACTTTGCTCAGCGCATGACTGGATTTAGGTATCTCTACTCGATTCTCATTGTCATCTGCTTATTGGGCGGTTACGGGAATGGTGCGGCGGGAGCTGTGAATACAGATTCCTTAGAAAACGCGCTTAGTCTTGCAGCGGATGATTCCTTAAAACTAACCATTCTTTCGAGGCTCGCTGCAGCCTACAAATCGTCAACTCCTGATAAGGTCATTGAATATGGTGAAAGGGGGCTGGAGCTGGCACGAACCATGAAATGGGGCAAGGAAACAGGGAATTTCTTGAATACCATAGGTATCGCCTATACCAACAAAGGGAATCTGGCAAGGGGAAAGCGCTATTTCAAAAAGTCACTCCTGGAATATGGAAAAATTGATGACCAGCAGGGCATGTTGAACAACTTTAACAACCTGGGTATTGTGTGCTTTTATCAGGGGGATTATGAATCTGCCATTGCATCTTTTCTGGAATCTCTGGAAATCAGTGAGGAGATTGGTGATACCGCTGGAATAGCGAACAGCATGAACAATATTGGAAGCATGTATGAAAAGCAACAGGACTATGACAAAGCATTGGAATATTATCAACAGGCGCTAACCCTTCGAGATAAAATTGGGGATAGGAAAGGCGTGGCCGGTTGTTACAACAATTTGGGCATTGTTTATAAGAGGAAAGAGGAATATGACAAAGCATTGAGTCACTATTTCAAATCCCTGAAAATAAAAGAAGAGCTGGACGAAGCGGTCAGTGTCGCTGAAACGCAACATAATATTGGGATCATCTATCAATACCGCAAAGAATACAATATAGCATTGGAGTATTACCTCAAATCGATGAACACCTTAAAAAAGATGGGAGATAAGAGGAGGTACACCCATAACTTGGTGTCCATTGGATCCCTGCTTCAGGACCAGAATAAGTACCAGGAAGCAATTGAGTATTTCGAGCAAGCGCGTCAAAATGCCAAAGAAATTGGGAGTTTACCGTTACTCCGTGAGAGTCTGGGTGCGCTGTATAAATGTCAATCGATGTTGAAGAATTTTAAGCAGGCCTTTTACACGCTTCAAGAGCACACCAAGATCAAAGATTCAATATTTAATGCGGACAATACCAAGAGGCTCGCTGAAATTGAGACCAAATACGAGACAGAGAAAAAGGAAAGGGAACTATTGGAAAAGGATGTAGAAATCTCTTCGCAAAAAGTAAATCTCGCATCGCAGAAATCACAGGCTGAACAACAAAGGATATTGACATTAGCTGTTGCCAGTATTTTGGCGCTGGTCATTGTCTTTTCGGTGCTTTTGTACAGGCGCTTCAGGGTGTCTCAACGTCAACAACAAATAATTGCTGGGCAGAAGGCGATTGTAGATGAAAAGAACAAGGATATTACCGATAGTATCAATTATGCTAAGCGCATTCAGACGGCCATGCTTCGATCCGATGAGGAGATGCAAGCTTTACTGGGGGATCATTTCGTTTTGTTTTTGCCTAAAGATGTTGTCAGTGGTGATTTTTATTGGTGTCATGACGATGAGGAAGTGGTGATATGGGTGGTTGCAGATTGTACAGGCCACGGTGTACCTGGTGCATTTATGAGCATGATTGGAAATAGTTTGATGAATGAGATCATCATTGAAAAGAAACTACGCAATCCAGGTCAAATACTCGACGCGCTCAAGGCCGGGATTATTAACTCTTTGGGTATTGAAACCCAGGATGGAATGGACATGTCACTTTGTACCTTAAACAGAAAAACGAACGAATTGCAGTTCGCTGGGGCCAATAATGGAATTTACATTGTGAGAGAGGGAATTGGGTCCGCGAAATTATCTAAAGAGAATGGCATTGTGATATTCAATAATGACCTTATTGAGCTCAAGCCTGACAAGCAATCTGTTGGATATGAGCAAGCCAAAGAAAATCCTTTTACCACGCGTTCCGTATATCTGGAAAAAGGAGATAAAATTTACGCTTATTCAGACGGTTATGTGGATCAGTTTGGTGGACGAAAGAACAAAAAGTACTCAGCCAGGCGATTTAAAATAGCGCTTTCTGGATTTAATTCCCTGACAATGAAGGAGCAGGGTGGGGCTTTAGCCAATATCCTCAAAGATTGGCAGACAGATAGAGAGCAGATTGATGATATCTGTGTTATTGGGGTGACTGTCTAGCTTTTATTCTGTTCTTGCGCGTAACATTGCACTTCTGGTTTTCGTATTATATTTAAAGTATAATCTTCACAAAACGCTCTAAACAGAGGGGATATTTACGACTGTGGTGAAACGTTTACTCCCAATATTACTCTGCTGCACGCTTGCTTGCAATTCTGAAAACCGCAAAGAGCTACCTAGCTCGCTCATTATTGCGGAAACAGCGTTGGATGCGGACTCCACAACCATGTCATGTGTTGTACTCAATTATCAGTACCTGGATCATCATAAATTCTTGAATTGGATCGATGGGTCCGATAGTCTTCGAAACGTATATGGATTAAAGGCCCATAGTATATTTAGAATTCTCAATGACACTTCTCGGGTATTGGAACTCTTAACTGTGGATAATATCGCAAACGGTTTTGAGTTTGCCAACTCCTCCCACTTGAAAGAGGTAGCTGAATCAAGCGGATTTGTGGGACGGCCAACCGTGTATTTATTGAATGCCGTGCACATGGGCAATAAAGATAAGTCAGCTACATGTATGCTCTTACAGCACGATGTTCGCGACTTCAATACCTGGAGAAAAGACTTTGAAGCATACAATAAAGTGAACGACAATGAGAATATGCGTGCCTTGTGTATCTTCAGCACCTATAAGAATCCCAAAAAGGCATCTGTATTGATGGAGATAAAAAATGTGGAGATGGCCAAGATGATGGCCTCTTCCCCTGAGTTGGACAGCACCATGCGTGCCATGGGCGCCACCACAAAACCCAGAATGACCTTACTAGAAGTGTGGCGCTGAATCTCTAACAGATAGTCCCACCTACAGCAACGCAATCATACAGCGAAGCGGTCTTACAGCACAGCGATCTTACAGCGAAGCGGTCTTACAGCAAAGCGGTCTTACAGCAAAGCGGTCTTACAGCGAAGCGGTCTTACAGCGGTCTTACAGCACAGCGATCTTACAGCACAGCGATCTTACAGCGAAGCGGTCTTACAGCAAAGCGGTCTTACAGCGAAGCGGTCTTACAGCGAAGCGGTCTTACAGCAAAGCGATCCTACAGCCCAGCGCTCTTACAACGTAGTGATCTTACAGCGAAGCGATCTTACAGCGAAGCTATCTTACAGCGCAGCGATCTTACAGCGCAGCGATCTTACAGCGCAGCGATCTTAAAAAAACGTTAACCA
>JAESRW010000313.1 GCA_016764395.1 Flavobacteriales bacterium
CAAGTAATTACGAACCAGATTTATGTATAGCTCATTTAAGAACAATAAAAGGAAAAGTGTTAGCAATAGTACTGCTGTTTTTCCGTGGTAAATCAACCGTACCAGATCAGAAAACTTCGAAGCCTGCCATAGCTCGACCAATGTCTTACCTAAGTAAACTTAGTTCGCCGAGATAATCGTCACTCTATTAATAAACCACTTCTTCATCTTAAAGGTTCTGCATTAATAGTGGAGATTCCGGTCAAACTGCCCCCCTCATTCCGGAAATATTTGCCTCTCTAAAATAGTTATCATTTTCTAATATCCACTTCAGGTAACATGAAGTATTTCAATCCGCCTATAGGATGATATTCAAGAGTTCAATATGAGGGGTCAACCCGGAGCGGAATTGAGGGGTCACTTTCATCAGAATTTCCCCTAGCGCGAAGTGCTAGGCTTACCGTACCATTTCTTCTTCTTCTTGTTCTTGTTCCAATTATTCTGATTCCGATTCTTGTTCTCTTGTGCGCGTGGTCCTCTTCGGCTTTGATTGCGGTTTCCTTGCTGCTGGGTGGTTTTAATCGGATTGTGATCCATCAGAGGGAAAGGGTGATTCTCAACAACAGAAATACTCTTCTTGATCAGCTTCTCGATATCTTTTAAAAACTCCTTCTCCTCAGCATTGCAAAAGGAAATCGCCGTGCCTTTAGCACCCGCTCTACCTGTTCTCCCAATACGGTGTACATAGGTCTCTGCAATATTTGAAGTGTCGTAGTTGATAACGTATGAAAGATTGTCAACATCTATTCCTCTGGCAGCTATATCTGTTGCAACGAGAATTCGTGTCGTCTGCGCTTTGAAATTCTTCAATGCCCTTTGTCTGGCGTTCTGGCCCTTGTTACCATGAATCGCTTCCGCTTTGATGTTGTTCTTATGAAGATGACGTACGATCTTATCGGCACCATGCTTGGTCCTAGAAAACACCAAAGCCGTTTTAATTTCTGGATTTTTCAATACTTCAACCAGTAAGGCATTTTTCTTTGGCTTATCCACAAAGTAAACAGACTGTTTAATAATGTCTACTGTTGAAGAGACTGGGGTTACCGAGACCTTCATCGGGTTATCCAGAATTGTATTGGATAGTTTGACGATTTCTGGTGGCATGGTCGCAGAAAAGAACAGTGACTGCCTATTCCTTGGAAGGGCATCCAGGAGTTTGTTCACATCGTGAATAAAACCCATGTCTAACATTCGATCCGCTTCATCGAGGACGAAGAATCCGACATCTCGCAGGTTGACATGTCCCTGATTCATCAGATCTAACAGACGACCTGGTGTAGCGACAATTATGTCAACACCTGCTCGCAATGATCTTGTTTGAGGATTTTGATTGACACCGCCAAAGATTACCGTAGATTTTAATCCAGTGTGTCTGCCGTATGCTTTGAAGCTATCGTTAATCTGAATGGCGAGCTCTCGGGTCGGTGTTATGATTAAGGCTCTTGCTTTTCGTTTTCCGGCAAATGATTTGTTCTTGGCTAATTGCTGAAGAATCGGAATGGCAAAAGCAGCCGTTTTTCCTGTTCCCGTTTGTGCGCAACCGAGTAGATCGGTTCCTTTTAATACAATGGGAATTGCTTGTGCCTGAATTGGAGTGGGGGTTGTATATCCTTCTTCCTCAAGCGATTTTAAAATTGGGTCAATAATATTTAATGAACTGAATTGTATCATAAATCGTAATAATTGTTTGATTAATATAGTGAACCTGAGGCGTTTAAGCGCCTAGTGTTAAGCATAGTTAAATGCATGTTATGGAGGGTGCTTTCGGGTGAGCGTACTCACCGTGTTTGGACCTTTCCAGCTGTTTGGATCCAAATTACCTAAGTCCGATTTTCCTATTAATTATTGGAAAACCAGCTATTCCTGTTTATCTTAAAATGTTGCGTGGAGAGATTCTTTTCTCTCAATTGTGCACCATTTCGATGATTAGGAGACCTGAATTTAATCAGGTGATGGTAAGTTTGGTCAGCTTAAAAAGAATTCGAAGATTCGTCGAGTCGATATAGCTGAACTTCATATATCCGCTGCAAAGCTAGACTTTTTAATACCTCTTTTTCGATAAATCGACCAATTGGTGGACCCACCCAGATGGGGAACAAGAGGTGTTAATGCGGTAAATCTAAAGGACAGAAATTACGGCCAGCCGCCAAACAATCTTACAAACACCTTACGAGCTAAACGTACAAAACGTTATGCAAAACGATTGAAGAATTTGAATTGTTTAATCTTAATCAACAACAGGCAGTATGACTCCTAACCAACTGTCCAGGTTTTAGTTGCAAGTCCAATTAAACTGAAACAGAATTTCCTAAATCTTTTTTGGTATTCATAAGACGCGCATTGCGAAAATGCTTGTTCACCACATTCACCAGTTGATAAGGACGATTGAAGGCCTCCTGTGAAACTTTGAAATAATCAGACAGGTTACGAATGGTTTCTTTAGAAAGCCCTTTATGGAAGTTCAATATTTTGGAGACGGTTCCTTTAGACAAACCCAATATCTCAACAAGGTCTTTTGATTTCAGGTTGTTTTCTTCCATCAGTGCTTTAATCAGCTCAACGGGGTTCAGATCATCAAAAGTGTTGTGCTCTTTATCCCATTTTTCAATCAACAGCGTGAGCAGTTCTATTTCATCAGATACGGCCTTTTGATCCAGCGCTACCAGTTCTTCCAGGATAGTGCAGTACGCATTGTATTGCTTGCCGGTTTTGATGATGGTGTACTTTAATGCTTCCATTTTTACGGTCTTTAATTCTTTACAATCTAATAGTCACTCACAGTGTACTGCTTTCCTCCATTACACAGCTTTGTATATGCTGCATGAGTTCCTATCCACATCACGAATAAATGAACTCTAGCTCTTCCAAAATTGTATTTACATATCATTCGGTATTTATTGCCGCCAATATTAAATACCACTCTTTCCGAACCGCTCCCCAATATATCAGCACTATTGAACGTGGCTATAATGTCACTAGGCTCATTCCAATCTGCCCGCCTAATAATTGACAGCCATATTCCAAACGGCACTTTACTTTGTGCATTTCTACCAACATACCCTTCAATTGACTGCTTTTTTATAAGGTGAACTTTCATATACTATAACGCAAAGATATCTAATAAGTTTCACAAAGGGAAACTATCTTAAGTGTTTTGGGTTTGACGTTGTACACATTCCACACAAGTTGACTTTTCTTCCAACTGGGTGTAGAGACCCTGATAAACCAACTGGAAGCATGAAGCTTAATCAAATGTGCAGTTTTTTGTTGCGGGTTGAATGAACTGTTTCCATTTTGGAAAGAGTTGCCAAATCGTCTAATTACGGTTTCGTAAACCCCTTTATTGGAGTGATCTCAAAAATAAGAGAAAAATTAACCGGTATTCATTCGTCGATTATATGTAAATGCATATGATATTGGTTTTATTGGAGATAATATATGCAATTGCATATAGTTGCCTAAATTTGTTGGGTATTATATCTAAAAGCAGATAATGAAGCAATTAGCTGATTTTGTAAAGCAACGTAGAAAAGAAGTGAATCTGACTCAGGAAGAATTTGCAGAACGGGCAGGTGTTGCGCTCACCGTTGTTCGTAAAATAGAACAAGGGAAAACCAATATGAATCTAGATAAGGTCAATACCGTCTTGCGCATGTTTGGTCATGAATTGGCACCTGTTAATAGCAAAGATTTATCTATCCAAGATGGGTAGATACGAGAAGGGATAAATATATTACAAAGATATTCTTTCAGGTATCGAGGTGGGATTGTAGGAGAGAGCAGAGGTTACTAGGGAAGGTGACATGTTCGGTCACTTGTTTAGTTCAGCGATTACACTACCACAAGGTTTACTGCCCATTTTTATTCGATATGTCAAGTATTTTGCTCGGTTTACTTGACAAATGTATAAATTGGTACTGTTGCCAGATGGTTCCTTTGAGAAAGGCTTGAATCCAGGAAGGCGACCTCCTCCTATTCATAGAATGCTTTCTTTATCGGGTCGTGTAGCTTGATTAGCGCTGTAAAATGACTGAAAGAAAGTGCTGTAAGAGCTTTTCCCCTGATACCGGAAGAATTATATCGAATTCGTCAGCCACTGGCTGACCAATCTGTATTTCTATTTATTCAGCTATTGATTAAATATTTCCGATTTTCAATTGAGGCAGCGTAATCAACTCATTCCTTAACCACCACCCCATCCGTAATAGAATACTCCCAACCCATCGTACCATACCTACCCTTATCCATTACCGCAATCCGTTCCCCATCCCTTACCACCACATCAATCGCTGCCGAACTGTTGAACTTAATCGACGAACCACCTCGAATGGTACCCGCTGTCGTTTTCTGAAAAATGATGATGAAAATCGTCTTGGGGAAATCGTTTCGCAGCCGTTCAAACTCCTCCGGCTTGACACCCAGTTTCTGAAAGCTGTCAATCACAATGAGGTCAAAATGCTTGGCGTCCTTTCTGATGTCTCTCAAGGAGCTGTATCCTGTTATGGTCATGTCATTGCCGATATTGTATTTCCGTACCTTATCCTGTGTGAGTTTGCCCAAGCCTTCTTCCAGCGAAAAGTATTTGGCTTTAAAGCCGTACTCCACAAATGCCCTGGCCATCTCAAAAGAGAAATAGCTTTTCCCTGCTCCCGAATCTCCTGTCAGGGCAAAAGCGGTCATGTTTCGGTCCAGTTCACCCAGGAACCTGCCCATTTCACCGACTAGCTGAAAGGTTTCGAACTCCATGTTCAGCAAGTCGGCACCGCCAATTCCGTTTTTCTTAGCATGCGCATTATGGTGGGGTGACTGACTTGATTTAGGCGCAGTTTTGATTTCTGCAATTGGAGATAAACGCAGCTTGTCCAATTCTGTGAGTCTCTGGGTGTTTATCCGGATCAGTTTTATCAACTTATCCGTTGAAAAGGGGATTTCCTTAAACCGCTGTTTGAGAACTTCAATTTGCTGTCTGAGCGCTACGATGGTTAAATCCTCTTGTTCAATCTGCCTGGTAAATTGATTCTTGCCCTGTTTTACTTGCTCAGTTCTTCGGCCGGATTGTTCGTTTCTGTCTATCAGGTATAACACCGTGTTGCCAAGCCATCCGTATCCTGTGGAAACTTCCACGCGTTCTTGCTCAAAATAGCATTGATAAAACGCCTCTTCATCCAATGCCAATGCATCTAGCAATGCTGCTATTTCTTCTTCTGCCAAGGTAATGTCGTTTCGGAGTGCGTTGATCTTTTCAGGGGTTGTAGTACGTTCTGTCATCAGTTTATTCAACAKGSTTTGWAGGGCGTTGTTTTTCGCYTCAATRCCTGCGATGGTGCCTTGAATGTCATCGTTCTTTTTTTGCTGCTCCGCCTGGAAGGCCATTTGGCTTTGCTCAAAAATCGCCTGCTGCTTTTTTCTGCGGTTGTAGTTTTTTACTTTGCAATTGTGAGAGCAATACTTGGCGTCACTCCTTTTTGCTTTAAACGGTTTATTACACTCGAAACAATTCATAGTGGGTGGGGTTAAAATGAAACAAGGTTATGGCTGTTTTGACTTTTGCAAAACCGTCCTGCATTTTGCAAAACTACTTTTGCAGGTACCTTGAAATAGGGGCTTGTAAATGCCGGAAATCCGGCTGTGTTCTTGGGGCTTTTAAGGGTGCTAAAATTCAGGAGCTCTTTTCGSCCTGTTTTTACGTCCCTTAAGTGTAAAYACGGGTCAAAGCCKTTATTTCCYGATGAGAKAGCGAAATGATCTTGACACTTATTTATGGATAATTGACGGCWWCTGCTCGTTACTTGACCCTTTCTTGACGGATTMTTGATGGGTATTTGACGCTTGAGTKTGTCTTTTGCAATTTGCAGACCCCTTATACCGGGTTGCAATTTGCAAAAGTGGGGTTGGGTTTTGCAAAACAGGCYGCAAWAGTCATTTGCAAAAGTCATTAARGRGCGTGYTTKCATCGKMCTAAWTTGGKTTGGTGTCAATAGGGGAGAGCCTGTAAAYCTTCAAYCGGTTTTCYGTTTCTTTCTCCAAACAGCAGTYYTGCCCTTGGTSGTTCAAAAKAGCTTCCTTRYTTTCAATCATRGCTTTYAAACGCTCTTCRACRGTGCGCTGTCCRCAGGAAAATTCGTCGGTTAAAATGGCGATCAATCTCTTGCGTTCCATCGGCTTTATKARGATGTCGGTCAGGCGTTCTTTCAASTCGTRCAGGTTGATTTTACCTTTGCTGTTCATCACCTCGCTCACCARGCCAATGTCAGCGACTACCAGCCCCTTTTCTTCCGCTGAATACTGCAAGAAGAAAGGATCAGGTTTTCGGCCTACCCGCACTTTTAAGTATTTAACCTTGATGAGATCTGTGTCACGGTGCTGCCTATCCTTTTCAAAGGAAATCTGCATCTGGCAACTGGCCTTGTTCATGATCTCAGTTCCCAAATGCCCCCTGGCTTTGTTGCTGTTGTCGGTGGGGTTTTCATGGATGACGCAGAGGAACGTCACATTGTAGCGGTTGATCATTACGTTCAGCAGGTCCACCAACTTCAAGCTTTCCCTGGGATCGTTGAAATTGGAAATGCAATCGGTAAGTACATCCARCACAATRAAAATATGATTGGAATACTTACTCCTCACATATTCCAGGTATTGTTTGACCGCTTCAAACCGTTCATCTCTTGGTATYTCAATGAGTGAGATAAAATCAAAGTTGGGAAGGTCCGTTTCTATGGCGTAACCGGCCTTGATTTTGATTTGCTGCAAGGCATATAAGTATTGGTCTTTGAGATTTCTCTCTGTGTCTATATACAGGACGGAATAAGCATTAAAATCCAGCAACCGTTTTCTGAATCCCAAGAAGTTGTTTTCTGGCTTATTGGTCARAAGGCAGCTGCACAGGCTTTCYACCARGCGGCTYTTGTGKACSCCTGCTTTTCCCTGAATGACATTAATCGTGTTCGGGTGTAAAATTCCCTGCTGATCTCGTTCAATGATGGGACTGGCAAAGGTCACTTGCTTAGTGATGTGCTCTTCCAGAAACGACTTGGACCGCAGTATTTTCTCAAAATTGGCTTTTCCCGTTTCCTCTCTTTCACGGGTTGTAAGTGGCAGAATGTCTATGTGTTCAAGCATGGCGTAMCGCGATTGAAAGGTCAATAACAGCAATCCGGTTGTTATCCTTTTCTGGAGTTAACGGGATCATCACATTAACCCCTGACAGCTCCTTGTCTTCTCTCTGTAAYTGCTCGGTGGTATTTTGGATGGATAGCCATTGRTCSGGATGYTTTAGTTGGTCAATGGCATGTATGATAGARGATARCCGATTGATCAGTCTTACCTTYTCGTTCARATACACTTGGCTGCGMTGCCACATATCCTCGGTGGCAGAAATGCGTTTATTGTAACGGATGGCATCCTTTTCCAATTCGTTAATCACWGCTTCAAATTCRGCCAGTGCTTCGTKGATRGTGATATGTTGCTGATCTTGCATAGYRAWTRTTGGTTTTAGTCATTAAGGAACAGGGCAACCCCGNAAAAACAGCATTGCCCTGTCGGAAACSKYTTTATTCRTYGTCGAATTCCCCTGTCTCCTCYTCTTCGGGTTCAACAATATCCATGAGTTCTTCAATCTCCTTATGTTGAGCCTTGGTATAATGGACTTCAATGAGAATCTCATTCTCCTCTGTTGTTCCAATGATTTCATTRGAAAATGAACTCTCTAAGAGAACATCCRCAAAGGGAACCATTCCCTCTTCCGGTACTGTRAAAGTTGTTTTCATGATGTTTTTGGTTTTGTGCCTGCYTATAGCAARCCGGTTAATTGATAATTGATTAWTKGAATTGTGTTAAATGTCTTGATTGGCCTGTTCGCCGGTCTCACCTTTGGGGTTGCGCTTGTGCTTGAAGATCCACTCGACAAGTTCCTGCTTGGAGAAAAGGAGGCGTTTACCCACTTTGCTAAAGGGAATCTTCCTCTTGTGCGTATAATCGTACAGGGTCGCGACGGCAATGTGCGTGAATTCACTTGCCTGTTTGATGTTGAGGTATTCGTTCTGAATCGTATCTACACCCGACGCTTGGCTACTTGCAGAATCAAGCGCCTTTATTACAGATTGTTCGATGAGGCATTTAAGCTCATGCTGTGATACCGAAATGAGAATTAAGTCTTGCATTGTCCTGTGATTTTGTTCAGGACAAATGTGAGATGATTTACATCCCTAATTCATTACCGTAACGATTACCGTAATGAGTTTGGGGAAGTAAGTGTATTGAAATTCAGCTGCTTAGGGTTTTGGCGGATGGTGTCAAATTTTGGTTTATACTGTACGGTATAGATTTGATCGTAGGTGCTTTCCAGGGTTTTTCTATCCACAGCAGGTTTAAGTAGTTGACCTATGGTTGCTGTTTTCGTAAATGCTTGCTGGATTTGACGAGAATTAACTTTGCCGAGCCATCCCTTCTTCTGTGATTCCACGATCCATTCCGCCAGTTCTTTTTGTGTGCCTAGCCATTCCATTGGGGGCAATAATTTGCCTGCTTCCGCTACTCCATTGGGGGCACTTTCCAAATTGAACATCTGATATCCTCCACGCAGAACGGTGGAAATCAACTGTAAGAAACTATTGTACTGATAATCTGTCAGGCCCTCTTCTAGTTCCTCCTCAGTAATATTATTTCTGTCTTCCAAAGCGTACGAAGGATTAAAATAGGTGTACAGCCGGGCATGAATGAATGGCTTCAACCGACTTCGATATTTTCTCAATAATCCGGCCTTCAGTTGGTTAAATTCCTGGAGGTAGTTTTCATGTTCAGGTTTAATAATGAGTGTAACCATTTTCAGCAATGCATCCGTGAGATCTATTTTAGCCTCTACATCGTAGTGGGCCATAACCTTATGATAATCTATCTTGAATTTTCGGCATAGCTTGGCGACTAATAAGGTGGGTTCAGTCATTGGTGGGAATATTTGTTTAGTGAAGGGATTAATGGAAATTTCAAAAAAAGATCTAAGCCCTTTAGAACTTATTGATTTCTTTAAAAATGAGCCCATGGATTTTTCTCCAGGTGAAGAATATAAATACAATAACTCTGGTTATATCCTATTGGGTTATATCATAGAATCCATATCCGATATGAGCTATGGTGATTTTGTTGAAGAAAATATATTTAAAAAATTAAGTATGACTTCCTCTTTCTATGCCAGCCATAGAAAAATATTTAAGAATAGAGTTTCAGGCTATCACAACCGAGATGGATTTACAAATGCAATGCATATTAGTTTTACTTTACCCTATGCAGCAGGGTCTTTATTATCTAATGTGGATGATATGCTAACATGGCAGAATGCATTAAGAGATTATAAATTAGTAAGCAAAACCATTTTAGATAAAGCATTTACCAATTATACCCTAAACAAAAATGAAGCTACAAACTATGGTAATGGTTGGAATATTAAAGAAATCAATGAAACTAAAAGCCTA